>NZ_JBWYIK010000003.1:0-248239 GCF_056779735.1 Acinetobacter sp. 24-47-67
GATCCCTTCCCGAACTCAGAAGTGAAACCTCTTAGCGCTGATGGTAGTGTGGGGTTACCCATGTGAGAGTAAGTCATCGCCAGCTCATTATTCTAAACACCCCCTTCAATACAAGGGGGTGTTTTTTTATATATGTAAATTGAAATAAAGAATTAAATATAAAGGGAAAGGCATGGGTACGGGAAAATTAACTTCTAAATCAATGTCTTCACATAGTTAATTACAAGCGCAAAATATATCAATAAATACAAAAATGCCTGTATCGTTAACAGGCATTTTGAAAAGAGAATCAACGGATTATTACTGTTCTATATTGCTTGCCATTAAATTACCTTGTTCAGCTTCTCGCATGAAACGATCATGAGTTTCCTTGCTACGAACCAAGCCAGGCATTCGATATTCTGTATGACCGTAGTCATGAATTTTTGTCCAACGTCCTCCCCAAACTAAACCGACAGACTCAGCAACTTGACCATATAACTGATAGCCACGCATAGCCCAAGGATCACGTTCAGAAATAACGACTTTACCATCTCGCTTGAATGCGACATCAGCTGCCAAACCAAATTGGTGATAGCTACGGTATGCAGTCGCTAAAGTGGTTGCTTTATTCCGAGATAGGCTATTTTGTCGTGCAGGACTACGATAACCCTCTAGTAATACTAATTCATAGCCATGTTGTTCCTTCATAATTTTGAAGACCATAAGTAATCGTTGTTTATAGCGTGGATGCATCTTGTCCCACTTACGATTTACCATTGAAGTATCGAGATGACCATGAGAAAACTCTGAATTTTCTACATTAGGAATAGTTGTCGATGAAACAGAACCGCCAGTTTGAGCTTGATATTGTTGCTCAAGACGTACAGCTTCAACGATTGCTGCATCGACGAGACTTTCTTCAACCTCTGGAGGAGGGGAAAGAATTTCCCCATTTAATAAGTTATAAATTTGAGGATCAGCTTTCTTTAAATAGTTCGCTTCTATTTTTGTAGGATCAACGGGTTTTGTAAAAGCAAAAAGCATAATACTGCTAAGTAAGAAAAAACCAGCAATGAGTATCCACCATTGCTGTAAGTGCCAATGCGTTTGAATTTGGTCTGCTGAAGCAGCATGATTCATTTCATGTGCAAATTTACGTGCGTTTAAAAGCTTTTTTTTACCTTGTGGTAATAAGCTTTGTGCAAAATCTATTACTTTTTGTCTTATCTCATAAGACATCAATAAAGTCAGTGCGATGATTAATATCACAAAACTGACAATGATAAAAAAAATCACGGTGCAGGTTCTTTAGCAGTTCGTGTGACTGAAACTTCTACGCTGGCTACAGGAATATCAATATTTTCATCAGTGTCAGCTTTACTTTCAGCAACTTTATTTGCATTGGCTGTCGTAGGCTTAGACTCAGGCTTTTTTATGGTTTTCGGTAATGCTTCAGTTGTGGTCTTTTTTACTGGTTCTGCTTTAGGTGGAACTTGGGAAGTTTTGTTACTTAAAGGTTGTGCTTGATTAAAAGTTGATTCGAAGGGATTTTTACTTGAAGTCACTGGTTGAGTTGCTTGAGCAGAGTTTGTTTGCTGATGTTTGAAAATATTATTAAGCTCATTTAGCTTGGGTTGAGCTTGGTGATATTCATCAGGTTCAGATTGCTCGTTTTGATCAGCTTGGGTGATTCCCGAATCAATATTGGACAATTTATCATTTGAGTGTGTTGAATCTGTATCTGCTGCGTTAATCGGTTGGAAGCTTGGTTGATTTAAATAGGTATAAAAAGCTAAAGATGTGGTAGAGATACCAATTGCTACACCAATGATCCCGCTTACTAGAGGCGAAATTTTTTTATTTTTTTTAGTAGGTGTAAGGACTCTAATATTTTTCTTTTCTTGGCTCATATTGAATATCTTTTATGGTAAATGAATCGTTATGTGGGCCTGTTCAGCAGGTGCACTAATGACATTATTATATTGAGTCATGGCTTTGGTCTCTTGTTGACTGAGCATATAGCGAAGTCCAGAAAATGCCAATAATGCAAAGAGGAGTAAAAATAATAGAATCCAAGCGAATGGAAGTTCTTTATGAATAATGTTTTTAATTTGATCAGGCAATGCAGCGAAAGGTGAAAAGAGGGCTTTTTTACCTTTTAAATAATCTATTTCATCGCCTACGCGTGCAACCAAATGATTTAAGCTTTCAATTGATTCAATACGGTATTTACCTTGAAAACCTAACAGTAAACAGTAGTGAAAAACTTCTAAAGCTGCTAAGCGATCTTTTCCACGAGTTCTAATTTTTTCTAATAAGTCAAAAAATTGATAACCTGCAAGTTGAGATCCAAATAAAGTTAACTGAAGAGGACTAATCAACCACGAATTTTGTAAATGGAAATAACTAGGGTTCTGTTGTGTGACAATCGTTTCATCAAGTAATGCACAAAATGCATATTTGGCATCATGGATATCCTCGGCTGAAAACTGCAACTTCTTCGCTTGTAATTCGAAACGTTGTAGTTGATCCATGATTTTTTGGCGAAATTCATCGACATTGTCAGGAACGTATTGGTTACGAATTAAAAAAACGATGTAGAAACCGTCATGCATTAAATCAACCAAATTAGAAGACTGCGTCAATTTATTCTGTTGCTGTGGTGTAGAGCCTGCTCCAATCTGACCGTCATCGAACAGTGAAGGTGCTCCATTAGGCATATTCATATTTTTCTCTTCTCAATCTCTAGCGATTCATCACTGCGATGAGTTCAATACTGATATCTTGGAATCCAGCAGGTACATAAATACAGATGGTTTCAGACTCCAACATGCGTTGATAGAGTTCATGATGAGGTTCAATTTCAAAATAACTCACACCAGAGCGGACTGGAATCGCAGTAGGTACTTGCATCAAATGGTGAATCGGAATAGCAGGCAATGCAGAGACGACACGTTGCTCAACATCGACTGTTGTGCCCACTTTAAAACGTAGTGGGACAATTTGTACAAGTTCGTGTGTCTGCATCATTGAACTAGACACAGCAATATACAGACGAGATTCGCGAGTGATCTTATCTGACTCTAAGCTACCAACCCAATACGAAGGACGTATTTCTTTAAGACTGATATTGAAGTATCGACTTGAAATGATTGTGTCGAGTAACTCTCTTAAAATGACATCTAACTGCGCAAAGCTATCTTGTAAATTATGATGTTGATATTGAGGTAAATGTTCAACTTCATAGGCTGTTGAGAATGTCAGTAATGAGCCAGTCAATCTGAGTAATTCAAAAAATAAGCGTTCAGGGTGAATTTGGGGATGAGTCAATAAATGGCTGAGAGTTGCATGAGCAGTATTCAATGCATTCACTAGCCAAAATGAAACAATGTCACCTGATCTAAATTCAATTAATTTTTGTTCGTTTTCGCGATTGTTGGTTTGAATAGTTTTGATTTTTGCTTTAATGACATTCAAGGTACGTTTTAAATTAGCAACCAATGACTCACATGAAGCAATATGCAAAATTGGTGGAATAAATTTTGTATCAAGTTCAAAGCTTCCTGAACTATGACGCTTAATTTTTCCTATCGGCAAATATAAAAAACCATCCAGTTCATGAGGAGTATCATTCTGAGATTCCAGTAATTTCAGCTCAGCACGACGACGAATGTAAGTAATTTCAGCAGGTGTGGCATCTGTGAACAAATCATGAGTTTCATTCAGATACGAATGATATCGACTTGGTTGTGTCGAAGCCTCATGGGCGATATTACGCTTGTTTGGTTGAACGATAGGAAGCGCAAGAAAAATGGTCATTTCACCACGGAAATTGAGCTCATCGAGCAGTACGGGCTGAGGTAAAAGATCTCGCGAAGGAGCAGCGTAAATTTCACCATCTTGCCAAATCATTTCAATGTGCTCGATTGCTAGCACATGGGTCGTTAATTGAGATTCATCAAATTTGAGCTGTTGTACCCCATATGCGAATGGAATGGTGGCACGAATAGTTTGATTTAAACGCTGTTCATGATAACTGTCTTGAATTTGAAAGTGCTGCGGTCTTAAAAATAGACCTTCACCCCACAGTACTTTTTCTGCTTTAAACATTGAGATTACCATTCATTAGATTCATTGCTATTTTTTACACCCAAGAGTTCATGGACTGATTCCAATGGGTTGTTATCGTTTTTAATGACTTGTGCGAGCCATTCATGAAGCGGCATTTGGCTCCATTTAATGGTTTTTTGAAGCATATAACTCACAGGACTATGTGGTTCATTTGCTTGAAAATAATCCGCAATATCTTTAAGCACCCGCATTGCTTGTTCACGATTTTGTAGATGACTTTGTGGTTGAGGTTGAAATGACTGCTGAGTTACTGCTGCTTGTATATTTGCTGTTGGAGCAGAATTTATATTTGAATTGTTTTCTTGGAATTGTAGGTCTTGATTCATGTCAGGAGTATCCTCAGACATTAAAAATGCATCTGCTTTATAAATTTTTTTCAGTGTTTTATGTATGTCTTCCAACTGAGAATCAGTATTTGCGAAACTTGGAGCATCTAATTGCATCAGTTGATCAAGTACTTGCTTGAGGGTATCCCAGTGCGTCAAAATTTCTAAAAAGAACTGATAATTGTTGTATTGGAAACTTTTTGAGGTATTAAATAAGCTTTGTTCGAACTGCTCGATTTCTGGATGATTCTGAGAAGATCCATAATCATCAGCATTTTTTAATCTTACATTTTGTTGATGCAGTAATTTTTCATAATCGTAGATTGAATAGAAAGGAGCTGAATTGATGAGTGGAACACGTTTAATCAAAGCAGGTAATTGAGAAGTCAAACCTTGCAATAAACCCAGACGTTGATCTAAATCATCATCTTCAATTTCAGGATGTATATCTTTCCAATAATTGGATAACATACGATGCGAAAGCTCAAGGCTACGAGCGACTCCTTCGTAACCGTAGAGTTGACTCCAAGCTTCGCTTAACCAAGTCAATAAACGAATATCTTTACTTTTTTGAGTCAGAACATCGATACATTTTGCCGAAACAAATGACCAATCTGCTTGTTTAGGTTCAGCTACCCAATCCCCCATATCTAAGAGCGGATCATCTTGGGTTTTCGCTTTCTTGATTTCATGAAATTCATTCGAAAAAGATAGATCTTCGCCACAGATTGCTTGATCTGAGATTGGTTGAAGTAGCTGTTCTATATCAATGTTCATATTAATTTATATACTCAAATAATTATGCTTCAACAATTTTCTTTTTGGTGGCTTTACGCTTTTTCGGTGCTGTTGTTGGATCTAATCGATACTCAATCACGTCATCTTTGCTATCAATTTGAATTAATTTAGGCACTTTGTTATCCGCTAAGGCAATCAATATTTGTGTTGCTAGTTCAGGTAAAACTGAAGAGTTTAGAATATTGTCGACATTACGTGCGCCACTATCGACTTCTGTACAGCGACTTAAGAGGAGTTCCACCAAATCATCGGTGTATTCAACACGTGTTTGATATTGTTTGAAAATACGATCAGTAATTTTGCCTAACTTATGATGGATAATACGCACAAGTAGATCATCATGGAGTGGGAAGTAAGGCACGATACGCATACGTCCCAAGAAGGCAGGTTTAAACTGTTTATATAAACTTGGTTTTAAATGTTCGATTAAGTCTTCTGCCGTAGGCCATTCTTCTACAGGTTTAGTCAAACAGGCCTGCATAATTGCGCTTGAGCCAGTGTTAGAGGTCAATAAAATTGTGGTGTTTTTAAAATCGATAACACGTCCTTCACCATCTTCAAGTGTGCCTTTGTCAAAGACTTGGTAAAACAACTCTTGAACATCTGAATGTGCTTTTTCAATTTCATCTAACAAAACAACGCTATACGGATTGCGTCTAACAGCTTCAGTGAGGACACCACCTTGACCATATCCTACATAGCCTGGAGGCGCACCTTTCAATGAGGAAACAGTATGAGCCTCTTGATACTCAGACATGTTAATCGTGATGAGATGAGATTCCCCACCATACAGCTCATTGGCTAAAGCTAAAGCCGTTTCTGTTTTCCCTACACCACTTGGTCCAACCAACATAAATACCCCTTGAGGCTTGTTTGGATCTTCAAGTTTTGCTTTAGAAGTTTTGATTCCTTGAACAAGTTGATGCAGGGCATAGTCTTGCCCCATGACGCGTTGTTCCAGTTTTTCTTCTAAACTTAGAATTTGCTTAATTTCGTCATTGACCATTTTTCCTACAGGAATACCAGTCCAGTCTGAAATAATCTCATTAATGATTTGTGCATTAACACGTTCAAATACCAGAGGTTGTTCACCTTGTAATATTTTTAAATCGGATCTAAGTTGCTGAATCTGATTTTTAAAATCATTAATGTGTTCTTCATCTTTTAATTCAGAATTTTTTTGCTCAAGTGTTTTGATTTTTTGAACAATTTCTAGTTCTTGTTTCCACTTTTCAGTTGTGGCATTTAACTCATTTTCTATTTCAGTGATCGTATTTTTAAGATTGGAGAGGCGTTCGTCATGCTGTGGGAACTGATTATTCTCTTGTTCCAAAATATCTAATTCAAGCAATAAATTATGATGTTGAGCATGTAGCTGATCTAACTTTACCGGCTGAGCATTCTGAGTTAATGCCACACGAGCGGCAGCAGTATCTAAAACACTCACTGCTTTATCTGGGAGTTGTCGACCAGCAATATATCGATGTGAAGAATGAACAGCAGTCACAATGGCTTCGTCATCGATTTGAAGATTAAAGTGTTTAGCCATGACAGGAATCATGGCGCGAAGCATATCAATCGCAACTTCTTCAGTCGGTTCTTCAACTTTGACGACTTGGAAACGACGACTGAGCGCCGCATCTTTTTCAAAATATTGCTTATATTCAGCCCATGTAGTTGCAGCAATTGTTCTTAACTCGCCACGTGCTAAGGCTGGTTTAAGGAGATTCGCCGCATCATTTTGACCAGCTTGACCGCCTGCACCAATCAGTGTGTGTGCTTCATCAATGAAGATGATGATAGGATGAGCGGAACTTTGAACCTCTTGGATGACTTGTTTTAAGCGATTTTCAAACTCACCTTTTACACTTGCACCTGCTTGTAATAGACCCATATCAAGAACATGGATATGTACATTTTTTAATGCATCAGGCACTTGGTTGTTGGCAATCTTCAGCGCTAAACCTTCAACGACAGCAGTTTTACCTACGCCTGGCTCACCTGTTAAAATAGGATTATTTTGACGACGACGCATCAGAATATCCAACATAAGGCGAATTTCAAACTCACGTCCAATGACAGGATCAATCCCACCGTTAAGCGCTTTTTGAGTCAAGTTAATGGTGTATTGATCTAGTGCAGGTGTTTTTGCATGAGATTCTGAACTTTGAATCGTATCCTGATCCTGAACATCATTTTGATGATCAGCTTGAGGGAGATGCTCTTCAATGCTAGCTTTACAAATTTCTATAAATTTGTGTTTCATCGTATCAATCGGGAACAGATCGAATAAACTCGATGCACGAAGCGCGATTTGATATAAATCTCCTGCAGTCAATAACGCAACTAATAAGTGCCCGCTACGGATGACTGGGGTTTGATCTGCGGAAGCAATAAGCCAAGCTTGTTCTAGCAGACGTACAATCGATTGAGCAAAAATAGGTGTACGCGTATTGCCTTTGGGCAAGTGCGAAATCGTTTCTTGTAAATCATCGATCAGTGCATTTTTAGAAATTTTATAGTGATCGAGCAAAATAGAGAGATCATTTTTTACGTTTTGATTTAATAATTCGAAGAGTAGATGTTCAATTTCGATTTCGTAATTTTGTTGATTAATACAATAATTTGCAGACTTTTCTAGTGCTGTTCTTGTCGTAGGAGATAGTTTTGTAATCAAAATTTTCAAGTTATTCATCAGAATTCTCTGTGTTCAAATTATTTATAGTTACTTAAAATAAACCTACATAACGTCTATTTTTAAGATTTTTAACGACTAAATATTTAATAAACAATAATTTTTAGTATGAAAAAATTCACCCATATTTTTTATTCTACCTAAATAAAGGTGATAAAAAAACTATCCTATAGTGTGAATCGTTTACAGAACTATATAATTTTGTAACTTAAAAAACTTAATTGTTTCTTTATTATAATGGTCATAATGTTGACTAAGTTTGCATTTATAAGTTTAAATTTTAATTAAATCTAATATATATAGAAGACATTGCTCTAAACATTGAGTGTGTTAAAAAATGATTTAATGAATCATATAGTTAATGTAAGTTTTATAATAAATGAGGGTGTATTTTGAATACTAAAATTCTGCTTACAACTCTGCTAATTGGGTTGGGGATGGCGTCTACAACTTACGCAGATGAAGTAAAACTCAAAAGAGGTTGTGTTAAAGATCATCCATTAGTAGCGGGTGAAACAGACCAGACATTGCTACAAATTTATGCTCAAGCATGTGATAAAAAAAATAAAGACAACAAAAATGGTTTTCTAGCACAAGCAGCTCAGCGTTTTCAACAAATCGGACAAAATCAGAAAGCACTTCAATTGGTGAACAGTCTTAATGCACAAAATGTTCAGCACTCATCGTTAACAGATACTAAGTTTTTAGCTGGAATCGGAATCGCGAATGAGGCATTAGAGCAAATGCGTGGACCAGAAGTACGTTATTTGACTGAAGAGACTTACGAACCTGCGTTGGCACTTTCTGAAGCAGTTAAAAAAGCTAAACCTTTGACTGTAATCGAAACCAAAGTTGAAGAAGCACCTAAGCGTGTTCAAGAGACTCGAACTACTCGACAGCCTGCACGTACGACGCGCCGTGCATCGACTCCAGCAAAAACAACACCCGCTAAAACAACGACACCTGCGAAAGTTGAAAAACCAGCAGCACCAAAACGTGAGAATCCATTTGGCTCGTTGAACTGATCAAATTACAAATTTAGGAAAAAATAATATGGCTAAGCGTGAAAGTGTTCAAAAAAAATTACAACGCATTCGACCACCTCGAGTACAACTGACGTATGACGTAGAAGTAGGTGATGGTAAAGAAATAAAAGAACTTCCTTTTGTTGTTGGTGTATTAGGGGACTTCTCAGCAGCATCTGAACTTGAAAGAACCAAACTGAAAGATAAGAAATTTATTAATGTGGATTTGGATAACATTGATGAAGTAATGAGTTCGCTAGCACCAAGAGCAGCCTTTCAAGTTGAAAACACAATTTCGGAAGAGGGTGGAAATATGTCGGTAGATCTTACTTTTAACTCAATGGAAGATTTCCGACCTGAAAATGTTGTTCAACAAGTTGACCCTTTACGCAAATTGGTTGAAGCGCGTGAACGCCTTTCAGATTTGCGTAATAAAATTTCAAATAGTGAACGTCTAGAAGATCTGCTTGATGAAATTCTTCAAAATACAGATCAAGTACGCAAATTAAGTGCTGAAGCAGGAGGCGACGACCGTGAGTAATTTACAAACCGCACCTGCGACAAGCAATGCTGTTGAAGAAACGAGTCTTCTAGATTCGATTGTTGAACAAAGTCGAATTGCGCGTAACGATGATGAACATGTTCGTGCGAAAAATTTAATTGGGGAATTAGCCAAAGAAGTTATGGCTGGAACAATTACTGTTTCAGAAAACATGACGGTCTCAATAGATAAGCGTATTGCTGAAATTGATGCTTTAATTTCTGCTCAATTAAGCAAAATTATGCATCATGAACAGTTTCAAAAGATTGAGTCGACTTGGCGTGGACTTTACTATTTCTGTCAAGAAACACCTTCAAATCCTTTAATTAAAATCCGCATTTTAAATACCACTAAAAAAGAATTGATTAAGGACTTCCAAGGCGCAACTGACTTTGATCAAAGCACATTGTTCAAAAAAGTGTATGAAGAAGAATATGGTTCTTTTGGTGGTGCACCTTACGCAACTTTGATTGGTGATTTTGAATTCGATCGCACACCGTCAGATATGTATCTTTTAGAACAAATCTCTCATGTTGCCGCTGCCTCTCATGCACCCTTTATTTCAGCAGCAAGCCCTTCAATTCTAGGTCTTGAATCTTTCACTGAAATTGATCGTCCTCGTGATGTATCTAAAATTTTTGAAACTGCAGAATATGTACAGTGGCGCTCATTCCGTGAAAGTGATGATTCTCGCTATGTGGCTTTAACTATGCCACGCGTTCTGGGTCGCCTGCCTTATGACCCTAAAGAGGGTTGGGCAACAGAAGGCTTTAACTTCGTTGAAGAAGTCTCAGGTGAAGATCACGATCAATATCTCTGGATGAATGCAGCATACGGTTTCGGTACACGTTTAACGAATGCATTTGATATGCATGGTTGGTGTGCAGCAATTCGTGGGGTTGAAGGTGGTGGTTTAGTAGAAGGCTTGCCAGTACATACCTTCAAAACCAATGATGGTGAAGTCGTATTTAAGTGTCCGACAGAAGTTGCGATTACGGACCGCCGTGAGAAAGAGTTGAGCGATCTCGGTTTTATTCCATTAGTACACTGCAAAAACACAGACTACGCAGCGTTCTTTGGGGCTCAATCGACCCAAAAGCCTAAGAAATATGATAGCGATACAGCGAATGCAAATTCAGCACTCTCAAGCCAGATTCAATACATCATGGCTGTGTCGCGTATTGCGCATTATTTGAAAGCAATGATGCGAGATAAAGTCGGAAGTTTTGCTTCAGCTGGAAATGTAGAAAGCTTTTTGAATGATTGGTTATCTCAATATGTATTACTAGATGATGGTGCATCACAAGAGGCCAAAGCTAAGCGCCCGCTTCGTGAAGCATCTGTAAAAGTTGTGGAAGACCCGGCGAACCCTGGTCACTACAAATCGGTCGTGTTTTTAAGACCGCACTTCCAGTTGGACGAGTTGTCGGTATCTTTGAGACTTGTCACTGAGTTACCTCAGTCCTCTAATTAAATAGAGCAACTTTATAATAACGTTAAATAAAACAGGAAATCTTCATGAAAGATATATATGTTCAATTTCGAGGAAAATACAAAGTAGACGGCGAATCTCGTGACACTGAGCACAAAGATTGGTTGGAAGTTAATTCTTGGTCTCATAACATCCGTCAGCCTAAATCTGCGACATCTTCAAGTGTTGGTGGTCATACTTCTGAGCGTGTTGAACATTCAGACATGTTATTCGTTAAAGATTTAGATGCGACTAGCCCGAAACTTTGGGAAGCATGTTCTGCTGGTTACACTTTTGATGAAGTACAAATCGATTACTACCGTGCGAATGGTGATAAGCGTATCAAGTACCTTCAAATCAAATTGAAACATGTTCTAGTTTCAAGCGTAACACCATCTGTAAATGCTGAAGGTGTTCCGACTGAAGCATTTGGTTTGAAATATGCTGCTGTTGAATGGACATACAACCAACAAGATATCGATGGTACTCAAAAAGGTGCGATCACGAAGCAATGGTCACTTTCTAACAACACTGCAAGCTACAAAGCTTAAAGTCTTGAAAGTGAGAGGAGTAGGGGCTGACTTAAGTTGGCCTTTACTCATCTTTTAGAGTAGGCAAGATGAAAACAAATTTAGATCATCTTTATCCATTTGGCTTCCGTTCAACTTTATTTGATCGCTTGATTCCAGAATATGAGGATCAGATCAAAGGCTTGTCTATGCAAGAGCTACGTGAATCTGTTGCACATGACTTGGAGGATCTACTTAATAGTCGAGTAGCCAAGTTTGATCAGATTGATGAATTCCCTACGGTTAAAGGCTCGATTGCACAGTTTGGCATTATTGATTTTGTTGGATTATCAACAGCGAATCCAATGGATCGAGACAAAATTTGCCAATCTATTCAGCAGTCCATTGCGGCACATGAACCTCGCCTACGACAAATTCAAGTTGAAATGTTGTTAGACAGCGACAATATGGGCGCACTTTGCCTCAGTATTCAAGCATATTTAAATATCCATCCATTGTATGAGCCTGTAGTTTTTGATGCTTTATTGAAACCAACGACACAACAATATGTAATTTCGGCTAGATCTTAAGATTGGGGCTTTTGTGATAGAAGAACTTTTACCGTACTACGAAAAACAATTACAAGAATTTGGACAACAATCTCGTGAATTTGCTCAGAAGTATCCTAAAATTGCCCAACGGCTCTCGCTCAACCAAGAACAGATTGATGATCCACACATTGAGCGCTTAATTCAGGCGTTTTCGTTGATTGCTGCTCGAATTGATAAAAAATTAGCAGACAGTTATGACGTTTTTACACGTGCTTTATTTGAGGTGATGTTCCCTCAATATTTAAGACATTTTCCAAGTTGTACTGTCGTCAGTTTCGAAGATCAAAATAAAATAAAACAATTAACTGAAGCTCACGTCATTCCGCAGGCAACAACGCTAAAATCACGAAGCTTTAAGGGGGTTCAATGTGAATTTAATACCTGTCAAGCTGTACGATTACTTCCCATTCAACTGAATCAAGTTCAATTTAAAACGAACCCAAGTGCTCAAATTCATCTCAATCAAAATGCCACTTTGCAATTAAGTTTTGAAACTTTCAATGAAGCAGGCTTGTGGATTCATCAAGAAAAACTCCCTATTTATTTAGATGCTATTTCAAATTTTCCGCTGCAAGTTTTGGATAGTATTTTCAAAAAAGATACGACTTTTACGGTACGCATTGGAACACAGCTTTATCAAATTTCTAATCCATTTTCCTTAATGGGCTTTGAGGAAGATGAGAGTTTATTGCCTATTGATCAACATACACATCATGCCTATCGCTTGTTGATGGAATATTTTTGTTTTGCAGATAAATTCAGCTTTCTTAATCTTGATTTGTCTTTTTTAAGAAATTTATTAGATCAACAAACGAGTTTTGATCTCCAAATTCATTTTAAGTTAAACCTAAACGATCAGGCGATTATTCGTAATTATTCAGAGCTGAATGGTGCAAATTTCAAATTGTTCAGCACGCCAGCTGTTAATCTTTTTGAAAAAAATGCTGAACCACAAAAAATACATCATCGACAACTCGAATATCCATTGATCACGGATGCACATCATCCTGAATTTTATCAGGTCTATTCGATTCAGAAAATGCACATGGTTCGTGAAAAGATTAATCAGGATCAGGTTTATCATCCAGTGTTGCCGTTCTTTGGAATGAGTCATTACCATGATGAAAATGTCCAATTTTTCTATGCATTGAACTCATCCCAGCTCAACAATAAGTTTGTTGAAACGGGTTATTCCATTATTTCTAAGCATTTACAGCCGTATGATATAAAGTCTGATTTTATTAGCACCGTATTGCTATGTTCGAATCGGAATTTACCGCATGAAGCATTAAGCCAGTCAAATAATATTTTAAATCTAAATGATAGTAGTTTGGCACGTCGTGCTTTGGTATTGAAGCGTCCGAGTTTACCCTATCAATTTGAGCAAAATCAGAAAGAGCAATGGCGCATTATTTCTCATCTTTCATTAAATACGTTAGCACTGATGAAAGGGGATGCGGTAGCGCATTTAAAAGAATTATTAGAGTTATATAACTTACCGTCGAATAAAGAAAATCATCTATTAATTAACTCGATTAAACAAATTGAATTTAGCCTGACGCATAAGTTGGTTGAAGCCAAACCTTTCCCGCTTTTCGTACGAGGACTCAAAGTTGTTATCCGAATCGATGAACAAGTATTCAGAGGTCATAGTCTTTATATTTTCAGTCAATTGCTGAGCCATGTGTTTAACTTAAAAGTGCAGTTAAACAGTTTTGTCGATGTCATAATCGAAGATGCTCAATCACAACAGGAGTTATACCAATGCGTGCAGAACGTTGGTGGCAAGAAGCTTCTGTAATAGACTATTTATTTCAACAGCCGACTGCTTATGAATTTATTCAGTCGATTCGATTGTTAAGACATGTGCCCTATGCTCGGCCACATACACCATGGGATCGTGATTTTAAATTTCATCCTTCCTTAGAGCTTAACTTCCCTAAAAAAGAAATTGAATCGCTAGCTTTAGAAGATGAAAAAGTTCAGCTTACAAATTTAATGGTGGGTTTGACTGGCATGCAGGGGGCATTACCCTATAGCTATACCAATAAAGTTAAATCAGCACCACGCAAATTTCGAGTTGAAACAACGCAATTCTTGAGTTTATTTAATCATAAGCTCACTTCACAATTCGTTGATGCGACGGTCAAGTACAATTTACCAGTACGGTATGAGGTCGAGTCTGAAAATCATTATCTGAATATTATCCATGCATTAAATGGTTATATTAGTCAGCAACATCAACAACAAGAACTTGATGATTATTTTGCTGAATTTGCAGGATTAATGCAGGGGCAAAATAATACAGCACATGCTTTAAAAACCATGATTGCACAGGTATTTAATCAGCATGTGGCAATACAAGAGTTTATCCCTGAAAAATTTAAATTAGAGCTTCAGCAGAGAACATCCTTAGGAGGGGCGACGCCAAGCTTGTTAGGATTGAATACATTTTGTGGAGAGACTATTACCCAAATTGATGGCAAAATTGAAATTCAAATTGGACCGTTGGATCGTAAAACTTACCTAGATTTTCTACCACAACAAAAACTAAGTTTAAAATTAAAAAAACTACTACAAAGCTGGTGTAGCCCAACCTTATTGGTTGATGTTCGTTTAATTTTATCAAAACAAGAAATACAGCCTATTACTTTAAATTCGGAGCATTCTATGGGGCTTAGTCAGGGTGCCTTTTTAGCTCATAATCAACCGCTAGACAATGATGAAACTTGCTACCCATTGCTTGGAGTAGCGTCATGATCAAAATCATTGTTGGAGTGTTCCTTACTGTTTATCTGGTGATTTCTGCGATTGTGGTGCTGTATTGGCGTGACATCAATTTTGATCCTTCTGGCAGTGATTTACTTATCTTTTTTGCATTGTTACCTGTTGCAATCACTGCTTTTTTGGTGATGCCATATATGATTTATCATTGGATAAAAGAGCAAAAAAATAAACAGAATGATCCTCAACTTAGCGATGAGACCACAATTGAGGAGCTACAGCCTGAGCCTGTGGAGTGGATCAATTTAAATGTCTATCGCGCTTATGCACTCAATGCTTTGGGTGAAAATCATCTGATTATTGATGCGATTCGGGAGTTCAAGAGCCCTGAACTTGATGACAAATTATTGAATGGGTATGGGTTGCCTATTCTGAGTTATCGAATTTCTGATTTAGACGTCGAACAAGATGAAGAGGATGAATATAGCTTCAAACGGCAATACCGCATTCATCAATTGATTCTGACTCAACTCGAACAACAAACAGAAATACTCTGGGAAATTAGTGAGCATTTAAAAAAATCTGCGCTTTTCTACGATACTCAAATTAGCCAATCTTATCGTATGCATCCAGCATGGATTGATCCTCAGGCTGAGTATCATGATGGGGAAGAAGATACTCCTTCTGTGCAGCAAGTTTATCGACTGAATAAGCTTAAAATCCACCTGGTTCTCGCTGAAGAATTATTGCATGTTTGGGATGAACAAGATTCTGAGCAACTCATTTCAGACTACCTGAGTCAGCTCAATTATATTCCTGAAGTGTTTCACGTGGAACACCACTATTGGGGTGCTGAAACAAGCTATAGTGAATGGATTCATCTTTTACAAAGTATTGAAAAAGATGAGTCGTCTATAAGTCTTGTGTTTATCGTTGATTCCGAAATTGATCAAGATACATTGGATGAAAAGATTTGGATTTCAGAACAATATATTCCTGCAGAATATATTTCGAGCTGTTGTTTAGCTTCACCTAAAATTCAAATTGAAAATGTTTTACCTACGAAAACATTAGATATTGCGATAAATGAAAAACAACTGAAACAGAGTTTAGATCGCTATAACATTGATCATCAGTTCAAAGTGGAAAATGAGCAGCCCTTTACAATTCTGTTGGATGACATTACTCAACTCAAAACACTTAAAAAAATTGAGCAAAATTTTGCCAATACGAATATTGAGCAACATCACTATTTAATGCTTTATCCAACACTTGGGAATACACAAAGCTTAGCTAAAATTTTTGGCTTTACTCTCGCTTTTCAGTTTGATGATGCCTTGATGACAATGGTGTATACAACTCAAAACCCAGATGTTCAGACATTTATTCAAACTTATCAATCAGAATCGGACATAAATCCTGAGCAGCAAAACGTTTAAAAATTTACGAAAAAAATGAGAATACAATGCACACGATATTAGGCTATGTATGGCAGTACGTTTCAAACCCAAAGGCAATCATTGCATTGTCATTGTTTGTTGCCTTAGTGTCTGCCTATCACACGATACCTAGACAGTATTTCTGGCCGCTTGCGGTGGCTTATGTACTGGGTCTAATCGGTTATGGAATCTATTGGTTCATTCAACGCAAACGCCACGAGAAACAAGGGGAAGAATTGGCGGAAGCAATCGAAAAAGATACCCAAGCTGAGTATGGTAAGCAGAAGGATAAAGATGAACTACAATTGGTTCATCAACAGATGAAGGATTCAATTCAGCTCATTCGTAAGTCAAAGCTGGGTGATAAAAAAGGGAATGCAGCGCTATATGAGTTGCCTTGGTATATGGTCATTGGTAACCCTGCTGCCGGTAAGAGTTCTGCCATTTATAACTCGGGCTTAAAGTTCCCATTCGAAGAAACGCATAAAAATGCAGTGTCTTCAGGTTTGAGTGGAACACGTAATTGCGACTGGTTTTTCTCAACAGAAGGAGTATTGTTAGATACTGCTGGTCGTTACTCAGTCTATGCAGAAGATCACTCTGAATGGATTGGTTTTTTGAACTTGCTCAAAAAAAATAGATCTAAAGCGCCGATTAATGGACTGATTGTCACCGTCAGTATTGCCGAGTTAGTTAGCCAAAGTCCTGAAAAATCTTTGAAACTCGCTAAAAACTTGAGAGCACGTATACAAGATTTGACGGAACGTTTAGAAATCTTTGCACCTGTGTATTTGGTGTTTTCTAAAATGGATTTGATCGCAGGATTCACTGAGTTTTTTGATTGTTATGATCAGGATGAATTTGACCAAGTTTGGGGAGCAACGCTGCCTTATAATCCAGATTCATCTGAAAATGCTGTTGATCTATTCGAGCATCATTACAATATTTTGTATGATGGATTGAAAAGCGTAAGTACGACTCATTTAAGTCGCCGTCATGCACAGAATATCTCACCCAGTGTGATGACTTTTCCGCTTGAGTTTAAGACTTTAAAACCAGCACTCAAAACTTTTATAGGAACACTATTTGAGGAAAATCCGTATCAGTTCAAACCTGTATTCCGTGGTTTTTACTTCACCAGTGCCTTACAAGAAGGAACGATCGAGAGTCCAATGACGGAGCAAATTGCTCAAGAATTTAGACTTCAGAAAATTCCGAACAGCGAACATGGTATTCCACAAAATTCTGTATCACAGAATCATGGGTATTTCTTAAAGGGATTATTTTCAGATGTCATTCTGAAAGATAAAAACTTGGTGAAGCAACATATTAACCCGGCGAAAAAGCGCCAACGTTATTTGAGTTTTATTGCAGCTTTACTTGGGGTATCTGTAATTTTAGGCCTGTGGGTGTGGTCTTACCGTAACAATCAACAGTTGATCGCAGATGTTCAAGCTGATCTGAATAAAGTGATGCAAATGGAGCAGGCATCAGGTCAGCATTTGGCGACACAGCTCGACTCGTTACTAATTTTACAACAGCGTTTAGAACAGTTAGATCAATTTGAAGAAGATCGTCCATTAAAGTTTGGCTTTGGTTTGTATCAAGGCAATGATCTGCGGGAAAAACTTAAAACCGAATATTTAAATGGTGTGCGACAAATTGTTTTAGAACCATCTCAACAAAATATTGGTCAGTTCTTGCAACGTGTAAAAAATAATGAAGCGACACTAAAAGAAAATCACGTTAATGTTGAAATTCAGCAAGTATCGGCTAAACCTGCACAAAATGCTTTGGAACCTTCTGATTCGAATCCCCAAGATGCTTACAACGCATTGAAAGCTTATTTGATGATGAGCAATTCAAAATATATGGAAGCAAGTCATCTGAGTGATCAGGTTACGCGCTTTTGGCGTTCATGGTTAGATGCCAATCGTGGACAAATGCCACGTGGTGAAATGATCCAAAAAGCGGAGCAGGTGCTGACCTATACCATGACATTGGCGAATGATCCAAAATTCCCACAGTTGTCAGCGGATGCGCAATTGGTTGATCAAAGCCGACAAGTATTGTTGGCGGTGATGAAGGGGATGCCAGCACGTGATCGAGTTTATAATGAGATCAAAATGCGTGCTGCTGTACGATATCCAGCAGTGACAGCAGCTCAAATTGTAGGTGAGAACAATCGTAGTGCCGTATTAGGTTCTTATGCTCTTCCTGGGGTATTTACATATAAGGCATGGAACGAATATATCGATCAAGCCATTGATGAAGCTGCGAATAGTCCGACAGACAGTCGTGACTGGGTGTTGAACAGCAATCAATCAGATGACCTCACCTTTAGTGGTAGTCCAGATCAAATTCGTAAGCAGCTGACTGAACTCTATAAGAAAGAATATATCGCAGAGTGGCGTAAATTCTTGAATGGAATTTATTATGCAAAACAACCTGATTTTGCCCAGCAACATAAAACAATAGATTTATTGGGTGAGCCTCAAAATTCCCCGATACGTTTGCTCATTGAGCATACAGCGAAAGAAACCAATTGGGATAACCCTGTGGTTCAAGCGGAATTGGCGGCTCCACAAACAGGATTTATCGCTTGGTTTAAACGTAAGGTTCTTCGTCAAGATAATACCAATGAAATTCAACGTGCAGCTGAGCGCGCCCAAGGTGCTATCTCAAAAGAATTTAACGTTTTTTATCAGTTGGTTCGTAAACGTGATGATCAGCAAAATAAATCATTACTTGATGAGTATTTAGAAAATCTCGCACAGGTACGCAGTAAGTTTAATGATCTCCGAAATGCAGGGGATATTGGCCCAAATGCGATGGCTTTGGTAAAACAAACCATCAATGAACAAACCTCAGTATTTAATACTACGCAAAAACTTGTCGATGAAAAACTGACGGTCGGTCTGAATGATATTGACAATAAGCTCATTCAAAAGCTTTTGGTGAGTCCACTGACACAATCCTTTGCAAGCTTAATCACGCCAGCACAAGATGAGATTAATAAATTATGGGTGATGCAAGCTTATCAACCGTTTAATCAGACTCTGAGCCAAAAGGTTCCATTCAATACCTCGGCTTCAATCCAAGCGACGAGTAGTGAAATCGGTCAAATCTTCGGTGAGGGCGGTAGTATTGCCAATTTTGTTAAAGAAACGCTCGATCCATTTGTGATTCGTCGTGGTTACACACTGACTTCTAAAACGTGGAAAGACCAAGGCATTATCTTGAATCCACAATTTGTGATGAGTTTCCAACGCTATGTTTCACCACTTAACGGTGTAGCTACAGGTACTTTGTCACAAGGTTCTGCGCCTGCTGCGACCAATCAGTCCAACTTCCAATTCTATCCATTGTCTAATCCACAGTTGCTGTCTTATACGATTGATATTGATGGTCAACGTATGGTCTTTGAAAATGGTATCCAACAGTGGGTGAACTTTGTTTGGCCGAATACTGGTGCTATTCCTGGAGCACGTATTACTGCAGTCGATCTCGAAGGGAAAACGCATACGATTTTTGATGCACCAGGTGAATACGGGATCAATCGTTTGATCGACTCTTCGCAACGTCGTGATCAAAATGGTGTCATCGAAATGACTTGGGCAAGTGCTCAACAACCATCATTAGCGGTAAAAGTAAACTTTCGTTTGATCAGTGGGAATTCAGGTCAAGGTGTAACAGGCGTTGGTTCTAATCGTGATTTAAACGGTTTGCAATTGGTTGATAAGGTGACGACCAACAAGGCGACAGCACGTGTGGTATCTGCTCAAAAGGCACCAACACCAGCACCTCAAGCTGAGAATTCAACGAATACGGCATTGCAAAATGCAACACAAGGAGCACAGCCATGATGTATGGAGTACAACTTAAGATGGATCATCAGTAGGAGGCGATATGTACAGTGTGAAAACAATGCCTTTGTACTATGGTAAGAGTCCTGCTCGTGGCGATTTTCTGAAAACCAAAGGACAGTATTCTCTGATTCAAGTAATTGATCAGTGGATTACTGAAGCGCTTGAAATGGCAATGAGAAATCCAAACTTCGATCAAAATTATCAAAGTTTGGCATCATTAGATTTCTTTATTGCCAATCCGCGTGAAAATATGTTCTTGGTTGCAAACTTAGTGACCAGCCAAGACAGCTCAGGTCGTCAGTTTCCTATGGTGTTGAGTCACTTATTGGAAGTGGATGCACCCTACCAAAATTTGCTCTATGCACCTTATAGCTATAAGCCAGTTTTGATTGACTTATTTCAAAGAAACCGTGTGATTCGTCAAATTCGAGATGCTGATGATTTAATCGAAAAACTGGCTCAGCTCAAAAAAGAAATTCAAGTTCTTGATGTAACTGAATCAACCGCTTTTTTTGAAAATCACACCATGCATTCATTTGCACAAATGATGAAAATATCGGTCTATGAGCTTGCACAAAGCATGATTGGACTAGGTCTTTTACTCCAACCTGTATTAAAAAATGGAACGAGTAAACTGAATAAGGTGTTAATTTTACCAATTCACAACCCTAGTTTTTGTTATGAAATCGCAGCATTCTGGGTTAGTTTAATCGCAAGATTTTTGCCAAAACATAATACCGAAGTGTTAATTGGTATTCTTCATTCAGAACGTCCAGTTTTATTATTTGGCTTTCAGGGCGCAGATATTGAAGCATTAAGTGATATTTTCAATCAGAACTTAAGCTCTGAACATTGGGTTTCATTGGTACAAGCTCAGTGGATTGATCGCTATTTGGAGCAAAATGCAGGTCTTGCTGCACTCGAGCAATCTTTGTGCGAACGACAGTTGAGTTTAAATCAAGGAATGAAATTATTCCGACAGACTTTTATAGAAGAATAATGATGAAGAAAACCTTATTAAAGATTTCATTGCTTAGTTCGATATTGAGTATAAGTGTTATATCGTTTGCGAAAGAAATTATCGTTGAGGGAGTTGTTCCTAACGAGATGAGCAAACAGGCCATATTGAATAAAATGAAAGTGGTCTATAGCCAAGACCAAATTATCGATAAAATTCAGGTTCGTCCTGTCACTGCACCCAATGGATGGAGTGATTCCGTGACACAAGTCATTACACCTGATCTTAAAAAAGTTTCTCAAGGAAAATTGAGTGTAAGAGGAACACAAGTTGAGCTCACAGGTAAAGTCCTCAATCAAAATGATATCGTACCGACTCAAAATACATTTCAAAATTTAGTTGTGGCACCTTATCGCTTTAATGCACAGTTATCTGTGAATCATACAGAACAAGCCATCATTGATAATGCTTTAAAAAATCGAATTATTGAATTTGCTTCTGGAAGTGCCACACTTTTACCAGCAGGCACACAAATTTTAGACGAAATGGTGGTTGCGCTAAACAAAGTTCAAGGCAAAAATGTCAAAATCATCGGACATACTGACAGTCAAGGTAATCCACAGAAAAACAAAGAATTGAGCTTGCAACGTGCGGATGCAGTAAAACAATATTTGATTGCCAAGAATATTTCACCTTCACGATTAAGTACAGCGGGTATGGGTGCTGATGAACCTGTTGCAGACAATGCAACGGAAGAGGGTCGTAAGAAAAATCGAAGAATCGAGTTTGAAGTTCAATAAAATATTATAAAAGGAACAAGTGTATGGCTTTCCCTTATATTACGATTGGCTCTCCAACCACTGGTGGTGGGCAGGTTATTTCAGCAAATAGTTCTTTCTTAATCGAAGGTAAGCCAGTTGCTTGTGTAGGGGATAAGGCCACCTGTCCTAAACATAAAACGGTGACGACAATTGTTGCGGGTGACAGCAAAATGGTTATTATGGGAAAACCCGCCGCACAGCATAATTCACCTTTGGCATGTGGATGCAAATGTATAGGGAATCAAAGTTTAACGGTTGGACAAAATTAGTTAATTCATTGGGATCTGTATCTAAAAAGAACCCTCTAATTTTAGAGGGTTCACTTTTTCAACTATAATTTTATCTCGATCAAAGTGTCTTCGGTATTTGTAATCGCGCACCTACTGATGATCTGAAGATGATTATTACGCACTTACATATTGCACAATTTTATCAAACGCAGATTTAAGCGCTTTGTCATCGAATTCATTGCCTTCGAATGTTTCATTGCGATTGCGTGCAAAAATATCGCGAATCTCAACCACGGCATTTGAGTCGACTAAACCTAATTGCGTAGCAACTTGACGGATTTGATCGATAGAGCGAGAGCCATTACTACCGCCATAACTGACATAAGCAGCAGGTTTTCCATTCCACTCTTTACCTAAATAGTCGAGTGCATTTTTAAGTGCAGGGCTGTATCCATGATTATATTCAGGACTAATAAATATAAATGCATCACCTTTCGCGATTTGAGCAGCCCATTCTTGTTGCTTAGGTTGATCATATATACCCGTTAGTGGTGGATTTGCTCCAGCGAAAAACGGTAAATCCCATTCTTTTAAGTCCACAATTTCTGTCTTAATCGTGCTGTAGTTATATGATGAAATCGTGTTTTGAACCCAATTTGCAACTTTAATGGCTGTGCGGCCTTCTCGAATGCTTCCCACAATAATTTGAATATTCACCAAATTTATCCTTATATCTGTTATCACACTGACTTTAAAATGTTTTTTTTAAAAAAGGTAGATCGAAAATGTATCTAAAAAAAAGCGCCATAAGGCGCTTTTTTATGTACGAATCAGGCATTACATAATTTTGATGCCTTGCTGACCTGCTGGTGTTACTTTGAAAATTTCAACTTCAAAAGTAATGTCCTTACCAGCAAGCGGATGGTTAAAGTCGACCTCAGTGATATCATCACCAACCGATTTAACCACACCATATAATGACTGCTTTGCTTTATCTTCAAACTCAATCATTTGACCTTCAGCAGGACGTTGCTCAAATTTAACAGTATCAAATTTTTGCACGTTCTCTTGGTTCCAAGGGCCAAAAGCATCTTCAGCAGGTAAACTTACTGTACGACGGTCACCCGCGCGTAAGCCAAATAAAGCTTTTTCAAAACCAGGCAATAAGCTGCCATCACCTATCACGAGGCTTACAGGTTCTTCGCGACTACGGGTATTATCAATTTCAACACCATTTTCAATGGCTACTGAAAAGTGTAAATGTACTTTTGAACCCGCTTCAATGCGAGTATCTTCATTTGGATTAATAAAATCAGTCATTTTGCGCTTCCGCACGTTGAATACGATGTTTCTCTAAGAAAAAAGTATCGATCAGCATTAAGATGGTACCTAAAGTAATGGCACTATCTGCAAGGTTAAAAGCAGGGAAGTGGCTATTGTTATAGTAGACATGAATAAAATCTACAACATAGCCTAAACTTACTCGATCAATAAGATTACCAATCGCCCCACCTAAGATGAGTGCGATGGCTAAAGGCAATACTTTCATGTTTTTTGGCATACGCATAATCCAAAACACAAAAATAACCGAGACAATTCCTGCAAGTGATGTAAAGAAATAACGTTGCCATCCACCGGCATCGGACAAGAAACTAAAGGCAGCGCCGTAGTTATGTAGTAATGTCCAATTTAAAAAAGGTAAAACAGGTACAGGGTCTGCATAAGTCAGATGTGTACTTGCTATCCATTTAGTCCATTGATCCAAAATAATGGCAACAATAGACAATCCTATCCACCACAAATTGTGGGGATAGAATTGGAATAAACCTTTTTTATTATTTTGTGGATTAGGCATATTTTCTCTCTTCGCCTTGACCTGTAGGGAGGTTAATAATACAACGACCACATAGTCCTGGATGTGATGGATGTGTATTCACATCAGGCAGAACATGCCAGCAACGAACGCATTTTTCGCCGTCAGCAGCAGAAACTTTCACATTCAAGCCTTCTAAGTCAGATACTTCACCTTGTGCTGCATCGAAACTATTGACTATCACTTGTGAAGTAATGAGAACGAAACGAAGTTCATCGCCTAATTTGTCTAGAACGGCTTTAAGTTCATCATTCGCCCAAAGCTCAACCTTAGCAGACAAGTTTGAACCCACAGTTTTCGCACCACGTGCCGCTTCAATGAACTTATTCACCGCAGATTTCACGTTAATTAGCGTTTGCCATTCAGCTTCAGACACAAGGTTTAC
Source organism: Acinetobacter sp. 24-47-67 (assembly GCF_056779735.1). Taxonomy (NCBI): domain Bacteria; kingdom Pseudomonadati; phylum Pseudomonadota; class Gammaproteobacteria; order Moraxellales; family Moraxellaceae; genus Acinetobacter; species Acinetobacter sp. 24-47-67. The sequence goes on from NZ_JBWYIK010000003.1 coordinate 24,389, forward strand.
TGTAGATGCCACAGGAATGTCATACCATTCAGCTGTAAACACATATTTCTCTGATTGCTCAGGGATGAGTGGCCAAGCTTCTTGTGCAGTAAAGCTCAAGATTGGTGCCATCCAACGTACGAATGCTTGTACCAAGTGATACAGCGCAGTTTGTGCAGAATGACGTGCTTGTGAGTCCGCTTTCGTAGTGTACTGACGGTCTTTGATGATGTCTAAGTAGAAACCACCCAAGTCATTAATACAGAAGTTAGTTAACGCACTTGTCACGATATGGAAGTTCATTTCTTCATACGCTTTCTTAACGGTTTCTTGAACCTCAGAGGCACGTTGTAAGATGTATTGATCAAGCGCAATCAGTTGATCGACAGGAAGCGCATCTGTTGATGGTTTGAAGCCATTCAAGTTCGCAAGTAAGAAACGAAGCGTGTTACGAATACGACGGTAACCGTCAGAGGCACGGCTAAAGATTTCTTTACCTGCGGTCATTTCATAACGGTAATCCGCAGATGCGATCCAGAAGCGTAAGCCGTCTGCACCCATATCTTTAATGATGTCTTGTGGGGTAATGATGTTACCCAACGATTTCGACATCTTACGGCCTTTCTCATCCACTACGAAGCCATGCGTCAACAAGCCTTTGTATGGCGCACGTTCATTGATCGCAATTGAGGTCAATAATGAAGATTGGAACCAACCACGGTGTTGGTCTGAACCTTCAAGGTACAAATCAGCAGGGTCTTGTAGTTCTTCACGCTCGCGAAGCACAGCATAATGTGTTGTACCTGAGTCGAACCAAACGTCTAGCGTGTCACGCACAGCATTGTATTGTTCAGCATCATCACCAATGAACTCACGTGCATCACGGTTGTACCAACCATCAATACCTTCTTGTTCAATCAGTTTTGCAACTTCTTCGATCAATTCTGGGGTACGTGGGTGCAATTCGTTGGTGTCTTTATGTACGAAGAATGGAATTGGCACGCCCCAAGTACGTTGACGTGAGATACACCAGTCAGGACGACCTTCGATCATCGCTTGAATACGGTTTTTACCCCAATCTGGTACGAAGCTGATCTCGTTTTCAATGGCATTTAGGGCATTGTTACGTAGACCTTTCGCATCCATGCTGATGAACCATTGTGGTGTCGCACGGAAGATAATTGGAGTTTTATGACGCCAGCAATGCGGGTAGCTATGCTTGATTACGACATGTGCCCAAAGCTTGGTTGCTTCAGTCAATGCTTCAATAATTTTTGGATTAGCTTTGTAGATGTGTTCGCCCGGGAAGATTGGCGATGTTGGTAAATACACCCCATTACCACCGACTGGGTTTTCAACTTTTAAGTTGTACTGTAAGCCAACTTTATAGTCGTCCACACCGTGACCCGGAGCCGTATGTACAGCACCTGTACCGCTACCATCGGTGACGTGCTCACCCAAGATCACTGGCACTTGGCGTTCAGCGATTAAAGGATGTTGAAGCAGTAAGTTTTCAAGTTTAGAACCTGTGAATTCAGCAAGCACTTCAAATGCAGTGAAACCATAACGCTGAGTCGCTGACTCAACCAATGATTTTGCAAGAATGAAGTTTTGAGGTACTTTGTCTTCGCCAGTCGCTTTCACAAGTTGATATTCGAGATCAGCATGAAGCGCAACCGCTTGGTTAGCAGGCATGGTCCAAGGTGTTGTGGTCCAAATCACGATGTCGGTACGTTCAGCAATGTCTACACTCAAACGTGCAGAAAGGTCAGCTAAATCAACAACGCTGAAACCCACATCAATTGCGTCTGATTTTTTGTCTTCGTATTCAACTTCAGCTTCAGCCAATGATGAACCACAGTCTAAACACCAGTTGACGGGTTTAAGACCTGGTTCGATATGACCTGCTTTGGCAATAGCACCCAATGAACGCACGATGTCGGCTTCTTGTTTAAAGTTCATCGTTAAGTACGGATTGTCCCAATCACCAAACACGCCCATACGCACGAAGTCTTTCTTTTGCAGTTCAACTTGTGTGTAAGCATATTCACGGCAGGCTTTACGGAATGTAGAAGCATCTACTTTTACGCCGACTTTACCGACTTTTTCTTCAACTTTAAGTTCAATTGGAAGACCATGACAGTCCCAACCTGGTACGTATGGTGCATCAAAACCATCCATTACTCGGCTTTTAATAATGATGTCTTTTAAGACTTTGTTAACCGCATGACCTAAGTGAATTTGACCATTTGCATATGGAGGGCCGTCATGAAGCACATATTTTTTCTTGCCAATACGCGACGCACGAATCTGCTGATAAATGTTGTCGGCATACCACTCTTCTAACCATTTCGCTTCACGTACTGCGAGATTTGCTTTCATCGCAAAGTCAGTACCTGGGAGGTTTAGCGTGGCTTTATAGTCCACTGCATTTTCAGGAGTTTGCTTATCGCTCATGCAAGTTGTCTTCCAATTTAATCAGTCTAAAGCTGACGCGTTTTACAAAAATTAAGGAGTATTAATAAGGAAAGTTGGGGTTGTTTCGGCGAAACTCAAGCAGTTGCTCAACATCATCATCGATCCCAGCTTTGAGTGCTTCTAGCGAAGGATAATTCTTTTCGCCATGAACAAAGTTCAAAAATGTTACCCGCATTAACAGGCCATACAGATTAGCAGAAACATCAGGGAAATGTACTTCTAATCGCCACTCTGGATGTTCCTGTTCGATGGCTGGTCGGGTGCCGACATGTCCTGCACCGAAAAGGGCTGTAGCCTCATAACCAGCAATACCTGGATATTCGGCATTTTCATTGCGAACTTTGTCTTTTAACGATTCTGTTTCACAAATCACTTCAACACCATAGATGCCATGCAAACAGGGCTTATGGCGGTTTAGACGAACATTGATAGTTGGAAAGTTAATGGTGCGACCGATTTGATCACCATATTGAACACGACCCGTAATGCTATACGGGCGACCAAGTAGCTCCGCAGCTTTTTTAAGGTCCCCTGTAGCCAAAGTTTGGCGTATTAAGGTAGAGCTAATACGCTCGCCATTCAGTTCAACGTTATTTAAATCGGTGACTTGAAAACCATAATCGCGCAAGAATTGGCTATTACCTTGTCGGTTTTTACCAAAATGATGATCTTCACCGAGTACTAGGCTTTGGGTATTCAGCTTGTATTTTAAAATATCAGCAAACTCTTCCGCACTTAAATTACGGAATGTGTCATCAAATTTGGCAACAACAATGTAGTCGATACCAAGTGCAGCCAAATGTTCCACTTTTTCACGTAATGAACTAATTCGTGGTGGTGCGTCGTAACTTTTAAAATATTCTAAAGGCTGTGGTTCAAAAATCATCACCACAGTTTTTAAATCTTGTTGTTGTGCTATGTCTTTTAATTGCTGAACCATCGCCTGATGACCCAAATGAACACCATCAAAATTGCCAATGGTGACGGCAGTTTTGGGCAATTGAAAGTTGGGCGCTAAAGCATTCAGACGGAGTAGCTTCATGGGCGAAATGGTGACTAAAATTAATTTGGGCTATATATTGCCATATTCTCACAGTTTCGTCTTGTTGTTGTGTTTTTATTCAATACTTTTCTTATTCTAGATCAAGATGCTTGAGTCATTAGATCAAAGAAACTTTTATTTCCGGATATATTTTTGTCTAATGTGTTCCATTCAATATTTAATGAGTAAGTGATGTCTGATCTAGCCCTAATTATGGCCTTAGCAAGCGAATCTAAAGGATTATTCGAAGCTGAAAATATTGCAGTACATTACAGTGGTATTGGTAAGGTCAATGCAGCATTTAAAGCTTTTGAAGTGATTCAAAAAACGGGATGCACAACTTTGCTGAATTTAGGAACAGCAGGAAGTTCGCATTTTGATGCGCATTCCTTGGTTGAAGTAACAACATTTGTACAGCGAGATATGGATGTTTCACCGCTTGGCTTTGAAGTTGGTGTTACACCGATGGATCAGGAATTTCCCGCAGCGATTAACCTAGAGCCGTATTTTCAACATCTTCCCAAGGGCATTTGTGGGACTGGCGATAGCTTTGAAACTGGTGCACCTAAGGTGCCATGTCAGTTGGTTGATATGGAAGGATATGCGCTCGCCAAAGTATGTAAGAAACTTGGCGTTCGTTTGATTTCCGTGAAATACATTACAGATGGGGCAAACGACACCGCACATTTAGATTGGGAGGAGAACTTGTTGTTGGGCGCTCAAAAATTATTGGCTTTATATCAGAGTATGGAACACTAGATTTTGAAGATTTTGGCGACCATAGAAACTATGGTCGTATGCCAGAGATCAATCTCGAAGAGATTTAGATAAACCAATTATGGTCGAGGTAAAATACCGTATAGCATCATATGGACTGTATGCTCGATGGTACGTTGATACATGGTGCGATTCCGTAAGGTTTTTCCCGTTACCATTTCAGTTTGGGTGCTAAAATCAGCATAGTTTTGTGTGATACCCCAAAGGTTAATAATTAAAACCTCAGCATCGATCTTGTCTGATATTTTGCCTTGCTCTTGCCACGTGGAAATGACTTTAGATTTGCGTTTGAAGAGTTTTTTTAATGGGCCTTTCAAAATTGGCAGGATATGTGGTGCGCCTTGGATAATTTCTAAAGCAAATAATTTTGATGCCTTATGTTGAGTACGGGAAACCTCAATCTTTTGCATGAGATATTGCGTGATCGCTTCAGCAGGCTCTAAATCAGCTTCCAACATTTGCAGTGGAGCTAACCATTTTTGCATGACAGTAGTCAGCACTTCGACATAGAGCGCTTCTTTATTTTCATAGTAATAGAAAATATTCGATTTGTGCATTTCCGCGAGTTGTGCAATTTCATCTAAGCTTGCACCACTAAAACCATACACAGAAAACACATCTAATGCAGCAGCTAAAAGCTGTTGACGTTTTTGCGTACTCTTCTTTTGTTCCATCTCGTCAGTAAATTATAAAAAGGAACCTCAAATTGTACGGTAAAACGTGCGATTTGTGCACAAGGATTAGGGCATTTGCAAAAGAATATGAAGAATAATTGTGTAGTTAAGTGATAAAACTAATAATAAGACACATGTACAATTTATTTGATAAACAAATACATATTACTCATGTGGGAAATGCTGATCGAGAATATCTTTTAATTTAATTAAAAAAAGCCATTTATCAGTACGAAAAGTGTCTAATTTTCCGACGAAAATTAGACACTTCCATTTACCTTATTCAACAATTCAGAATGTCATATTTTGTATCGCTTAAGTTGAAAGTACGGCTTCTAAAACTTGTTGTTCAAGCTCTGCAAATTTGACATTTTTTTGTCGCGGTCGTGGTAAATCTACTTTGAACTGATGTGCGATATTACCTTTATCGAGCAAAATAATACGATCTGCTAACTGAACAGCTTCACTGACATCATGTGTCACTAAGATGGTGGTGAAGCCTTGTTCTAGCCATAGTTTCTCGATTAAATTTTGCATGTCTAAACGCGTAAGCGCATCTAAAGCCCCCAAAGGTTCATCAAGTAATAGTATTCGAGGGGTATGAGACAAGGCACGTGCTAGCGCTGCTCGTTGACGTTGTCCACCTGAAAGTTGTGCAGGCCAAAGTTCAGCTTTTTCATTTAAGCCAACTTTTTCCAATAATGCTTCAGCCTTATCATGCTGGGATTTATCTAAGCCCAATTGCACATTTTTTAAAATGCTTTTCCATGGTAATAGGCGAGGATCTTGGAACATGACGCGGATGTCATCTGCGGTAATACCTTCACGAAAGTTCAGTGCAGATTTAAATTTAATCTCACCATAACTCGGTTGTTCTAAATCCGCGATTAACCGTAACAACGTACTCTTACCACAGCCACTTCGACCCACAATGGCAACAAATTCACCAGGTTCTATATGTAGGTCTAAATCCTCTAATACTTTAACTTTGCCATAGAACTTGTGCAGTTGTTCAATATTGATTTCTGCACCGATCTTTTGTGGAGCTGATCTGGCATGATCTGGAATGACATGTTCATCAGCGAGATTTGAAATACTTAAATCAGTCATACGCATTCCTATTTTTGATAGCCTGGATGCCAGCGTAATAAATATTTTTCTAAGGCAACCGCGAGTACATCCGCTAATTTACCAAGTAGGGCATACAGTAGAATCCCAACTAAAACGACATCTGTTTGTAAAAATTCACGCGCATTCATGGTCATGTAGCCAATTCCAGCTTGTGCCGAGATGGTTTCAGCCACAATTAAAAGAACCCAAACTAAACCTAGTGCGAAGCGCAAACCAACTAAAATGGAAGGAAGAGCACCTGGTAAAATAATTTCTTTGTATAACTGCCAGCGTGTTAAACCATAACTCTTGCCCATCTCGATCAGCTGAGGATCTACAGATCGGATACCGTGATACGTATTGATATAAATTGGGAAAAACACGCCAATCGCGACCAAAAATAATTTGGCAGATTCGTCAATTCCAAACCATAGAATCACCAATGGAATTAAAGCTAAAGCTGGAATATTACGGATCATTTGTAGGGTCGTGTCGAGTAACGTAGAGGCGACTTTAGATGAGCCATTTAACAACCCTAAAAATAATCCTAAGCCACCACCAATCAGCAAGCCAATCAGTGCACGTCCCGCACTGACTTGGACATGTGTCCACAGTTCACCACTGAGCAATAGATGCCAAAAAGCCAAAACCACTGCGGTTGGAGCAGGCAAGACGCGGCTTTCTAAAATGCCAGTGACTGATGCCAGTTGCCAAATCACAATAAGAAAAATGGGTACTAACCAAGGCAACAAACGTTGCCCCAGTTGTTTGGTTCCTCGAGAGAGAAAACCTTCAGCTTTAACCACCTTGGTTTTACTCAACACGATAGAATGCTTTTGAGTTTTATTTACCGCTGTTGTCATGCCGGCTCCTGAACCTGATCTCCTTTTTTATTTTCTTCAGGAGTGTAGTTATTCGCGACAATCTCACCAAAAGGTCCAGTCAGATTCGGTTGAGTCAGTTTTTTGCGTGTTTCTAATGGTAGAAGAGGGAATACCAATTCAGCAAAACGAATTGATTCTTCAAGGTGCGGATAACCCGAGAAAATAAAGGTATTAATGCCTAAATCTGCATATTCTTGGATACGTGCCGCCACAGTTTCAGGGTCACCTACTAATGCCGTGCCTGCACCCCCACGGACGAGACCTACGCCAGCCCATAAGTTTGGTGAAACTTCAAGTTTCGAGCGATCTCCATTATGAAGTTCAGCCATACGACGTTGACCAACAGAGTCCATTTGTTTAAATTTTTTCTGTGCCGCAGCGATTGTTTCATCATCAACATACTGAATTAATTCTTCAGCAGCTCTCCATGCTTCCTGGTTGGTTTCGCGGACGATGACATGTAAACGAATACCGTAATCTAGGGTGCGACCTTTAGCTGCCGCCTTAGCGCGGACATTTTCGATTTTTTCTTTAACCGCTGCTGGAGGCTCTCCCCAAGTTAAATAGGTATCTACTTGATCAGTTGCCAGTTCAACAGCATCATCAGAAGAACCACCAAACCACAATGGTGGATAAGGTTTTTGCACGGGTGGATATAATAATTTTGCATCATCCACGCTTAGACGTTCACCATGGAACGTGAAGCTTTCACCCGTATGAGAGCGTTTTAAAATTTCGCGCCAAATCGTAGTATATTCAGTCGCAGTTTTATAACGCGTTTTATGATCTTCATAGACGCCGTCACCTTTTAACTCTTGCTCATCACCACCAGTGACCAAGTTCAATAGAACACGGCCATTTGAAAGACGGTCAAAGGTTGCTGCCATACGTGCAGCCAGTGCAGGAGTGGTTACCCCTGGACGCAAAGCAACGAGAAATTTAAGATTTTTGGTGGCATCAATTAAACTTGCGGCAGTCAACCATGGATCTTCACAAGAACGACCAGTCGGGATAAGCACACCTTCATAACCTAGATTATCCACCGCCACAGCGATTTGTTTCATGTAGGCATGGTCGACAACACGTCCGCCTTTGCTTGTACCTAGGTAGCGACTATCACCATGAGTAGGAATAAACCAGAAAATTTTCATTACTTAAGTCCTTAATATGAGTTACTTACCAGTCCATACGACTTGGTTAATTTGTATCGGTTTAGGAATGATTTTGAGCTCAGCAAAGCGATCAGCCAGTTGTTGCTGATCTGCAATGACTTTCGCGGTTAAAGGTGCTGCATAAGATGGACGAGGTCGGCGCTGAACAAAGGTTTGGCTGACATTCGGCTTTAAACCTGTTGTTTTGGCAAAAATCGTTGCTGTAGTTTTTAAGTTCTTTTGAACCCATTGATCAGCAAGATTAATCTGTTCAATGACACCTGAAATCGCTTGAGGATGTTTGTCGATAAACTTGCCTGAAGCGAGATAGAACGTGTAATTCGGGCTCAGCCCTTGTCCAGTGGTCAAAACTTTTGCTTTATCTTCAAGTTCAGCAGCAGCGTAATACGGGTCCCAAATGGCCCATGCATCAACAGCACCTTTTTGAAATGCTGCGCGTGCATCAGCAGGACTTAACCAAATTGGTTTTACATCGCTCCATTGCAAACCTGCTTTTCGGACGGCTTGGACCAATAGATAATGTGAACTAGATCCACGATGTACTGCGACACGCTTGCCTTTGAGTTGTTTAAGCTGAGTAATTTTGGATTTTTGCGGCACTAAGATTGCTGAAGAAAGAGGCTTCGCCGCCTCATAAGCAATGTAATGCAAAGGTTTGTTTCCTGCTTGAGCATAAACAGGGGGGGTATCACCTGTTGCACCAATATCCACTGAACCCACTGCAAGTGCTTCTAAAATTTGAGGACCACCAGGGAACTCATTCCATGTAATTTTGGCATTGGGAAATTCTTGCTCAAACAGTTTTTGCTGTTGAGCAATCACCAAATTTACGGAAGATTTTTGGAAGCCAATGCGTAATTCTTTCACTGAGGTATCAACAGCCCATGCAGCTGAGCAACCCAACATCGCACAGGCAAATAGCATCGTTGTCATTGAATGACTTGAGGTTTTAAACCAAGTGTGTGCTGTATTTCCTGATTGATATTGAGTCATGTTCATCACCTTTTCATGTTGTTATTTGGGTGTAGGCGCAATAATTGCGGCCTGAATATTGATTTTGTTTGGAATTAACTTCTGTTGATGGAATACATCGGCAACTTTTTGCTGATGTTGAGCAACTTCAGTACTAATTGGATAAACGCCGAAGCTCATACGTCCAATTGAGGTTTGAAGAATTTTGAAATCTAGGCCTGTAGGCTTCACGAGCAGTTGAGCTGCTTCGTCTTTATTGGAAGCAATCCAATCTGATGCTTCATTAAGTTCTTGAACAACGGTTTGTATAATTTCAGGATTCTGTTCAACGAACTTACGATCAGCCATATAGAACTGGTAGTTATTGGCATGCCCTTCGCCAGAAGCGAGAACACGTGCGCCGATTTGATGCTCTGCTGCTGCAAAGAACGGATCCCAGATTACCCATGCATCGACTGCACCGCGCTCAAATGCTGCGCGAGCATCCGATGGTGGTAGGTAAACCACTTCAATATCATCAAGCGTCAAATGATTCTTTTCTAAGATCTTCAAGAGAAGATAATGAACGTTAGAACCTTTGTTTAACGCTACACGCTTACCTTTAAGTTGTTGAATATCTTTGATGTTCGAATTTTTTTGAACAATCAACGCTTCAGCGCGTGGAGTCGCAGGTTGATTTGCGACATAAACCAAATTTGAATTCGCTGCTTGGGCAAAAATAGGGGGTGCTTCACCGACTTCACCAAATGAAACACTGCCGACATTCAAACCTTCTAACAGTTGTGGTCCACCTGGGAACTCTACCCATTTCACTTGAATGTTTTGATCCTTCAAAGCGGCTTCTAATTCACCACGTTCTTTAATCACGGGCAGTAAGCCATACTTTTGATAACCGATATTTAACACTTGGGTTTTATCTTCTTTTTTTGAGTCGCAACCAGTGAGTAGCAAAGCACCTGTTAACGCAGAAGACAAAATGAGTGTTTTTTTCCAAAGATTAGCGTTAAAGCTGCTCATATTGAAAATCCTGAAAACTTAAAAATAAAAAAAATCAAAAAAATAAATGCGTCATGTAACGCGCCTAAGTTAATGAATTTTCTATTTCGTAAAAAATAAGAATTCAGGAATTCCTAATGAATAAAAAAGATAAAATTAAAAGAGAAAAAAATATCTAAAAAAATGCAAAAGGCTCAATCTAAGAATAACGATATTTTTGATTCTAAGTTTGTGAAATATATAAATATATATTAAAATATTAAATTGTGATAAGGATATGATTTGTATGAATATATCGAATGATTGTGAAGATAGTTCACCTAGGAATATCGATATATAAAAGAAAGATAAAGCAGTTCATAAGGGTGCAATAAAAAAGCCACTTTAGAGTGGCTTTTTACAAACAATTGAGTTTCTTTGGAAATTATAAAGTGCCTGACGCGCTTGTGGTAAGTCATCCACCGATGCTTTGACAAACCCTTGTTCCAAAAACCAATGTGCGGTTCGTGTCGTAAGAATAAATAACTGTTGGATATTAGACTTTTTTGCTTTCTCTTCTAAATAGTGCAAGATTTGGCTACCACGATTTGATTTGCGGTAACTTGGATGTACTGCCACACAGGCTATTTCTGCAGAACGAATTTCATTTGATTCAGTTGGTATTGGATATAATGCTGCACAAGCCAGAACCATACCGTCACGTTCAATCACAGCGAAATGATCAATTTCATTTTCCAAGCGTTCTCTAGAGCGGTATACCAAAATGCCTTCTTGTTCTAATGGGCGTAATAAACTGATTAATCCACCGACATCCTGAATCGTCGCTGTGCGGACTTCTTCATAATGTGCATCGGTGATCATCGTGCCATGCCCATCACGAGTAAATAATTCTTCGATTAATGCACCATCATGTTCATAAGATAATAAATGAACGCGGTTAACGCCATTTAAAGAGGCTTCCTTGGCATTTTGTAAATGCAATGCCAATTCATAATTTTGCTCTAAAGCAACGTCAATATGTTGATCTAGCTGATGCGGGGTCACTTCGCGCAACAACTGCTGTGGGCTTTGCATTAAACCTTGTTCGGAACCGAGAAAAATGAGTTTATCGGCACCGAGTTGGATAGCTGTTTTGGTCGCCACTTCTTCAGCAAGCAAGTTATAAACTTCACCAGTGGTTGAATAACCTGAGGGGCCAAGCAATACAATATTGTGATTGTCCAAATGTTTTTGAATCGCATCTGCATCGACTGAACGCACTTCACCGGTAAGTTGAAAATCGATACCATTACGAATGCCATAAGGTTTAGCTGTTATAAAATTACCAGATACCACATCAATGCGAGCACCATACATGGGTGAATTTGCAAGTCCCATAGACAATAAGGCTTCGATTTGTAAACGGATTGAGCCTACGGCAGACATGACCGCACCTAATGAGTCACGTGTTGTTACTCTACGATGATTATGAAAAGGACTATCTAAATTCTTCTCAGCAAGATTTGCACTGATTTGTGGTCGTGCTCCATGAACCAGAATGAGTCGAATGCCGAGAGAATGTAAAAGGGCAATATCATGAATAATATGTTGAAAATTTGGTGATTGAACTGCTTCGCCGCCAAACATTAAAACGAAGGTTTTATTACGATGGGCGTTGATATACGGCGCTGAGTTTCGGAACCAATGCACATATTGCTGTGTCATATTTTGAGTTGTATCTATTGAGTCCGATTGCATGCATGTACCGATAGAAGCGGGAAGTGGTCATCAGATTCTAAACAAAAAAATGATTTTCCACACCTGCATTAAAATAAAGACATAAAAAAGCCCAAACTGAGTTTGGGCTGAGTGCAGGGAAGATCAATTTGAGAAGATCTAGGAATAAGCTTATCCGATGATACGCACGATGCGATCTGTACGCTCATTCACTAAGACATAGTCTCCATTAATTTTGTACCACTGCTGGTTACGCGCCGCTTTAGGTAGATTCTTCGCTTGACGATCACTTAACTCAAATTTTGAAGAGTTGAATTGACGTGGTAACTGTTGACCTACTCGCCATTGACGGCTTGGATTTACATTTTGGAAGCCACGATTTTGTTCATAGCGGTCATGTTGATATTTCCCAGGCTGACCTTTATTCCAATGCGCTGGTGGTGGAGTTGGTTTTGAATAGTGACGACCATCGTCATGTGGACCAGCCATCGCAGATGTTGCCAATAAACCACTCATTGCTAATGTAAGTACTGATACTAACTTTTTCATGTGGGATACCTCTAACTTTGTTATTTATCCGATATCGCTAAAGTACAAAATGATTTGAGATAAACCGTGGAGAGATATAGTCAATTTGTGAAATGTATGAAGAAGTGATGAAGATGAATGATTAGGATTGAACTCAACAAAAAACCCGACATGAAGTCGGGTCGATTTAAACGTCAAAATTAATCTTGCTGGATTTTCAAAATGCTATTGCTGTTTGAATCCACCAGAATAAAGTCATTATTCACTTTGTACCATTGTTGGTTTTTACCAGGTTTTGGTAGGTTATGATCTTTATATTCGGTTTTATAACTATTGCCACGATAGTGTTGAGGCATGACATAGCCAGTTTGCCATTTATGTTGACGTAAACGTTTTACGCCACGCTCTTCTCTGTTTTTACGACGATCTTGGAACTCTTGATCTGATGAAGCATCATATTGAGTACGTTTCTCAAATCCTTTACCACGTTCACGTGAACCTTTATCTTGGTAGTCATCAGAGTAAGGAGCAGCATTGGCAATATTTGCTGTAAATATTGCACTTAAAGATAATGTCAAAACTGTCATAATCTTTTTCATATTCCGCCCTCGTTGACCTTATAAATTGGGGTTCACACTAATGTACTGAAAAAATGCAGAGAAACTGTGAAGATAGAATGTAATTTAGATTAAAAATAACGAGATAATAAGAACATATTTTAATAGGAATGAAAATAGAAACCGATGCTTTAGCTGAGCAATCAATGCTTTGAGCAATTTTAAATTTTGAATCCTAATATGATTTTTAAATTGTAAATATTTTAATAACACAGAAGATGATTTTCTTTTAAATAAGAAAAGTCATCTGATCTGTTTCATCTCAGTGCCACTGATTATGATATTCCTGCAATTGTTGAATAGCTTCGATAATGATCCACGCAGTTTCGGCATGATCTAAACCTTGAACTAATGAAGCATCCAACTGTAACTGTTCGATCGTTTGGATCGTTGATAATTTTCGAGCTTGGTCTGCCATATTATTTCCTTATAAAAGTGTTGAATTTCATGGCATTGATCATAGTTAAAATTTATAAATATAAAAAACCGAATATTTTTCTCAATTTAATCTGATTATTCGATTAATGTTCGAATCAAATGCTTAGAAGACAGCATAATTTTTTATATCGATAAACTTAGCGTATGTATAGACTTTTGTTATAGTAAGAACAATTTTAAAGCAACACTAGGAATAGGTTATGTCTGTCGCTCCGCGTATTGGGATTTTAGGTGCTGGTGGCCGTATGGGTCGTACATTGATTCAAGCAGTTCAAGATGCTGGTTATCAATTAGCAGCAGCGGTAGAGCGTCCAGGCAGTAGCCTTATTGGCGCGGATGCAGGCGAATTAGCGGGTATTGGTACACTTGGTGTGAAAGTCGTGGGTGATATCCAAGATGTTTTAAATGATTGCGATGTATTTATTGATTTTACTGCACCAGTTGCAACTGAACAGCATTTGAAACTGTGCCGTGAGGCTGGTGTTGCATTAGTGATCGGTACGACGGGAATGAACGATGAGCAAAAAGCATTTTTAGATGAAAGTGCAACGATTGCTCCTGTAGTGTACGCAGCAAACTACTCCGTAGGCGTGAATGTATCCATTAAACTTTTAGAATTAGCATCTAAAGTCTTTGGTGACAGTGTCGATATTGAAGTGATCGAAGCACATCATCGTCATAAAGTTGATGCGCCATCAGGTACTGCTTTAATGATGGGTGAGGCGATTGCTGATGCATTAGGTCGTGATTTGAAGCAAGATGCTGTGTATCACCGTGAAGGGCATACTGGTCCTCGTGAACGTCAAAGTATTGGTTTCCAAACCATTCGTGGTGGCGATATTGTGGGTGAACATACGGTAATGTTTATTGGTGAAGGTGAACGTGTAGAAATCACACATAAAGCCACGAATCGCATGAATTTTGCTGCAGGTGCAGTACGTGCCGCTGCTTGGGTTGTCGGTAAAGCACCGAAAAAATATGACATGAAAGACGTTTTAGGCTTCAACGATATCAAAGTTTAAGTTTAAAAATACTGCGTGATCATCTAAATAATAATGTTAAATATGAAGAATAAAAATGAAGAAAATTTCTATGATCTGCTTGCTTGTCAGTGCCATTGGCCTGACAAGCCAAGTTCAAGCCAATGAAGCCTCTCGACTCACCATTAACAAAAACAATATTAAAGTGTGGACGATGCAAAATCCTGATCATCCTGTGTTGTCCTATCGTGCTGAAACAGTAGTGGATGCTTCACTCGAAAGAGCAGTTGCAATAGTTTTGGATGTGGAAAATGCAAAATCATGGGTACCCAATGTCGGTTCAGCACAGGTGATTTCTCAAGATTTGAAGCAAGGGGAATTTAAACTCTACATGGTGTTAGATTTTCCATTTCCTTTGAAAGATCGAGACCTGATTGTGCAAGGGAAAATGTATAAGGATTCAAAAGGTATTGTTCATATTAAGAATAAAGCTTCGCAAACGGGAAAATCGAAGAATCCTCAGTATATTCGCCTGCAACACTATGTTGGAGACTGGAGCTTTGAACAGATTGGACCGAATAAGGTGAAGGTCAGCACTTCAGGATATGCGGATCCAGAAGGTGCAATTCCACAAAGTGTGACCAATATGTTTGTACAACAGCAGCCTTATCAAATGTTGCAAAAAATGAAAACTGAATTAGCAAAATCTCAATCTGCGCAGATATCGTTACCAGATATTTTGAAATAATGACGTTACATCAGTCATTTAATCATTTTTCAAAGTGTAAGCTGTAAATTGCTTTAACTCTACTGCTTGAGGCAAATGAAAACTCAAAATTGGTTGCTTAGTCTTAGACGTCTGATCCAATAGAAAAACTTGATAGATTTGTTTTTTGGAATCATCACATTGAAAATTTAAATTTTTTTGTGTGGGGCTATTGAGCTTGACTGCATGATCAGAAGACACGGTGTAGAGGTAAATTTTCTGCTGATCTGGAGATTCAATACTTTTTGTAAAACGATAATGACTGTTGTGCGTCACTTTTAAGAATCCATCAATTAACGATGTACAAATAAATTTTTGCTCAAGTGCAGCTTGTTCGATCGCATGCTCTGGTTGGCAAGCTGTCAAAAGTGTTACCAAGGGTAATATCAAATATAATTTATCGTTGTTCATGTGGCCTCCTGTGTTTTTTTAGCTGTAAGACCATCATAAATTTGCTAGGTTTATAGATACAGATACACACATTTTATAAAAATGAGCACAGTTCATGTTTCAGTATCAAATCTTAGCCAAACATATCAAACAGAAAATTCTGAGTGGAGAACTGTGTTCAGGACAGAAGCTCATTTCCCTTCGGCAATTTTCAGCATTACATGCCGTCAGTTTAAATACAGCAAAAAATTGTTATACATTATTGGAATCGGAAGGGCTCATTACTGTTAAAAATAAATCGGGTTATTTTGTTCAACATTTGAAATCCAGAAACGATTCGCCAGTATTGCCTTATCATCATGAATTTGAAGCTGAAGCAAAGGATATCAGTAACTTAGATTTGCAAATTGAAATACAGGAGTCTTCAATCAATAACCGATCAATTCATTTAGGTGCAGTACAAATCTCTCCAAATCACGTGCCTGTAGATGCAATCCGAAAGTCAATTCAACGTGCTTTAAAACACAGTCAACCAGAAGATTTCCTTTACAGTAATCGACAAGGGCATTTGAGATTGAGACAAGCTTTATCAGACCATTGGGCTGAAGATGGTTTTTATATCAATCCAGACGAGACTTATATCACCAATGGCTGTATGGCTGCGTTATCACTCGTGGTTCAGCTCTTGACCAAGGAAGGGGATGGCATTGTGATTCCAACCCCAAATTTTAATGGTCAATTACAGTTGTTAGGGACACTGAAACGCAAGTTGATTGAGATACCTGCAAATGTGGATGGTTTTGATTTAGAACGCTTAGAAAGAGCAATGCAGCACCCCGATACCAAAGCCTGTCTATTGACTGTGAATTATCAAAATCCACTAGGATTTGAGCTTTCAAATCATGATAAACAGAAAATTGTGCAATTGGCTGAACAATATCAATGTTATGTGATTGAAGATGATATTTATGCTGAATGTAGTTTTAATTTACAGCGACCTTTACCGATCAAACATTGGGATGAAGCAGGCTATGTCATTTTATGCAGTTCAATATCAAAATCATTGTCGAGTGCATATCGAGTAGGTTGGTTTTGTTTACCGCCGAGGCTTAAATATTTGCATCGTCAAATTGTCATTCAAAATGTCAGTGTGAATACACCTTTGCAATTGGCTTTGGCTGACCTGATGTATAGTAGAGCCTATCGTGAGCATCTACTCCGATTAAAACCAAAATTAAATCATCAAGTTGATGCATATCGAAAAACGATATTAAACGCTTTTCACGGGATCGACATTGGGTTAAGTCAGCCGGATGGTGGTTATGTTTTATGGCTGCAATTGCCGACACATATTGATGGTTTAGAACTCTATTATGCTGCACGTCAACATGGTATTAACATTGTTCCCGGTGATGTTTTTGGAGAAGAACGCCGTTATAAAAATTATATTCGCTTAAATGCAGGGCATGAACTAACTCATGAAATTCATGACTCCATCGTGTTTTTAGCGGATTGGGTGAAACAAAAAATGAGGTCATCATCCCAAGCACCTTCTTAAAAAGATTATGGCGCTAAACTAAGCTTTTTAAAGCAGTGATTTTCATGATCATCAACCATTCCTACCGCTTGCAGATAAGAATAGATAATGGTTGGACCCACGAATTTAAAACCATTCTTTTTTAGAGTTTTAGACAGTTGCAGGCTTAATTCGCTTTGTGTTGGTGCTAAGCGATAGTCTTGCACAGAATGAACTTTGGGTTGATGCCCTACAAAACTCCATAACCATTTGACCATATCAGGCATGATTTGGCGCATATTCAACCATGCTCGAGCATTATCTCGAATCGCCTTTAGTTTACCTAAATGACGAATTATGCCCGGATCTTGTGCTATTTCGATTAAATGTTCATCTGTAAAAGTCGCAATTTCTTCAATGGTGTATTGAAAGAAATGATGTCGATATCGCTCGCGTTTTTTTAAAACAATAATCCAAGCGAGTCCTGCTTGCTGACCTTCTAAACAGAGCATTTCAAATAAGGTGTGTTCATCATATACAGGAACACCCCATTCTTGATCGTGATAATCAATATAAATCTGCTCATCGGAGCACCAGCCACAGCGTTGAATCGTCATGCGAATGCTCCGAAGTGATCAAATGGTAAAAGCAACCCACTGATCGTTTTGATTGTCCCAAAAGAACAACTCTGCTTGCTCTAAATCCGAAAAATTAATCCAGAAATCTTTACCTGCTTTATCTGCAAACCCAGTGCTAATCAACAGAGCTTCTTCGGTAATTTCCATAATCCAGCCCTGATGGCTTTGTCCATTTAAGACAATACGTTGTTGATTGCCAGATTCTGCAAATTCAACTAGACGATTAATCAAGGCTTCTGACATGAAAACTTCCTAATAATAAAAACTTTAATTTAATGTAAATAAGGGTATGGATTGACAGGGCCTCGACCGCGACCATCTAAGTAAATTCCATAATGTAAATGAGGGGCAGTATGTCGAGCATTACCCGTATTGCCGACATAACCAATATGGTCACCTCGTCGCACGAAGTCACCCTCATTGAGACCTTTTTTATGCTGATCTAAATGCGCATAATAATGCCAAGAACCAGCGGGTCCTAAAATCCAAATGACTTTCCCACCCAGCTTATTATCGCGCATACTGCGAACAATTCCATCAGTTGCACTATAAACTTTTGTACCACGAGCCGCCAAGATATCAATGCCTTCATGTGTTCGACCGTGACTTCGTGATGCACCCCAAGTGTCAGTGAGTTGTCTCGCTTTTACACCTTGTACTGGGATAGGTAATTTGCGGTCCAAAGGAAGCATATGTAAGCGAGCAACGAGGGTTGGGTCAAGCGGCGTTTGTTTTGGAGGTTGGCTACTGCAGGCAACAAGTAAAATAGCTACACTTAGGATGATGTAATGTCGCAAATACTTAGTCACTCCAACTCCTTGATTGATACAGCCACACTTATTTGAATCGACTATGTCACAATTTCACGGCTGAGATCAATTTTTTCATCGCAGTTGGAATGCCCATTTCTGTTACAACTTGTGGAGCGAGCCATTCACCTCCTAATTCTGTTTGGAGGTATTCCATCTGGTCGAGATCAACATGGAAAATATGTGCATTCAGTAACCAGGTAAAGTGGGTGAAACTGTGTGAAATTTGAGTTGGTAATTGATTACTCACCAAACCATATTGC
Organism: Acinetobacter sp. 24-47-67; assembly: GCF_056779735.1. Taxonomy (NCBI): domain Bacteria; kingdom Pseudomonadati; phylum Pseudomonadota; class Gammaproteobacteria; order Moraxellales; family Moraxellaceae; genus Acinetobacter; species Acinetobacter sp. 24-47-67. The sequence goes on from NZ_JBWYIK010000003.1 coordinate 43,134, forward strand.
TGAGTCAATTGACTAAATTCTGAAGTTTCATCAATGATGGGTAAGGTCCATAAACCACCCCATAAGCCTGAATGCGGACGTTGTTGCCATAACCATGTATTTTCAGTACTTCGCAGTAATAAAACATCCGCAGTCTTTATAGGCACTGCTTTTTTTGGCTTTTTAAATGGTAACTCTTGTGTCAGACCCTGCTTTAAAGCTTGGCATTCTGACTGCATTGGACAGTACAGGCAAAGTGGTTTTTTAGGAGTACAAATTGTTGCACCCAAATCCATAATGGCTTGCGTGTAATCATGGTTGCGTTGTTCAGGACAGAGTTGCTCGGCTAATTCCCACATTGCACGTTCATGGACAGGCTTTGATAAATCATCTTCAATGGCAAAGAAACGTGCTAAAACACGCTTAACATTTCCATCCATTATCACGCCGTATTTGCGTAATCCAAGTGACATCAATGCACCAGCAGTTGATCTACCTATTCCTGGCAGAGCCATCCAAGCTTCTAAAGTCTCTGGAAAATGTCCATTTTGACTTACGATTGTGGCTGCTTTATGCAGGTTGCGAGCACGCGCATAATAGCCTAGACCTGCCCAGTAAGGAGCAACTTCATCCCAAGTAGCACGACCTAAATCGGTGACCGTCGGAAAGCGCTCAATAAAACGATCATAGTATTTCAGAACAGTTTTCACTTGGGTTTGCTGCAACATAATTTCAGAGACCCAAACTTTGTAAGGATCATCTGCGACTTGCCATGGCAGGTCATGTCGACCATGTACATCAAACCAATCAAGTAACGCAGTTGAAAAAGAAAACATGAAAATACCATTAATATAATCTGTGCTCAGTATAACCAATCTAGGCAAAGACCTTTTAAAAAAGCATGAAAAAAGGCGCATATTGCGCCTTTTTGGAAAATCAACATTACTCTTGAATAATGCCCCAACGACTATCTAATTTAAGCGGTTGGTTTTTGTAACGAGGAATAATATGGATGTGTAAATGTTCCGACTCTTCATCGCCAAAAACTTTGCCATCATTAAAAGCGATATGAAAGCCTTCCGGATGATGACGGATTTTTAACTCGTTACGTGCCAGTTCTAACAGCGACTGTAAACTTTTACGCTCTTTATCGGTAATTTCAAAAAAAGAACTCACATGACGTAAAGGAATAATAACGGAATGTCCTTTAGTCAACGGCTGATGTTCTGGCAAAATCACACCGAATTCATTTTTATCAATCACATCATATTCATCGTGATTGCAATAAGTACATTGTTCACTCATCCTTACATTCCTCTTATATTTTATCTTCTTTCTTCAATAATCTTAGCGCTAATAAACTTTGAAAGTATATTAATCTAAGTGACGCGACAGTAACTCATACATCGCAGCTAAGCTTTTTTCCTCAGCTTCAGCGTTATAACCGAGATCTACACCATTGGCTTTTGCCCGTTCATCAGCTTGTGGATTGCTAAAACCGTGTTTTGCATCCTCAAAGATAATGACTTCATGTGGCACCTGAGCTGCAAACATTTCTTCTTTAAATTGTGCCACATCATCTAGCGTGACCATGCTATCTAGCTCACCATGTAAAACCAGAATCTCAGCTTTAACTTGACCTTGTTGAGCAGGTGTTTGCGCAGATAAATTAGCATGGAAAGTAGCAACTGCTTTTAAATTCGCCCCAGATCGAGCAAGATCTAAGACAACTTTTCCACCGTAACAAAAACCAATAGCAGCTAATCGAGTTGCGTCAACTTCAGGCTGTGCAGATAAAGTGTCTAACGCAGCTGTAGCGCGTTGTACAATCGTTTCAGGCTGTGCGAAAGTTTGCATCATCCACTCATTTGCTTGAGAAGCTTCAGGGGTTACCTTTTTGTCGCCGTACATATCAATGGCAAAAGCAGCATATCCTTGTTCTGCAAGTTCTCGAGCACGTTGTTCTGTATATTCATTACGACCCCACCACTCTGGGGCTACAATAATACCCGCAGCTCCTGAAGAGTTTTCAGGTGCGGCAAAATAACCAATCAATTGTGTACCATCTGCCGCTTTATACTGAATTTCTCTTGTTTGAATTGCTGAAGTCATTATTGAAAGTCCTTTCGTTTATGAAAATCAGCAAAGATTAAAGCATAAATGTTTTCCGAAGTGATGAATTTGCAATAAGAAAGTAAAATCAAATGTGAGAATTTATGAAAGATTGGAATATATAAAACGCGTATCAATGAACAGATAAAAAAGAAATAAAAAAAGAAGAAGGAGTACCTTCTTCTTTTCATCAATCTTGTGTTTTCAATTTAATCTAGTGATTTAGAACACTAGACTTTGCCTCTTGAGATAAAGCCTACAATTGCGAGAATCACTGCAATCACAAGTAAGATAATTGCGAAATCTTTAGATAAGCCTGCTACACCACCAAACCCTAGCAAACTTGCTATCAATGCAATCACTGCAAAAATAATCGCCCAACGGAACATTTTGATTCTCCATAAATTTTTATTAATGTTCATTCAGTATAAGAAAATAAACTGAGCAAAATGTATACAAAGGGTATTTTAACGTAGAGTATTGATATTCTTTAGTTAATCAACTGTAACTGAGATTGGTGAAATTTTATGAGAATTATTAGTGATATACTGACTCAAATTTTTGATATTTAGCTGAATCATGAGCACATCTTTACGCCCTGAATTTTGGAAACATTATTCACTGTTTGAAATGAACCAAGCAGAATGGGAGGCACTGTGTGATGGTTGTGGTATGTGTTGTTTGGTTAAATTAGAAGATGATGAAACCGAAGAAATCGCATATACCAAAGTGGCATGCAAACTTCTAGATTGTCAGACGGGGCATTGTTCAGATTATGAAAATCGTCAGGTGCATGTACCTGACTGTATTCATTTAACGCCTGAAAAATTACAACAAATACGATGGCTACCTTCGAGTTGTGCATATCGACGTATTAATGAAGGTAAAAAGCTACCGAATTGGCATCACTTGGTGACAGGCAATAAACAAAGTGTGATTAGTGCTCGAAAATCTGTAGCAGGTCGTTGTATATCTGAACAGCTTGTTGATGAAAATGAAATAGATGAATACATCGTGCGGTGGGTACGCTAGTACATTCAATTGCTAGACTACACATATTTTGTAATATAAAAACACTTTTAAAATGATCATTGCCGTTTAATCCTTGAGACTGATATTCAAGGATTTAAAAAGGGAAAGGCATGTTAAAAGCTGCAAAACTGATTTGGATTGTTGGTTTGAGCGGAATCATAATGGCGTGTCATGCCAATCAAAATAAAGCCACTGAAGCACAGAATCCGCAGGAATCAACAGTCAAAAACGAGAATTCAAAAGCTCAAGAACAACGATATCAAGTTGAAAAAATTGCTCAATTTAATGAACCATGGGCGATTGCAACTTTACCAAATGGTCAACTGTTAATTACAGAAAAGTCAGGCATACTTAAGTTGTTTGACCCACAATCAAAACGTAGTTTTAACGTGGCTGGTGTGCCTCAAGTTGCTTATGGCGGACAAGGTGGGTTAGGTGATGTTTCGATTCATCCTAATTTCAATAATAACGCTTGGCTATATCTCAGTTATGCCGAAGAAAAAAATGGATTGTTTGGTGCAGTGGTGATCCGAGCGAAATTGGATTTATCGAATATCGAAGCACCGAAACTGACGGATATCGAACGCATATGGGAGCAAGTCCCTAAAGTGTCGGGTCAGGGGCATTATGCACATCGTATAGTGTTTGACCAGCAAGCGAATTTATGGATTAGTTCAGGGGAACGGCAGAAGTTTCAGCCTGCACAAGATATGCAGTCTAATCTAGGTAAAATTGTATATTTGTATGATGATGGTCGTGCTCAAGAATCTAATCCATTTGCCAAACAAGGTGGTGTCTCAGCGCAGATTTGGAGTTTAGGTCATCGTAATCCTTTAGGTATGGCATTTGATCATCAAAATCGTTTGTGGGTGGCAGAAATGGGCCCTAAAGGTGGCGATGAGTTCAATCTTATTGAAAAAGGTAAGAATTATGGCTATCCAATTGTATCTAATGGTGATCACTATGATGGGAAACAGATTCCGAATCATGAAACGCGACCTGAATTCATAGCCCCTAAACTTGATTGGTCTCCAGTGATTTCACCCTCGAGTCTGATTTTTTATAAATCTAACTATTTTCCACAATGGAAGAACAAAGCCTTAATCGGTGGATTATCATCGAAAGCCATTATTGTGGTAGATCCACAATCTGAACCTGTACGAGAAATTCAGCGCTTGGATATGGGGGTTCGAGTACGAGACTTGCATGAAGCGAAGGATGGCACAATTTGGGGAATAGAAGATGGACCGCAAGCTTATTTATTCAAATTAAAAGCAAAACTCGAATCTGAGTAAAATGAAAAATGTTGAATAGTGATGGTTGTTTTGACTATTAATATTGGAATTTGACTATTACATAGTAGACTAGTCAACAGCACTTTGAGATCTATAAAAAATATGTCCGATACACAAATTCCGCTACCTGAACGCTTACGTCCACGTGATTTGTCTGAGATTATCGGACAAGATCATTTACTTGGTGAAGACGCACCTTTACGTCAAATGATTGACCAAGGACATTTACCTTCGATTATTTTTTGGGGGCCTCCAGGCGTCGGCAAGACCACCATTGCGCTATTGTTAGCTCAAGCTGTAGATCGTACTTTTATTAGCTTGTCTGCACTCAACACTGGTGTTAAAGAGCTTCGAGAAATCATTGGGGAAAGTGGTGATCTCATTGTGCCAGTGGTTTTTATTGATGAAATTCATCGTTTTAATAAATCTCAACAAGATGCCTTACTGAGCGCAGTAGAAAAAGGCAAGATTACTCTGGTTGGTGCAACCACAGAAAATCCTTCTTTTGAAGTCAATAATGCTTTGTTGTCGCGCTGTCAGGTGTATACGCTGAATGCATTATCTGAGCATGATATTCAACATTTAATTGAACGTGCACTCAAGCAAGACCAATTTCTGAAAGACCGTCATATTCATATCGAAGAATATGATGCATTAATTCAATTTGCCGCAGGTGATGCTCGTAAAGCACTCAATTTATTGGATCTCATTGCGAGCACATTTGAAGCAGATGTTGAAAATATTGTCACCAATGCCATCGTGGTGAAAGTAGCTCAACAAAATATTGCGCGATATGACAAATCTGGTGAGCAGCACTATGATTTAGTCTCAGCATTCATTAAATCAATTCGTGGAAGTGATCCTGACGCTGCACTATATTGGATGGCGAGAATGTTAAAGGGGGGGGAAGATCCAGTCTTTATTGCGCGTCGGATGTTGATAGCCGCTTCGGAAGATATTGGAAATTCTAATCCTAATGCGTTGTTATTGGCTGGGGAGTGTTTTAGGTCCGTTCAAGCGGTTGGGATGCCAGAATGCCGTATTATTTTAGGACAATGTGCAGTGTATTTGGCCACAAGCGCGAAAAGTAACAGCACTTACTTAGCAATCAATAAAGCATTAGAGTTGGCTGAACGTACGTCAAATCTTCCAGTTCCATTGCATTTAAGAAATGCTCCAACCAAGTTAATGAAAGAGCAGGGATATGGTGTAGATTACTTATATCCACATCACTATCCAGAACATTTCGTGTTGCAGGATTATATGCCTCCAGAGCTGAAAGGCACCAAATTGTACGAATCAGCTCGTAATAAGCGTGAAGTCGAAGCAGAGCGTTTACAGCAGCGACGTTGGCAGCAAGAGCAGCAACAACAATAAAAAAAAGCCCAGTTCTATAGGAAGCTGGGCGAAAAGAGATTCATCTGGTCGGCAACTACAGTCTCTCTCTTGAGCCACCAACTCCTGTAGTTGCCTGGTATAAAAATATATTAGTTGAACTTAGTAATATTGTAAAAACGATCATTTTAATAAATAGCATTAATTTATTCGATTAATGGGTGTAAATTTAAAAACACAAAAAACAATTGAGTTTTTTAATGATCAAAACCCCAGATTTGTCATCTTATTTAAATATCGATTCGATAAATTAATAGCATTACCAATGAGGAGAGAGCATTGGTAATGCGACTTAACAAAAATAATGAATGTATAACAACAATTTGAAAATATAAAAATAATATCAACAGATACAAAAAAGCCGAGTCATATGACTCGGCTTCATTTTATCTAAATTTTGATTTAGATATCAGAAAGGTCAACACCGATACGTGTCGCAACTTCTTCATAAGCTTCAACCACACCACCTAAACCTTGGCGGAAACGGTCTTTATCTAATTTTTTCTTGGTATCTTTGTCCCATAGACGGCAACCATCTGGAGAGAACTCATCACCAAGAACGATACGGTCATGGAACACACCAAATTCAAGTTTAAAATCAACTAAAAGCATGTTGCCTTGAGCAAAAAGATCTTTTAACACCACGTTTACTTGGTGCGTTAACTCTTTCATACGCTCAAGTTGTTCAGCAGTAGCCCAACCTAAAGCAATGGCTTGAGATTCATTCACCATTGGGTCGCCCAAAGCGTCATCTTTGAAAAATAATTCAAATGTAGGTGGTGTAAGTTCTAAACCTTCTTCAACACCCAAACGACGGCAAAGCGAACCAGCTGCATAGTTACGGATTACACATTCAACTGGAATCATGTTTAACTTTTTAACCAAAACTTCGTTCGGTGTTAAAAGTTTTTCGAAATGAGTTTCGATACCTGCAGCTGCAAGTTTTTCCATGATAAAGGCGTTAAAACGGTTGTTCACCTTACCTTTGCGATCTAGCTGTTCGATTTTTTCGCCATTAAATGCTGAGGCATCATCACGAAAGACTAAAATCAGGTGGTCTGCACTATCGGTTTCATAAACGGATTTAGCTTTACCAGTATAGAGCAAGGTTTGTTTTAACATGGTGGAACCTTTTTCAGAAAAAATATGCCTAGAACGACTAGGCTGGCCAGTTTTGATAAATCTGGGTTAACAGGCTCGCAGCTTTTTGTTTGTCTGCAAACGCGTTAGTTGGGGTAAACACGGCCAAGGTATGACTCGAACCTACAGATGTCAGTTTAAGCACTAAACTTTCACCATCCACTTGAATTGTCGCGGAATGGGGATTCTTAGGTTGATTGACAAAGTTGTAGTTGAGGCTACTGAGGGTGGCGATTGTGTATTGCCAAATTGTAGCAGAATTTCCGTCAATTTTGATCAACGGATTGCCATTTCCATCAGTTAAAAGTTGTGGACGACCGACAGCAGTTGATTGTTCACTCTCAACAGGATTAGAAACGGTTGGTGCCACATTAGGACGAGGTAGCTCAAAACGATTACCTCGCTTATTAACCATTTGTGGCGCATTGTCTATTGCAAGCTGTTCAACAACAGGCGCTGGATAAAGCGGTGTTGCTGGTCTAACCATTGAACCTTCAGGGAATTTAAGCGGGGCTTGTGCAGTAGATTTTTTATAATCGAGTGAACCATTATCGATACCAATCGTACTACAACCGACCATGCTGAGGGCTGAAAGGGCAAGGGGTAAACCAAAACGTAGTTGCATAGTTGTTAAACTCTTCTTTAAATAATGCTCGCAGCTTTTAATGCATCACGCAGTGAAGCTCGATATTGTTCTGCTAATGGAGTAAGTGGTAAACGGATACCTGTACCAATTAATCCCATTTCATGAAGTGCCCATTTCACAGGAATTGGGTTTGATTCACAAAATAGAATTTCGTGTAAATTTGCAACTTGATCATTAATTGCTTTTGCTTGAGCTGCATCACCCACTAAACCAGCGGCACACACTTGGCTCATTTGCTTTGGAGCAACGTTAGCGGTCACAGAAATATTACCTTTCGCACCATGCTCAATCAGTTGATATGCTGTTGCGTCATCACCTGAATAGACCACCATATCTTTGCCTTCAAGTGCTTTTAAAAGCTCAGCACCGCGAGGAACATCACCTGTTGCATCTTTAATCCCTACGATTTGAGGAATATCAGCAAGACGAACTACAGTTTCATTGCTCATATCAACGCCAGTACGGCCAGGTACGTTATAAAGAATTTGCGGTAAATCAACAGCTTCAGCAATTGCTTTGTAATGCTGATACAAGCCTTCTTGAGTCGGTTTGTTATAATATGGCGTTACTAAAAGTGCAGCATCTGCACCAAGCTCTTTAGCTTCTTTGGTAAGCTCAATCGCTTCATGCGTTGAGTTTGCGCCTGTGCCGGCAATAATTGGAATGCGTTTATTGGCTACACGAATGATTTCTTTGATCACTTGAGTGTGTTCAGCCATGCTTAAGGTCGAAGCTTCACCTGTTGTTCCCACGGCAACGATACTATTTGTACCTTGTTCAATGTGCCATTCAACAAGCTTCTCGAGACCCTTCCAATCAACAGTTCCATCTTCAAACATTGGAGTGACGATTGCGACGATTGAGCCTTGAATTACCTGAGCTTGCTGAGTAGTCATTTTAAAACACGATCCTATTTTTCCATCCAGTGAAGGTTGAGAAGCGAAGTTTGGATGGGTATGTATTTTGATTTATATCACGATCCAATATGCCTGCATACTGGATAATGCGTATGCAAATTATGAACTAAGCAACCAATAAGAACAATATGAATTCACTTCAGTCAAAAAAAAGTTTAGTTAAAACAAGTAACTTTTTTTAAAAAAAGCAATTTTAAGACCTTATGGTTAGGCATTTAAATTACAGTGAAGATAGATGTTCGTCTATGAAAGTATTGCGGATAAAAATGAAAATTCGAACTAAAATCTGATCAATTTACCCTGAATTAATAGCTTATATCACTTACATCAGATTTAAGATGTATGTATATACAGGTGAATAGACTAATAATTTTTAAATTATGTGATTATTATAATTTATAAAACGTCTTATTTTTTTTACTTAAAGGTTAAATTATTCTAATACTTATAGATTTTATAATAGATTTTTCTTGGTTTTTTCCTAAATAAAAAAAATAATTAATCGTTTTGAAGACTAGAATTTATTTTGGTTGGCAAGAGGTATGAAATTTAATCTTATTTTGATTACATTTTATTACACCATTTGATAACTCTCACTTTCATTGACTTACATAGATAATCGGGCATCGGACTCAAATGCTGATGAGTGAGGGAAGTTCAATGCAAGAATCAGTAAGTAACAAACATGCAATTTTGACGGTAGGTATCTGCTTCCTCATTGCAGTAATTGAAGGCTTAGATATTCAGGCTGCAGGTATTGCAGCTGCGGGTATTCGTGAACATTTTGGTTTAGATAGTTCACAATTAGGTGTGTTTTTTAGTGCCGGTATTTTAGGTCTGTTACCTGGGGCACTGGTAGGTGGGCGTATTGCGGACCGTATTGGTCGTAAAACAGTTTTAATTTGGTCTGTTGCTGTTTTCGCTGTATTCACTTTATGTACGGTATGGGTAAATAGTTTTAACAGTTTATTGGCTGTACGTTTCCTTGCAGGTGCAGGACTAGGTGCAGCAATGCCAATTCTCATCACTTTGGCTTCTGAAGCAGTAACCCCACAAAATCGTGGTCGTGCTGTAGGGCTAATGTACTGTGGTATGCCTGTCGGTGCTGCGATCTTATCTTTAATTGCAAGTACAGATTTCGGTGCTAATTGGAAAAATATTTTCTATCTTGGTGGTTTATTACCATTAATTGTTATACCAGTGATGATGAAATTCTTACCTGAATCTAAAGAATTTTTGAAAACGCAAAATAGAACTGAAGCTGAAATTGCAGAAGCTCCACAAGGTTCGTTTAAAGATTTGTTTAATTCACAGAATCTTCTTCGTACGATGTTCATCTGGTGTAGCTATTTCTTCACGCTCATGGTGGTTTACATCATGCTCAGCTGGTTACCTTCTCTATTCCAAGAATTAGGTTTTTCGAGAAAAGAAGGTGCGACAGCGCAATTCTACTTCATGGTAAGTGCTACTGTAGGTACTGTGATTTTAGGTGTATTAACTGACCGCTGGAAAAAAGCTTATGTGATCTTGTTAATGTACGGTGGTATTTTGGCTGGCCTTCTTGCGTTGAATGCAGCAAGCTCACTCACACAAATGTATTTGGCTTCAGCATTGGTTGGTGCTTTCGTGATTGGCTGTCAAGGTGTGCTTTACGCATTTGGTGGTATTGTGTACCCAACAGAAGTACGTGGTACAGGTGTTGGTGTAGCATCAGCAGTAGGTCGTATCGGTGCTATGCTTGGGCCAGCAATTGCAGGATCATTATTAACGGCTGGATTTGGTGCAGCAGGCGTAATCTCTGCAGCAATCCCTTGTATTATTATTTCTGCAATCTTCATGTTAATGTTGGTACGTCGTATCCAGAATTAAGACAAAAACATAGATTAAAGCCTGCTTGATGCAGGCTTTTTTTATAGAATTTTGATATCAAATTTTCAACTCAAGCAATTGTAGTTCTCTTGATCCTATGCAATAGTCCCTAACAATTTTAAAAATATTGGGAGCTAAAAGGATGTTCCAACCACAACAAAGTGCACTTATCGTTGTTGATGTTCAGAATGGATTTACCCCTGGGGGAAATTTGGCGGTAGCAAATTCAGATCAAATTATTCCAACCATTAATTCACTTGCTCGGCATTTTGACAATGTTGTCCTTACCCAAGATTGGCATCCTCAAGACCATATTTCATTTTTTGAAAATCATCCTGGAAAGTCTGCTTATGATACGATTGAATTAGCTTATGGCCGTCAGGTGTTATGGCCTTCACATTGTGTGCAGGGTACACATGATGCAGATTTTCATCCAGACTTGAATATACCCAAAGTGCAGTTGATCATTCGTAAAGGTTTTCATCCACATATTGATAGTTATTCTGCCTTTTTAGAAGCTGATCATCGAACGTCGACTGGCTTAGCAGGTTATCTGCGTGAGCGTGGAATTCGTGATGTCTTCATTGTCGGGATCGCCACTGATTTTTGTGTGGCTTGGACGGCAATTGATGCTGCAAAATTAGGTTTTAATAGTTATGTCGTGTCAGATGCGACTAAAGGCATTGATTTAAATGGTTCGTTGCAACATGCATGGCAAGAAATGCTTGCACAAGGTGTGAAACGAATTTACGCCAAAGAACTGATGACTCTCAGACACTCCGCGTAGACCATTTAAAGGTCATGGTTCAAGATCATACGTCGTTAATCCAATAAGTGAACTTTTTAAATGAAAGCCATCAATCAATTCTTGCAAAAAACCTTTGCGCTGTGGGTACTCCTTTTTGCAGGAATTGCCATGTATATGCCAGAAGCATTTATTTGGCTTAAGTCTTATATCACTTGGATGCTCGGGATTATCATGTTTGGCATGGGAATGACCCTGTCGTGGAAGGATTTTAAAAGTGTTCTCAGTCAGCCTAAGGCGGTTGCCATTGGGGTGGGTGCTCAATTTATAGTGATGCCATTATTGGCATGGGGCTTGTGCATAGCATTTCGATTACCTGCTGAAATTGCCATTGGCGTACTCCTTGTTGGATGTTGTCCCGGAGGTACAGCATCTAACGTCATTGCTTATATGGCAAAGGCAAATGTGGCTTTGTCCGTCGCGTGTACCTCAGTTTCAACGATGTTAGCACCTTTGCTGACACCATTGATTTTTTATCTCTTAGCGAGTCAGTGGATCGATATAGATGCGGTAGCAATGCTTGTATCGGTAATGCAAGTGATTTTGTTCCCTATCATTTTAGGGGTGATCGTGAGCGGTCTATTTAAGCAAAAAATAGATCGATATATCGCAATGATGCCTATGGTTTCAGTCATCGCGATTGTATTGATTGTGGCTGCGATTATTGCTGGAAGTAAAGTGCAAATTTTACAGTCAGGGTTGCTGATCCTTGCTGTTGTAATTTTACATAATGGATTAGGATATTTTATAGGTTATTGGGCTGCAAAATTATTGCAGCTTAATCAAGCAGATGCTAAAGCAGTTTCGATAGAAGTAGGGATGCAAAATTCTGGCTTAGGCGTTGCTTTAGCTGCGGTTCATTTTGCGGCAACCCCCATTACAGCACTTCCAAGTGCAATTTTTAGTTTGTGGCACAATATTTCTGGACCCGTCTTGGCAAGTTATTGGGCGACGCGTGACAAAGCTGTCCTTAAAAAAAATAAGTATGACGGTGATGTGATTAAGTAGCTGATTTTATTTCATTAACTGATCTAGAAATTCTTTTTCAGTCATGATGTGAATACCATGTTGCTTTAAAAGCGCTGCTGTAACACCGTCCGCATTTATTTTTGACCCCGAAAAAGAGCCATCATAAATCTGACCAAAACCACATGATGGACTTTTAGCTTTCAAAATCGCATGAGTAATCCCATGTTTTTTCGCAAAAGCTAAGGTCTGTTTGGCACCTAAAATAAATGCTTCGGTAACATCTTTTCCCGAAAGATCAAATACTTTTGCATGGCCACTCAAAACATCGGAGCCTGTTCCTTTTTGAATTTCAGCAGGGGCTCTGGGAGTGCTAAGTCCTCCAGAAATTTCAGGGCAGATTACGACGGCCTGATCGGTATCAATGAGCATTTTAATTTTTTGTTGAAGGCAATGTTGACCATCGTAGCGAACTGGATGTCCGACTAAACATGCACTGATAAGATATTTCATTTGATAAAAAAAAGACCGATAATTTTCATTATCGATCTTTTTAAGTGTAGATCAAATTGAATTATTCAACCGTAACTGACTTTGCTAAGTTACGCGGCTGATCTACATCGGTACCACGTAGTACAGCGACATGATAAGACAAAAGCTGCACAGGAATACTGTATACGATTGGTGATAATAGTGCTGAAACGCTCGGAACTTGAACGACGTGTTGGCGCTCTTTCTCCTTAATGCCACTATTTTCATCTGCAAATACAAACAGCTCACCACCACGTGCTTGAACCTCTTCCATATTTGATTTGAGCTTATCAAGCATGTCATCCTGAGGAGCAAGAATGACAACAGGCATATCATTATCAACTAAGGCCAATGGGCCGTGTTTCAACTCACCAGCTGCATAACCTTCAGCATGAATATATGAAATTTCTTTCAGTTTAAGCGCTCCTTCAAGCGCGATTGGGAATTGTGTTCCACGACCTAAAAATAGGCAATGTTGTTTTTCAACAAACAATTCAGATAGGCGTAAAATTTCTTTATCACATTGTAATGTGTCAAGAATCACTTTAGGTGTATGCCACAATCCAGTAATGATTTCTGTTACTTGTTCATTAGAAATCGTTTGTTTAACTTGACCGAACTTAAGCACGAGAAGCATCAAGGCAGCAAGTTGTGTGGTGAATGCTTTGGTCGACGCAACCCCAATTTCTGGACCTGCTAATGTCAATAAGCTGTAATCTGTTTCACGCACCATGGAAGATGTTGCAACGTTACAGATCGTCATCGTGGTGATATTAATATTTTTCGCTTTGGCACGTTTTTGTGTATCACGAAGAGCAGCCAATGTGTCGGCAGTTTCACCTGATTGAGAAATACACACATAGAGTGTATTGTTCACGATGACTGGAGTGCGATAGCGGAACTCACTTGCAATTTCAACTTGACAAGGTACATCAATCAGTTGTTCAAACCAATATTTTGCGATCATGCCTGCATGGTAACTGGTACCGCAAGCGATGATTTGAACTTGCTGAATCTGAGAAAAATCTTCTACAGCATTTGCAAGAAAATCATCACGTAAGTGATCGGCATTTAAGGCTTGAGAGATGGTTTGCTTGATCGCTTCAGGTTGCTCATAAATTTCTTTCAGCATGTAATGCTTATATTCACCTTTTGAAGCATTACTCACTGTCGCATCAAGTTCTTTGACAGGGCGTTCAACGCGCTCACCTTGTACATAGACTTCAATCGTATCACGTGTTAAACGCGCAATATCACCTTCTTCAAGGTATATAAAACGATTGGTAATCGGTAATAGGGCCAATTGATCAGAACTGATAAAGTTCTCACCAATTCCCACACCGATCACGAGCGGTGAACCTTCACGAACAGTGATCAATTCATTTGGGTAATCTGTATGTACGATACCGAGTGCAAATGCACCTTTGAGTTGAGGCACAACTTGTTCAACGGCTTTAAGCAGGTTAGGAGCAGACTTCAGTGCATCATGAACTAAGTGTGCAACAACTTCAGTATCTGTTTGGGATGTAAACACATATCCTAATGCTTCAAGATCATCTTTAAGCTCTTGGTAATTTTCAATAATACCGTTATGTACCACAGCGACTTGACCAGATATATGCGGATGTGCATTATTTTCTGTAGGTTTGCCATGAGTAGCCCAACGTGTATGTGCGATACCAAGCGCGCCAGTGATCGCTGCTTCTGAAACCGCTTCTTCAAGGTTGATAACTTTACCGACACGACGTTCACGTAAAACTTGACCTGCATTGATTAAAGCTAATCCCGCTGAGTCATAACCACGGTATTCAAGACGCTTTAAGCCTTCAATTAGAATATTCGTTATGCTTCGTTCTGCTACACCGCCGACGATACCACACATATTGTAATCCCCTTAATTCTTAATCTTTTGTGGACGTGGATAATTGTCTTTCACAAATTGTTTAGAGCGTTCTACGGCTAAACTATGATCATCCACATCACGAGTAATCGTCGATCCAGCACCAACTGTTGCACCATTACCAATTTTAACCGGCGCGACTAAAGAGCTGTTTGAACCTATAAAGGCTTGGTCACCAATGATCGTTTTAAACTTGTTGGCACCATCATAATTACATGTGATCGTACCCGCGCCGATATTTGAACCCTCACCCACTTCAGCATCACCTAAGTACGTAAAATGATTGGCTTTAGAGCCTAAACCAATGGTGGTGTTTTTCACTTCAACAAAGTTGCCAATGTGTACTTCATTTGCCAATTTAGCACCAGGGCGCAAACGTGCGAATGGTCCAATTTGAGTCTGCTCACCCACAATGGCTGAATCAAATACGCTATACGGTTGAACTTTCGTGCCTGCAGCAATTTTGGAGTTTTTAATTACACATCCTGCACCGATTTCGACATTGTCACCAAGTTCACATTCGCCCTCGATAATGACATTGATATCGATACGCACATCTTGACCAACCTTGAGTGAACCTCGGAGATCGAAACGACTCGGATCGATCAAATGTACACCTTGCTGCATCAGTAATTTCGCTTGGTAGTTTTGGTATTCTCTTTCCAATGCTGCCAATTGCACACGATCATTTACACCTTCAACTTCGAAAGCTAAAGCAGGTTCAACTGAAGCAATTTCGAGTCCATCGTTAATAGCCATTGCTACGATATCTGTTAAATAGTATTCGCCTTGCGCATTATTATTATTCAGACGTGGCAACCACTCGTGCAATTTGGCATTGCTTACTGCATAAATGCCAGTATTAATTTCTTGAATTAAACGTTGCGCTTCAGAAGCATCTTTATGTTCAACAATGGCTTGGATTTTACCATTTTCTCTCACGATACGACCGTAACCTGAAGCATCGTCTAGTGTAAGTGTGACTAAGCCAATACCTTTAGATTGTGTTGCTTCAAGTAATTTTTGTAATGTATCGGCTGTAATACAAGGAACATCACCGGATAAAATTAAAGAAATACCATCTTTGGGTAATACAGGTAAGGTCATTTGAACAGCGTGACCTGTACCAAGTTGTTCAGCTTGTTCAACCCAGTCAATATTTTCTGTCGAAAATGCTTGTTTAACTAGAGCGCCGCCGTGACCGAAAATAGTAATAATATTTTCAGCTTGTATTTTTTTTGCGGTTTCAATGACATGCCCTAAGAGTGGACGTCCTGCTAAAGGCTGTAATACTTTTGGTAGTTTTGAACGCATTCGCGTCCCTTTACCTGCAGCAAGAATAACAACTGTGGTTGACATACAACATCCTTTCTTTGGAGCTTGGCTTAAGCCATATCAATATAGAGATAAATTATAATACAAAGTGCTGCCCACAAACCTGCGATCAGGTCATCAAGCATAATGCCGAAACCACCGTCGACTTGACGATCAATGACGCGAATCGGCCAAGGTTTCCAAACATCAAAGAGACGGAAAAGTGCAAAACCAATCAAAAGCCATACCCAATTCATCAGACCTAGGTAGATTAAAGGTAGAAACGTGATCGATTGCCCCGCAAATTCATCCCACACAATTCGTCCGTCATCATGGACGCGCATTATATCAGCGGCTCTTCCACAAATATATATCCCAATCAATGACATAACGATTATGGCAATCGTGCTATACAAAAAACCTATTGCCATGAAAGCAGGGATAAACAACAAGGCAAAAGCTGAACCAAAAGTACCAGGTGCTTTTGGCGCTAAACCAGAACCGAATCCAACGCCACAAAAAACAATGAAACGTTCAGACCAAGTCATCGTTTTAAAATTAATTGGTTGTTTTTGCAAAGTGCTGATATCCCTGTAATTCTAGTTCTTGTGGTTGTTGATGATGATAAAAATCTAATTGCTGAGTCTCTTTTACGACACCAATCACCGTGATCGGTGTATCGCAGTGTCGAGCTTTTAATTCATCCAAGGCAGGTGAAGGAATGGTAAAACACAATTCATAATCATCACCACCTGCTAAAGCCAATTGCCATTTTTGTTGATTGGACAATGCTTGTAAGGCAGGACTAAGTGGAAGTTGATCTAAGTGTAGGTCGGCACCAACATGAGATGCTTTGAGAATATGTCCTAAATCTTGTGCTAAACCATCGGATACGTCAATCATACTATGCGCCAATCCTTTAAGCGCTTGACCGAGTTCACAACGTGGAGTGGGATAATCGAGACGTTTTTTTAAAGCATGATCGGGATATTTTAATCCGAATGCAGCATCACCGACAGTGCCGGATACACAGATTAAATCACCTGCTTGAGCACCAGAACGTGGCACGGCTTTTCCAATATCCACCCAGCCTAGAGCGGTAACTGATAATGTGAGATGTGGGCTTTGCGTTGTGTCGCCGCCAATTAAACTTACTCCAAATTGATCGCAACAATCATACAAACCCTGACTAAACCCTTTTAGCCAGTGATGATCAATTTGGGGTAGGCTCAATGCCAAGAGAATGCTTTGAGGTTTTGCACCCATGGCTGCAATGTCTGAAAGATTCACAGCTACAGATTTCCATCCAATCGCATGGGGATCTGTATCGATGGGGAAATGTCGACCAGCAACGAGGGTATCGGCACAAATGACCAATTGTTGCTGTGGAGGCGGGGTGAGCAGGGCTGAGTCATCACCGACACCTAGATCGACTGAAGAATAACTCGGTCGATTGAAATAGGTGTCAATAATAGAAAACTCAGCCATTTCAACAACAACTTATTTTGCTTGTTGCTTTTCTGCTTCACGTAGGCTTTGTGCCAAACGGTCTAATACACCATTGATGTATTTGTGACTATCTGCACCGCCGAAGTGTTTAGCCAATTCAATTGCTTCATCGAGAACGACGCGATATGGAATTTCAAGATGCTCTTTCAATTCATACGCGCCAAGACGCAAAGTAGCTAATTCAACGCCGTCCAGTGCCGAGATCTCACGATCTAGTACTGGAATTAATAACGCATCCAATGCTTCATGATTTGCAATCACTTGTGTGAGCAACTCGTGATAATAGCTGAGATCCACTTTATGCATGGCATTTTCAGCACGTGTACGTGCTTCAATTTCATGCACAGGGTTGTGGCTCATTTGCCATTCATAAATCCCTTGTACAGCAAAACGACGTGCTTTGCGTTTAGCTGCATAAGTAGCTTGGAGTGTCTGCGACATGCTTTAGATCGCCTTTAGCAAGTTAACCATTTCAATTGCAGTCAAGGCAGCTTCACCACCTTTATTACCTGCTTTTGTACCTGAACGCTCGATGGCTTGTTCAATGCTGTCTGTAGTCAATACGCCATTGATTACAGGTAAACCAGCTTCTAAACCAACAACACCAAGGCCTTTTGCACATTCACCAGCAACAAAGTCAAAGTGAGGAGTGCTACCGCGAATAACTGCACCAAGTGCAATTACCGCATCAAACTTACCAGAATTTGCGAGTTTTTTCGCCACAACCGGAAGTTCCCAAGCGCCTGGCGCGTGAACGACAGTGATATTATCGTCTTTAACACCATGTCGATGCAATGTATCAATTGCACCTTCTAATAAATGTTCAACAACAAAGCTGTTAAAACGACCAACTAGAATCGCGTAACGATCTTCGCTCGCGAGATGTAATAAACCTTCAATACGGCGAATCGCCATAGCAACCTCGATATTTAATAAGAGTTATGAATGAGAGCTCTGATCAGCTGTGATGTATTCGACCACTTCTAAATTAAAGCCAGACAATGCATTGAAGCGTAAAGGTGAGCTCAGGAGCTTCATTTTCTGTACGCCTAAATCACGTAAAATTTGTGCACCCACACCAATGGTTTGGTATTGCTGCGATAAGGCAGCATTTGACTTGGCTGGTTTTGGCGCAGTTAATGCTTCTAATGCTGGACCTAAATCAGACGGCTGACGTTGTCCAATCCATACCAAGACACCACGATCGCTTTGAGCAATTTCTTTTAAAGCACGATCTAAATTCCAAGCTGCTTCACCATCTTGCTTATTAAGCTTTAATAAGTCTCGCGCCGGATTGAAGCCATGAACGCGAACAGTCGTCACACCCTCTTCAGGTTGACCTTTAACCAATGCCAAATGAATATCAGGATTCCCGACTTCACGATAACGGTAAAGATCAAAAGTACCATACTCGGTATCGAGTTTTTGTTGATCCAAACGCTCTACCGTTTGTTCATTGGTCATACGGTAGTGAATAAGATCAGCAATTGTACCAATTTTTAGACCGTGTTTTTCAGCAAAAATTTCAAGGTCAGCACGACGGGCCATAGTCCCGTCTTCATTGATAATTTCACAAATCACAGAAGCTGGTTCAAGACCTGCAAGACGAGCTAAATCACAACCTGCTTCGGTATGACCTGCACGATGGAGCACACCACCTGGTTGTGCCATGAGTGGAAAAATATGGCCTGGCTGAACGATATCTGCAGGTTTTGCATGTGCCGCAACTGCTGTTTGAATCGTGTGCGCACGTTCTGCTGGAGAAATACCTGTAGAAATGCCATTTGCAGCTTCAATAGAAAGCGTGAAGTTTGTCCCGTGTTGAGCGCCATTCGCATCAACCATCAACGGTAAATTTAATTGTTTGCAGCGTTCACGGCTTAAGGTTAAACAAACTAAGCCACGAGCATGCGTGATCATGAAATTAATGTCTTCAGGTCGTACGTGCGTTGCAGCAATAACGAGGTCGCCTTCATTTTCACGATCTTCATCATCCATCAGGATGACCATTTTTCCTGCACGGATATCTGCTACAAGTTCTTCTACAGTATTGAGCGACATCAACCTTCACCTTTTTGTTATGTCATTCTGACATTTGAATAAATTTGTTGCGCCATAGTCTAACGCTTTTTTAGTCAGTTTGCCTATGCTTATGACTGTACCATTCAACACAGTCCAACTTACACCTTCATAGCACATTGAAAAGAGAGATAAAATTACCAAAAGAGCAATTTTGTATACAAACTAGACGCTTAGTCTAACTTTTCACGACTGTGAGCTTTAAAAAAGAAAAACCAGATTTAACTTAGCATCAAATCTGGTTTACTTATTAAAATTTAATCTAATTAAGAGCTGATTGTGCGATCCGTCGAAGAGCTTTGAGCTTTGCCTTTCAAAATTTCAGTACGGATATTTTGTGCGAGTTCGGCACAGGCTTCGTTCATACCATTAATCATGAAAGCGTGACGAGTTAACACACTGGTCGGATTCGGCATCGGAACCAATTGATAGCATTCACCAATATGCTTTAACTGATCGTGGGTCAAATATAGCGCCATTTCTTTCGCAATCAGGTGATGTGTGAGTCTTTCCGCCGCTTGTACTGAATCGAGTTGCATTGCCTCCACTGGTGCGGTTACAGCACAGCGCGTTTGCAATACGAACCGTTTATCCTCACGGTAACGCTTATAGAGTACTTCTGACAATAATTGAAACACCGAACCAATCATTAAGATGCAAGCAATCGAGTTATTCTTGAGTGAAGAAATACTGATGACAGCGCCTTGTTGATCAAAACTACGATTCACAACGATATCATCAACATTCAAATGATAATGCGCTGTACACAGTTCGATACTCTTATTTAAGAAAATTTGACATAAATTAAAATAAGGTAAAGAGACAGATTTGTTAACCGTATTAATTAATTGTTTCGGATCATAAAATTGGATATTCAGGGATAAAGCATCCTGATCTAACTGCAGAGTCGGTACTTTTGGCGTAATTGCAGCTTGTTCTTTATTTTGCTCTGGCGTATGAGGTTGTTTAGGCTGACTCTTTTCCAGTTCTAATGCTTCAGTGAGCAGCTTGATCTCATGACGTAAACGGGACTCATTATTTAATCTCGCAAGATATTCGCTACGCGTAGGGCGAGCAATGGCACGATAAGCCAACCATAATAAGCCATGAATAAAGAGTGAAGAGAGGATCGCCAGCCATTGTGTTCTTAATATTTCACCGATACTTGGTTTAACCAATGTGATTTCCACACTGCCAATTTTCTTTTCATTTTGTAGTGCATCTCGAACGAAGATTTCACCCTGACGCGTCTTAGACAAGCCTGCAGTTGCGAGAACTTGATCTCCTGTGCCAAGAATACGTATATATGCAACACTTGGATTCGTTGCATAGCGATTGGCTAATAAGGCAAGAGATACAGTATTAGCAGGTTCAAGTTCAGTTAAGCTATCTGCGACCAGTTGAGTCGTCATTAGCAAACCTTGGCTTGCACGGTTTTCATTTAATTGATGTGTCGTTGCAATAACCAATAAAAAGGTATGCAAGGCAAAACTTACAATCAGCAGGCTAGCAAATAGCCCTTGTCTAGGCGCATTCAACGTAAACTTCCAAAGAAAATTAATTCAATTTCGATTATGATTCTTACAATATTCGTAGCTCAGACCCGAGTCAATTCATGCGAGAAATCATTCTTATTTCATTTTTAGGACCTGACCAACCGAATCAGTTTACTCGATTGATGCAGGTGTTGTCCGTACATTCTTTGCAAATTTTAGATGTAGGACAAGCAGTTATCCATAACCAATTGACTCTCGGCATCGTGGTTGCTTCCGAAGACCAGACAGCAACGGCTTTGGCCATGAAGGATATTCTGATTTTAGCACACGATATTGGTCTTACTGTGCGCTTTAAACCGATCGATTCAGAAGATTATGAGCAATGGGTGAAAGAGGGTGGACGTACACGATATATCGTGACGGCATTGGCACCTGAACTTACTGCAGCACATTTGCAAGCAGTGACTAATATTGTTTCAAGTCAAGGGTTTAATATTGAAACAGTCACTCGTTTGTCTGGTCGCCCAACGTTGAATCATTTTGAAAATGAACCAAAACGTGCTTGTGTGCAATTTGGTTTGAGCGGTCAGATGTTAGATGCTGCAACGATGCGAGCGGCATGTTTAAGTTTATCAAATGACCTTAGTGTCGATGTTGCAGTACAAGAAGACACGCCGTACCGTCGTAATCGTCGTTTAGTTTGCTTTGATATGGATTCAACGCTGATCGAACAAGAAGTGATTGATGAGCTTGCAATTGAAGCAGGTGTCGGTGCACAAGTCGCAGAAATTACTGAGCGTGCTATGCAAGGTGAGCTGGACTTTCAGAGCAGTTTCCGTGCGCGTGTGGCGCTACTGAAAGGTATGGATGCTTCTGTATTGCCTAAAATTGCAGAACGTTTAACGATTACTGAAGGTGCAGAACGTCTTATTTCAACCCTGAAATCTTTGGGTTATCGTACGGCTATTTTATCTGGTGGCTTCCAATACTTCGCTGAATATTTACAAGCAAAACTTGGGATTGATGAAGTTCATGCCAATATCTTGGATGTTCAAGATGGGCAGGTCACTGGCGAAGTTAAAGGGCATATTGTGGATGGCGCTCGTAAAGCATTTTTATTAGGCCAAATTGCGGATGAAATGGGCATTTCACTTGAGCAAACGATTGCAGTAGGTGATGGTGCGAATGATTTGCCAATGCTCTCTATAGCGGGCTTGGGCGTTGCATTCCGTGCTAAACCATTGGTGCGTCAAAATGCAAATCAAGCCATCTCAAGTGTTGGTTTGGATGGTGTTCTGTACCTGTTAGGTGTACATGATAAAGATTTAAGTCGAGCTTAAAATCAAAAAAAGCTTATTAAAAAGGCGACCAAATGGTCGCTTTTTTTTATCTAAGTGAATCATTCTTAGACAAATTTTAATCAGCTAAGTTCAGACGAAAAAACAGATGGTCATCATCGAAAAAAGATGTTTTTGACAAAAAATTACGAGGTATTTTTTTGTAATGACACGCCAAGATTGACTGATCCTGACTCTATGAAAAATGTCTAATCTTAAAAAATGTAATGACAAAAGAATGTTGCGACAATATGTGTCGCTTACAAAAGCATCAGGTCTTTTTTTCTGAAAAAAACTCACCATAATGCTTTCATAGACGCCAACAAGACCATTGAAGAAAGTGAAGCGTTATTTAATTTGTTGTGAAACACCATTGGGCAGTATTTGAAACATCTGAATTTTGACGGAGATTTTTATGGTCACTTTAACTTTTGCAACGATACTTGGATTTGCTCTGATCGCTGTAGCATTGGCGGCCGTATTCTTTTCACCTTATCGTCATTGGCTAGGGTTTATGTTGGCGGGTATGGTCTTCTGGGGTTTACTTGAAGGTATTCGTTATAGTGTTCAACACGTCTTTGACATGTCCTTGGCATATAGTTATTTAACAGCGATTAGCTTAGCCATGGTGGCTTTAACGGCTTTCTTACTTCGCGAAGATAGTCGTGCGCAAAAGGCTTTAGAAAATCGTCGTTATATTGAACATACTCCTGTATATGAGGACGATTAAATCCAGCTCATGACAGATGAGATGTAGACCAAAACTGCGTAGTAACAATTTTATATTTAAAGGTGTATCAAAATGATATACCTTTTTTTTGCCTATACGTTTTGTTAAACAAAGCTGCATTTCCTTACTTATAAGATATGCTAGGATGAATCAATTATTTTTGATATTAAAAAAACGGACTTAAATTGTCATGAAACTATCTTCAATACCTGTTGTGAAATTACCTATCGTTGATGCAAGCACAGATCCACTAGACCTTTTGGTGTTAGGTTTGGCGTTGCGTATGAAACAATTGTCACGTACGAGTCCAAAATTTATTGAGTTAATTCATGATCGTCAGTTCCGTATTCAAATTGGTACAGATCTAGGTGTTGCACGTCAGATTTTAGTCAACAATGGCCAGATTGATTCTGTTTCAGGTGATGCAGAGAAAGCAGATTTCGTACTTCAGTTTGCTGATAGCGAGCAAGGTGTTAAAACCCTGATGAAAGGTGATCCAACTGCATTCATGACGGGTATGCAAAATGGCAGTATTAAAATGGAAGGTGATTTCAGCTTATTGGTATGGTTTAACCAAGTCGCTAAATTAATTCCACCAAAAATTCCTAAACCTGTAAAAGAAAAAATACAATTTGCTCGTCAATTTATTAAAGAAAAGACGGGTAAGTAATACAGCACCTATACGGACTTTTCTCGTTTTGATTCTAAAAATGAGTATTTAAATGCAAGAGAAAAAGCCCTCATAAGAGGGCTTTTTTGTCATTCAACTTCAAGATTAAAAGTTACCGGACCATCATTGATGAGATGCACTTTCATATCCGCTGCAAAGATTCCTGTTTGTACATGTTCAAACTGAGATTTTGCGTATTCCACTAACTGTTCATACAGTGCTTTTGCTTCGAGAGGCGGCATTGCAGGGGCGAAGTCAGGACGCAAACCTTTTTGGGTTTGTGCCATCAGGGTAAATTGCGAGACTAATAATAATCCGCCTCCGGCTTGGCTAAGATTCCAACCCATTTTTCCTTGGTCATCATCAAAAAAACGGTATTTTAAAATCTTATCGATGAGCTTCTTACCTTTTTCAAAGTTATCTTCTTTGCCAATACCAAGAAAAACTAAAATCCCTTTTTCAATTTGACCAGTAATCTCACCATCCACAACGACTTTCGCTTCAAGGACGCGTTGGAGTAAAGCACGCATAATTCAACCAAGTTTGATGTTTTTTAATTCAAATGAATTGTAGCAAATTGAAAAAAAGAAAAGGGATAAAGTCGTCATTGTGTTGGCTAAATTATTCATAAATAAAGAATTAAGCAGAGCATATATTTTTAATCTAATAAAACGATTGAAATAATAAAAATTAACCTTTTTACCAATTTTGTTAAAGAAGGTACTTTACGCCTGCAGGAAAGGTAAATTTGAGAGAGAAAACGATGTTTAAGCGTTCAATGTTGGTTGCAATGCTTGCAACTGCGACAGCAGCATCAGCTGCACCATTAACAAAAGATAACGGCGCACCAGTGGGTGATAACCAAAATTCAATCACTGCAGGTCCAAATGGTTCTGTATTATTACAAGATGTACAGTTGATTCAAAAACTTCAACGTTTCGGTCGTGAGCGTATCCCTGAGCGTGTTGTACACGCACGTGGTACGGGAGCTTATGGTGAATTCGTTGCAACTAAAGATTTATCAGATCTTACTATTGCTTCACTTTTCAAAGCAGGTACGAAAACTCCAGTATTCTTACGCTTCTCTACAGTAATTCATGGTAAGCATTCTCCAGAAACTTTACGTGACCCACATGGCTTCGCAATTAAGTTTTATACTCAAGAAGGTAACTGGGATTTAGTTGGTAACCAAACGCCTGTATTCTTCATTCGTGATGCGATCAAGTTCCCAGACTTCATCCACGCAATGAAACCAAGCCCAATTGACAACGTTCAAGACGCTAATCGCGTATTTGACTTCTTGTCTAGCCAGCCATGGGCAACAAATATGTTGACTTATGTATATGGTAACCAAGGTGTTCCTACGAGCTACCGTGAACAAGACGGTTTCGGTGTACATGCATTTAAATTGTACAACGATAAAGGCGAATATAAATACGTTAAATTTAACTTCCGTTCTAAGCAAGGTGTTAAAGGTCTAAACGTTAAAGAAGCTGCTGAATTACAAGGTAAAGACTTCAACCACTTAACGAATGATCTTTATAAGAACATCAATGCGGGCAATTTCCCGAAATGGGATCTTTATATCCAAGTGTTGGATCCTAAAGATTTGAATAGCTTCGATTTCGATCCACTTGATCCAACTAAAATCTGGCCTACTGATTTAGTACCAGAAACAAAAGTGGGTACTTTGACATTAAATCGTATGCCGAAGAATTTCTTCCAAGAAACGGAACAAGTTGCTTTAGCACCAGGTAATTTAGTACCAGGTATCGAGCCATCAGAAGACCGCTTACTTCAAGGTCGTATCTTCTCTTACTCTGATACACAAATGTACCGTTTGGGTGCAAATCACCAGCAAATTCCAGTAAACCGTCCATTGGTAAATGTGAACAACAATAACCAAGATGGTTATATGAATGTTGGTGCAACTTCATCTAACGTGAACTATGAACCAAGCCGAATGGAGCCAAAACCATCGACTCCTAAAGCACGTGCTGTTGAAACTCCACTTTCTGGCACAGTTCAGCAACGTGGTGTGAAAGAGCAAAACTTTAAGCAAGCGGGTGATTTATACCGTTCATACTCTGCTAAAGAGAAATCTGACCTCATTATGAACTTAGCAGCTGATCTTGGTAACGTAAAAGATTCAGAAACTAAACACATCATGTTGTCTTATTTCTATAAAGCAGATGCGGATTACGGCACACGTATGACTAAAGCTGTAAACGGTAACTTAGCGACTGTTAAAGCGAAAGCGGCAGCTTTAAAAGACTAATCAAGATTAGTCTTTGAATTGGTGATTAGGGTCTAAGGTGTCACCTCAAAAAAGTCCTGTAAAACTCAATTCCTTTCCTGCAACCCTAGGGGAGTTTTACAGGCATTCGTTATCGAATTTAAACTCAGGTGAGGGAAGAATGAAAAATATTGTATATAGTTTATTAATCGCTTTACTGAGTTTAAGTTCAGTAATGCTTCACGCTCAAACGACGTCTGTCAGTGGCTCACAACAATCAGATCAGAAAGAAGTGATTGACTTATTTTTTGCAGCAGCGAAAACAGGAAACAAAGAAGTTATTCATGAATTTTTGAAACATGGTTTTCCAGTCAATATTAAAAACCATGCTGGTTTTACACCATTAATGATGGCGACCTACTATGGTCATCAAGATATTGTAACGACTCTATTGGAAAACGGCGCAGACCGCTGTGCTCGTGATAATAAGGGTAATACAGCTTTGATGGGTGCTATCTTTAAGCTTGAATGGTCGATTGCCAAACAATTACGCCAGGTCGATTGTGATGCTCAAGCAAAACAGACAGGACACAAGACCACAGAAGAATTCGCAAAAGTTATTGGGCAAGATAAAGCATTGAAAGCTTTGACTGAGTCATATAGTCAAGACAATGCAAAAAAATAATCAGTTTAAGTTTTAGTAATTAGTCGAATAATCTTCGACAATTACTAAAACGAGCTATGAATCGCAACAAAATATGCTTTAATGCAATAAGTTGCTAAAAACTGAAAAATAATATGTCTGCCATTATTCAATCCTTACTTGATACTGACTTGTATAAATTCACGATGTTACAAGTGGTATTACATCAATTTCCTCAAACGGATAGTGTCTATCAATTTCGTTGTCGTAACCTTGAAGATACAGCCTATCCACTCGTGGATATATTAGAGGAACTGAACGAACAGTTAGATTTACTGTGTCAGCTCAAATTTAAAGAAGATGAATTACAATATTTAAGAAGTTTGCGCTTTATTAAAAGTGATTTTGTAGACTATTTAGAATTATTTCAACTTAAGCGCCGCTTTATTAAAGCCAGTATCGATGATCAAGGCCGTTTAGATATCCGTATCGAAGGACCTATGGTTCAAGCAATGATGTTTGAAATTTTCGTGCTTGCAATCGTCAATGAACTCTATTTTCGTCGTATTCGCGATGAGCAGGTATTGGCAGAAGGAGAGCGCCGTCTTAAAGCTAAAATTGAATTGTTGAAACACTATGAAAGTAGTCAACAACCGAATGATCCACCATTTCTTGTTTCCGATTTTGGAACACGCCGTCGCTATAGTTTTGACTGGCAGAAACATGTGGTGGAAGAGTTTAATAAGGCTGCACCACATATTTTTCGTGGCACAAGTAATGTTTTATTGGCAAAGCAGTTGGGTATTACACCCATTGGTACGATGGCGCATGAATTTTTACAAGCTTTCCAAGCACTTGATGTTCGCTTACGTGATTTCCAAAAAGCTGCACTTGAAACTTGGGTGCAGGAATATCGCGGAGATTTAGGCATTGCACTGACAGATGTTGTTGGTATGGATGCATTCCTAAGAGACTTTGATTTGTATTTTGCCAAATTGTTTGATGGTCTACGACATGACAGTGGTGATCCATATGAGTGGGGCGATAAAGCCTACGCACATTATAAAAAATTAAAAATTGACAGCAAAACTAAAATGCTCACTTTCAGTGATGGTCTAAACTTAGAGAAGGCATGGGATTTGCATCAATATTTTAAAGATCGTTTCCAAGTCAGTTTCGGGATTGGTACTAACCTCACCAATGATATGGGACAAACTGCTTTGAATATTGTTTTAAAGTTAGTCGAATGCAATGGTCAATCGGTAGCTAAACTCTCTGATAGTCCAGGAAAAACGATGACTGATAATGATACCTTCCTCGCATATTTGCGTCAGGTATTTGATGTTGAGTCTCCTTAATCATAATTTCCCTTTTCTGATTTTTTGCTAATACCATGCAAAAAATCAGAATAATTTTGAAAAAGTCTTGTGCTAAGATTTGAACAAGGCCAATAGAACTATTCAATAAATATGACCACTAACGCTTTTGATTTCGGTCTGCTCATTGAAGCAGAACAACTTGTTCCTCATTTAGGAAGTGAAAAGTTACGTATTGTTGATTTGACCCGAAGTTCGGTCTATGAGCAATTACATATTCCGCATGCTATACATCTGAAGCCAAAATTTTTAGTGCGCCAAGAGGAACAAACTACGGGTTTATTGCCTGATGATGAAGGGCTTCAGCAGCTAGTCCAGATATTAAACATATCACCTGAGCATCATGTCGTGGTCTATGATGATGAAGGTGGGGCATGGGCTGGTCGACTGATCTGGAATCTACACTGTATGGGTTTTTATAACACCAGTTTATTAAATGGTGGTATTCATGCATGGTTAGGCGCTAACTATCCTACTTCTTCAGAAGTTGAAGAGGTTCAGCCAGTCACATGTCTTTTTCAAGTTAAGACATCCAATGTTGATCAACACCGTATTGATTATTCAACTTTAATAAAAAAAATTGAAAATAAAACTTGCCAAGTATGGGACTGCCGAACGGCTGAGGAGTATACCGGGCAACGTCTCGCGGCACGTCGTGGTGGACATATTCCAACGGCTAGACATTTTGAGTGGAGTACTGCACTTAATCGTCAAAATCATTTAAAATTGCACCCCTTAGAACGCACGCAACAACGTTTAGAACAATTGGGCTTTCAATTTGATCAGCCAGTCGTCGTATATTGTCAGTCTCATCACCGTTCAGGTTTAGCTTACATTATTGGTCGATTACTGGGTTGGGATATCCAAGCTTATGATGGTGCGTGGAGCGAGTGGGGCAACCGCCTCGACAGTCCAATCATTACTGGAGAGTCACCTGAGTGAGTCTGACAAATTTAAAAAAGAAACTATTTATTCAAGCGCAGCAAATCGTCCCGCAACAAAAACTCAGCCGTTTGGTGGGTAAAGTCGCAGCTAGTGAAAACCCAGTATTAAAGAATGTTGTCATTCAAGCATTTAAAGCAAAATATGGCATTGATATGTCAATTGCTGAGCAACAAAATGCCTTGAAATTTAAATCCTTTAATGAGTTTTTCACTCGCTCTTTGAAAACAGGCGTTCGTTCAATTGATCCTAATCCTAAAAGTGTCGTGTCACCTGCAGACGGTGCAATTTCACAATTAGGTAAAATCAATGAGGGCGATATTTTTCAGGCAAAAGGTCAAAGCTTTTCAGTTGAAAAGTTAATTGGTGATCCTCAATTGGCAGCACCATTCAAAAATGGTGAATTTGCAACCGTGTACTTATCACCGCGTGATTATCATCGTGTGCATATGCCTTATTCTGGCACATTGACTGAAACTTTATATATTCCAGGTGAATTATTTTCAGTCAACCAAACTACAGCTGAAAATATTCCGGGTTTGTTTGCACGTAATGAACGAATGGTATGTTTATTCGATACTGATGTTGGTCGTATGGCTGTTGTTTTAGTTGGTGCAATGATTGTTGCTGGAATTGAAACTGTTGCGACAGGTAAAGTAAAACCAACAGGTCGCTTAGAGCTGAACCATCATGCGATGAAACTTGAAAAAGGTGATGAGCTCGGACGTTTTTATTTGGGTTCAACGGCTGTAGTTTTGTTTGAGAAAGATAAAATGCAATGGGACCAAGCATTCAAGGCGAACTCAACTGTAGTAATGGGTGAAGCGTTGGGTCATCTTATTTGAGTATATCTTCTGAATAAAAAAAAGCGCCTAAGGCGCTTTTTTTTTATTCGTGTATTTTATACAAGCGTTCTTTGGGAAACACGGCAATAAATGTAGAGCCTTCGTTTTCTTTCGACTCGATTTCAATATGTGCGCCATGTTGCATAAGTACGTGCTTAACGATCGCAAGGCCTAAACCAGTACCACCTGTTTGACGACTGCGTGCACTATCCACACGATAAAAACGCTCAGTTAAACGCGGTAAGTGTTTTGGATCAATTCCAATACCAGTATCCTGAACAGAAAAATAGCCACGTTCCCCATCATCATGCCAGCCGATGGTAATGGTGCCACCTTTCGGGGTGTACTTTATGGCATTGGTAATTAAGTTACTAAACGCACTCGCCAATTCCATATCTGAACCAATTAAGTCACAGTGGCTGTCTATATCAAGGTTAAGTGTATGACCATAATCAATATTGTAAGCTTGCGCGTCATCGAACAGATGGTTCATTAAACTTGGCATTTCGATAATTTGATTTTTCGCAATTTGTTTTTCATTTTCTAAACGAGACAAAAGCAAAAGATCATTGACCAATGCATTCATGCGTTTAGTTTGCGATTGCATTTGTTCAAAGGCACGTTTCCAACGCGGATTGATATCTTCTTGATCTGTGAATGTTTCGATATACCCACTTAACACTGTGAGTGGTGTTCTTAATTCATGTGAAATATTATCAACAAAATCTGAACGCATTTGCTCGAGATTTTTCATACGGGTAATGTCGTGCGCAACTAAGAGGCGACTTTCATTGCCAAAGCGAGTCAGTTTAATTTGCGCATACTTATTATCATGGTTCACCAATTTAATTTTTACACCATCTGGTGCTTGATGGGTATTATGAAAATACTCAATAAAATCAGGTTGGCGAATAATCGTGAGCAGGTTACGGCCACGATCAACAGCTTGAATCCCAAATAGTTTTTCCGCAGCAGGATTCCACCATTCGATTTGATGGGAATCATCCGTAAGAATAATCGCTTCTGATAAAGCTACGAGAGAAGATTGAGTTCGATCGATCAGTCCAACCATTTCAGACTGAACAATACGTTCTTGGCGTTGAGCCCGATATACATTGAACAGTAATGCCCCCCAGATTCCATTTAAATTTGGTGGTACATCGTAAGGACGATTCGAAATCCAATCATTGACTAAATATAATGAGCGTAATTGGATACCAAAAAATATGAGACAGGCAATGCCTAAGCATATCCAAAGATAGCCAATCCCTAACCCGATACAGCCCGCAATAATCAGTAGAAATACCAGTAAACGTAAGTCTTGCTTGGCAAAAGTCCATAAACTGCTATATAGAAACTTTTGATGTTCACGTGCCAATTCTGGGACGGGGTAGGGTTCGTACATAAAATCTAAATTAACCTAAAGCAACATCAGCTCGTGTTGAAAAACGATAGCCAGTACCACGCACAGTTTGAACATAACGGTCTGCACCATAAGGTTCGAGCACCTTACGTAAGCGACGGATATGGACGTCGATGGTTCTGTCTTCAATATACACATTTCCACCCCATACCTGATCAAGTAATTGAGCACGGGTATAGGCACGTTCTGGATGAGTCATAAAGAATGCCAATAGACGATATTCTGTTGGCCCCATATCAAGAATATTTTGATTATAGCTGACACGTTGGCTTACTGGGTCAAGAATTAAGCCATTTGCATCAATGGTTTTTTCGCCATTTAACGCATTTGCACGTCTTAACACCGCTTTAATACGGGATACCAACTCACGTGTTGAAAATGGTTTCGTCATATAGTCATCTGCTCCAGCATCAAGACCTTGAACTTTATGGTCTTCTTCGCCACGCGCAGTCAACATAATGACTGGAATTTCTGAAAGTGTTTCATCACGCTTAAGGCGACGACACAAATCTACGCCACTCACGCCACCCGGTAACATCCAGTCGAGTAGGATAAGCGCTGGACGTTGATCAACAATCATTTGATGTGCTTGTTTCGCATCTTCTGCTTCCAAGCATTGAAAGCCTGCCATATCTAAAGAAGTATGGATCATTTCCCGAATTGGGAGCTCGTCGTCGACAATTAAAATGTAGTCATCTTTCACAACGCAATATCCTATGATGAACGGTGAACCGTTTTATATTTATGACAGGCTTATTACAAAGATTAATTATGACAGTATCATTGCAAGATGGAAATCGAAGTTAAATATAGCAATGTTTTGTGACAATTAGGCTGATATTTTGTCTCATTGATATTTATTAATTTTAAATTAAATCAATATCTTAAATTTACTTACGATTTGTCACAATTTCTTCATCTTAATTTGATGCTACTTTTTCATTAGATCATTCAATAGGGCGAGAAAAACGGTTTTACATGCCTGAACGACCTCAGCACGTGGAAGTTTAAAACCACCTACTACCCATCGAACAGCAACTTGAGTGACATAGCCATTTAGACCAGTTGCAATCAAGGAGATCTCTTTTTCAGTGAGATGGGTATGTGGCATCATTAATGTGACAAAGGCATGAATCATTCGGTCGAAACGGCCCATTGTTTCTTGAATGGTTGCATGATTATGAAGTTCTTGGACGAGCATTGCATCAATATAAATAATCCGAGCGGTACGCGGATCATCTTCTAAAAAACTAAAGAACGCATTTAGACCTGCATCAATCATGTTGAGAGGCTCAGGAGAGGCTTTCATAATAGCTTGCATTAATGTTTGTTGAAGCTTCTCAATCAGTTCTAAAAAGATCGTTTGGAATAAGTTTTCACTTTTCTTAAAAGATTCATAAAAGTAACGTTCAGTTAATTTCGCTTGTGTGCAAATATCTTTAACGGTTACTGAGAAAAAACCATGAGTTCCATATGCTTCAATACCCGCTTCAATAAGTTTCTCACGACGCGCTTGTTTGCGTTCAGTTAAGGACATCCCTTTAAATTGACGCTCTTTTGTGGGAGGCTTTTCAATCGCTTGCTCGTGTTCTGATGGAGTGAGGTTCTCTGGGTTCATAGCAATTCGAGTCTTTTTATAAAAGTGTTATGCTGCGGTCAGTATAGAGTACTGATCAGTTAAAGATACTAAATTGGTCTATAGTAACAATAAAAATGGTCGATAGTTACATTGACAATAATAATTGTCAAAATTATAGTGAACATGAATGACCCAGATCAATGCTGTGGTGCATAAAAATCAAAAAAAGGATTCACAATGAAAAATTTTAAAAACAAAGTGGCTGCAATCACAGGTGCAGGTTCTGGTATTGGTCAACAACTTGCGGTGTTACTGGCCAAGCAAGGTTGTCATTTGTCTTTAAGTGACGTAAATGAAAAGGGCTTAGCAGAAACAGTTGAACTGACGAAGAATGCAAATGTACGAGTCACAACCAAGAAAGTAGATGTTGCGAATCGTGACGAAGTTAAAGCATGGGCGGCTGAAACTGTACAGAATCATGGTTCAGTGAACATGATTTTCAACAATGCTGGGGTGGCATTGGGTTCGACCGTTGAAGGCGCAACATACGAAGAGTTGGAATGGATTGTTAACATTAACTTCTGGGGTGTCGTGTACGGCACCAAAGAATTCTTACCATATATTAAGAAAACAGGTGATGGACACATTATCAACATTTCAAGTCTATTCGGTTTAACTGCGCAACCAACTCAGTCTGCTTATAATGCAACTAAATTTGCTGTACGTGGTTTCACTGAATCTCTTCGTCAAGAGCTAGATATTGAAAATGTGGGTGTGAGCGCGCTTTGCGTACATCCAGGTGGCATTCGTACCAATATTGCGAAAGCTGCAAAAATGAATGACAGTTTAAAATCTTTGGGCATGAATCCACAGAAATCTGCACAGACATTTGATAAGTTATTACGTTGTCCACCTGAAGAAGCAGCGCGTCAAATTCTAGAAGCAGTGCAAAAAGATCGCCGTCGTTTACTGATTGGTAACGATGCGAAAGTGATTGATTTAATGCAACGTGTTATGCCAACGGGCTATCAAAAAGTGACTGCATTTGCGACTAAAATGAGTAAACGTTTCGATTCTAAATAATCGTTAAAAAAACCCGCGTCATGCGGGTTTTTTATTTTCTTGATTTTTAATTTAAATCAGTACTTGAACAGTTTTCTTTTTCCAAACAAATTGATAATACAAACCTTGTATCACACATAAGCAAACGAAAGCCAAAGCATAAGCGTACCAGATTCCCGCCAGCCCCCACCATGCGCTAAATAGATAAGCTGCTGGGAGTTCAATACAGAGTATGGCCACTATATTGATGATCATTGGCATAGTGACAGTGCCACTTGCACGCATAATTGAGGCGAAAATAGCACTCGCGCCAAAAAATAAAATTGACCACAGCACAATAAACAATAATTGTTGCCCGAGTATCACAACTTTATCATCTGTAATAAATAATGCCATGAGATATTTTGAGAACAAATAAGCCAAGATTACGAGCCCGCCTGTAAAGACAAAATTCATGCCCAGTGCTGTTTTAGTTACACGTGATAAAGAATCCGCTTTACCTGCACCAATCGCTTGAGCCCCAAAAATAGAAGCGGCAATTGCGATAGACAGAGCAGGGAATTGGATATAGTTCAAAACCTGATTGACTGCGCCATAAGCAGCTGTTGCTTCTGAACCATAGCGATTGACCAAGCCGACAATGACTAAACCTGCCACAGAAGTCGTGACCATTTGAATGCCAGTAGGAACGCCAAGCCTGAGAATAATTTTGCTTAGTTCAGGATTGTGGCGTACATGTTTACACATTGCTAAATCTGGACGTAATGGATGATTTTTTTTATTTAAATAAACGTACAGAAAAATAAGCACGGCCAGATAACCCACAATCGTGGCGATGGCAGGTGCAATGATACCCAATTGAGGAAATCCAAAATATCCAGCGATGAGAACAGGGGTAATAAAGAGCCCAATTAAACTGGTCATTCCCAAAGCGATGAGAGGTGTAATGCTATCACCGACACCACGTAAAATAGAGGTATAAATAATATAAATAAAAAGGAGTGGGCTACCTGCTAACATCCATTGAACATAAGGCAAAGATAAATGCATGACACTTGGGTCTGTGCCCAAGGACTCAAGAATGTGGCGTGCAGATAGAACACCTAAAATGGCAATAATCGTCCCGCCGATCAATGTCATAAAAATAGTAGAGCCGACAACCGCTCTTACTTTTTCTAAATTTTGTGCTCCCCACGCTTGACCAACCAATACCGTCGAGCCAGCCGAAAGCCCAATTACGAAAGCCAAGAGACAGAACAAAATAGGGAAGAAGACGGAAACAGCAGCAATTGCTTGGACGCCCATCATTTGCCCGACGAAGATCGTATTAATTGTGCCTGATAAATTTTGCAGGATATTGGTTGCAATCAGCGGAACTAAAAAAACTAAAAAAACTTTCCAGAAACCAGGTTCATCAATCGGCCGTAAGGTTCTCGCCATATATAAGTCTTATCCATTATTGTTTTCTATATCAACGGATTGACCTTAACACCTTATCATTCAAATTGCTTTAGTAATAAAGTAATCCGTCTCGTCTCTTTTCGTTATTGTGATTGAACCTTCGTTAAAATTTCTCCTGCAAGATGCAAGGTTTCCTCTCGTTTTGCAAAACAGACCCGAATGAGCTTCAGATCTTGAGGTGGCTGTTGATAAAACACTGATATAGGAATAGCTACCAGTTTGTGTTGTTCTGCAAGATATTGGCACATTTCTATATCTGTGAGCTCAGGTCTTAGTGTACTGAAATCTAAGTTTTGAAAATAAGTTCCTGGTGACGGCAGATATTGAAATTTTGAATGTTGAATTCCATGGATGAATAAGTCACGTTTAGCTTGATAAAAATTGGGGAGATCTAAAATATGTTCAGGATGTTGTTCGATGAATTGATTAAGCGCGACTTGAATCGGATGGACACCACAGAAATTGGCAAATTGATAAATTTGACGAAATACTTTCATCAGTGCCTGAGGTGCAACGCAATATCCAGTTTTCCAACCAGTAACATGAAACGTTTTTCCGAATGAACCAATCACAAAACTACGATCTCGAAGTTCAGGAAAACTAAGCGCAGAATAATGTTGTTGACCATCAAACACTAAATGTTCATAGACCTCGTCAGAAAGTACACAAATGTTTTTATCCTGAATCAACTCGATCAGTTGTTGCCAATCTTGCTTGGACCAAATTGCACCTGAGGGATTATGTGGTGTATTTACAATGATTAATCGCGTTCGTTCATTTATTCGATCTTTCACCACATTCCAGTCAACATGGAAGTCTGGATGTACCAAGTTGATATGGATCGCTTGCGCCCCAGCGAGTTTCACTGCAGGTGCATAACTGTCATAAGCAGGATCGAAAATAATTACTTCATCTCCAGCATTTACAACAGCTTGAATCGCACACAAAATTGCAGTCGTTGCACCAGGTGTAATGGTAATTTCGCTGATCGGGTCTAAATCGACTTGGTCTCGTTGGCAGAATTGGGCTGCAATTTTTTGTCTTAAACTCAGCAGACCGTCACCAGGTGGATATTGGTTATAGCCTTGTTGTGTGGCTTGAGCTAAAGCTGCAATTAATTCAGGAGGAGGTGGAAAATCAGGAAAACCTTGAGAAAGATTTAACGCGTTCAACTTTTGGGCGAGTGCTGACATCACGCTAAAAATAGTGACACCTAAGTCTGGTAATTTAGATTCAATTTTAATCATGCTGGATAGTAATATTTAGCCCGTTTCTTCGTAGTTTAGCAGTTGAAATGCCTGCACTAAATACAAATATCTGCGACATATTCGTTTTAATTCTCATAAGATTCTAATGATCTTCAATTAAGTTTAAAACCTTAGATGATCTATGTGATCTCATGTTAAAAATGATTGATCTGACTTTGCTTCATTTCATTTTTTAACCAATTTAAAAAAATAATCTTCCGAGGATCTTCAATAAATCTAGTATGGGACAGTAGATAATAGGCAGAACCATCCTGAAGAATTGGTGTTATTTTTTTTACAGACTTGAGCTCTAATTCTTTTTCAATCATGTAGATAGAAATGATCGTCTTTCCTAAGCCAGCCAAGCAGCCTTCTAAACATAAGTAAAAATGCTCTAATTCTATTTTGGAATGTTTCTTCAAAATATCTTTGAGTTCATCCAATTGGTGTAATTTTTTTGAAAAATAAGGGCGTGATTTAGAAATTAACAATTCTTTGGTTTTAGGGTGGTGAGATGCTTGGACTGCCACAATATATTCATCGCCAATTTTCTCACTAAACAGATGCGACCCCCATTCAAAATCATTTCTTCGTATAGCGATATCGATATTATCTTTTTCAAAGTCGACTACACCACCACCTGTGAGCAAAACTATTTCAAAATCATGTCCAAGTTTTTTAAATTCAACAAGTCGTGGAATTAACCACTTCATCGAAATGGTTGGTTCACATGACAGTACCAATTGTTTGTTTTCAGTTTTATTTTGAGTTAGTCCAATTAAACAATCATCCAATCGATTGAAAATATTCTGAGCGCAATGAAAAAGAGTTTCTCCTTCTTTGGTGAGTATCAAGGTTTTATTTCGTCGTTCAAATAATGTGATATTTAATATTTCTTCGAGATTGTAAATTTGCTTACTGACGGCACTTTGCGTAACAAATAATTTCTTTGCTGCAATCGTGACACTGCTGTATTTAGCGACAAAATAAAAAAACTTCAGTGAATTCAAAGATATTTTTTCTATCATTCTAAAAACTCATGTATTTTTAGTCGATTTTATTGATTTTATTTTTTTAACTTTTGTTCAAAATGAAGATTACCAAAAGCAAAATAAAGCTAATACAATGGAAAATATATTAAAATTCAGTCCATTTAACAAGCAGCATCTCGATGAATACACATATTCAAAAGAGATAATCAACAAGGGTTATACGTTTATTGATTTAAATACATTCCAAGAAATACAGAAAAATAATAATTTCCACGATGTTAATGAGCAAGATGTCAGTGATTTTATAGACAGTTGGAACGCTCTAGATTTAGATCAATTTATGTCGGATAAAGGTAAATATCGAACAAGAAAACATGCAACTTTTACTATTAATGATAAGCATAAAATTTTACTGAAAAATTCTTATATTCCTCATTTTCAGACGATTGAATACAACACTTTGAATGGTGGAATTGCGAGATATTTTTCAGAGATTGATAAAAATACAATTGAAAATCCAATTTTTAGAAATTTACTACAATTCGCATATCTCACCTTTTCAGAAATTGAAACTGAAAATTGGTTTATCGAAGCGCATCAATTTCGCATTGAAGCAAAATTTAACGATAGTGGTAAGCCAACCCCTGAGGGGATACATCGCGATGGGGTGGATTTCGTTTTAATGGCCATGATCAACCGTCAAAATGTTCAAGGTGGAATGACCCGAATTTATGACTTGAATAAGAATTTGAAAGCAGAACTTATGCTTGAAAATTTTTTAGATATCGCACTTGTGGATGATCATCAGGTCTATCACAGCGTAACGGAAATCAAAGTCAATGATTTTACGTTGGGTGATATTGGATTAAGAGATGTATTAGTGATCACGTTTAAAAAGGCATAATGAATGGGTGAGTTTATAGCAGTTATTCTCATCACCATACTCGCTGTTGTGAGTCCTGGTGCTGATTTCGCTATCGTGACAAAAAACAGTTACTTATATGGTAGAAGGATAGGTGTTCTCACTTCACTGGGAATTTCTTTAGGTGTGTTGATTCATGTGACTTATACGCTCATTGCTGTCGCATTTGTCATGGCGTATACACCTCAAATTCTAAATATTGTGAAGTATATTGGAGCCATCTATCTCATCTATATCGGTTATAAAACTTTTGTACAAAGTCCGGTTGTCGAGACGTCATCAACTGCTGCAATTAATCCTTTTCAAGCAGTGAAATATGGCTTTTTCACCAATGCACTTAATCCTAAAACGACTTTATTTGTGATTAGTACATACACTCAGATCATCAGTGTGAGTACGCCGAAAGCGATTCTGGTCGGTTATGGGCTATTTATGTCTTTTGCTCATTTTTTATGGTTTGGATTGGTGGCTTTGCTTTTTTCATCGATTGTTTTAAGACAGAAAATGTTAGCTAAGCAAGTACAGATTAACAGAGTGATTGGAACTGTATTATGTCTGCTAGGGATAGCACTTCTGTTTGCTAAATTTCAATAATAGGGTAGCAATATGAAAAAGATGGCTTTTATCGATATGGAAGGTGTTCTTGTCCCTGAAATATGGAAACACTTTTCAAATGTATACAATATCCCAGAGTTGGCGATTACAACTCGAGAAGTCGCAGACTATAAGTCTCTGATGGAATTTAGAATTAATTTACTGAAAGAAAATAAAATTCCTTTAAAACAATTAATCGATGACATTAAAGAACTGGATGTCATTCCAGATGCTAAGGAGTTTTTAGAATATTTGCAAAAGGCTGAAAATTTTGAAGTTAACATTATTTCAGATTGCTTTTATGAGTTTTTACTTCCCTTTTTTGAAAAATTAAATCTTCCTGTTAAAAATACATATTGTCATCACTTAGAAATTGGACCAGATGGATTTATAGAAAATGTTCTGTATACACGAGATAAAGGGAAACATGAAATTATTGTAAAGTTCCAAAAAGAAAACGTTTCAATGACCAATAGTATTGCGATCGGTGATGCATTCAATGATTTTTCGATGTTGCATTTAGTTGATTATGGTTTTTTATTTCAACCCTCAGAAGACGTGAGAAAGAACTCCCCAGCTTATTTTTGTAAAGTAGACTCTTATCAAGATATTATTTCACATTTAAATCGTAAAAAAATTATGTAACCTTATAATATTATTATGGTTTATATAAGATGAAGCAGATAGGAATGACTCTAGTGATAGCTTAGTTCTTTAAATGGATTAAGAATAATAAATACAGCCCATTCATGCAGAAATGGGCTTTTTGATGACGTCAATTCACAATGAATTCAATTTTAGTCAGCGACCAAATTTAAATTTCATTTCTAAGTTAAATCAAAAATTCAACTGCTGCTCGGATGATCCCTAACACTAAACCGATAAATGCACCAACGACAACACCGTTGACGCGAATCATATGTAAGTCACCACCGACTTCATTTTCAATTTTATCGATCATTTCTCGTGAGTCCCATTCGTGAATGCGTTCACTGATAAATAAAATGACTTTTTCGCTGTATTGATCACTGAGATTGACTGCCATTGAACTCATTTTTTCATTTAATAATTGGCGTAATGCAGGATTGGAAATGATGTTTTGACCGACTTGTTGAATCGCAACACGTAAATTTTCAGCTATACCTGA
Organism: Acinetobacter sp. 24-47-67; assembly: GCF_056779735.1. Lineage (NCBI taxonomy): Bacteria > Pseudomonadati > Pseudomonadota > Gammaproteobacteria > Moraxellales > Moraxellaceae > Acinetobacter > Acinetobacter sp. 24-47-67. Next base: position 83,325 of record NZ_JBWYIK010000003.1, read on the forward strand.
ATCTGCTTTCTCCAAATCTTCACGAATGGCATTGCACAGAATGACGACGGCACCAGTAATAAAATTTAAAACTTGAGGACTATCTAACAATGCATTTTTAGTTTCATTTAATTTAAGACTCGCCTGACTTTCAGGATTTGCCAGTTCAGTCATTAAATGCTGTGCAATACTCTCAATTTTTTGACGCCATGGATGCTCTGGATCTGCCAACATTGACTCGACACGCTCTATTAAAGAGTCAATCGTTCTTTGTTGAACATCGATACCGATCCAACTTGCGCCTTTGGCTAAACGCCACACTCCGAGTTCTTTAAATAGGGTGCGGGTTAGCTCCCGAGTTTGTTCAGGATGTGAAGTCACCCAACCGTGCGCAACATCGAGACCACGTTGTAAAACATCTTGGTGGAAGTCATTTTCTAATACGGCACGAATCATTTCACTGGCCAGGGTATTGATTTGAGTGTTCTTTACCCATTGCACACTGTTAGTTTGAATAAACCTACCGACTTGTTCTTGTCCAACAAACTCAAAAACTTTAGGCACTGTCTGTTGAATCACTTGAGTCACTTGACGATTGTTATCTGGATTGGCTAGCCATTGTCCTACTGCCAAACTCACATCTGTTTGACTCAAGCTTTTTGCCACAATCTGTGGCGATAGGAAGTTTTCTTGAACAAAACGTCCCATGGATTCTGCAATACGCGCTTTGTTACGTGGAATAATTTCGGTGTGATCTTTTAAAAACTTAGGAATAGGGATACGGCCGAATGGGTTCCGAAACAAAACCGTAATGGCATACCAATCTGCTAAACCACCAACCACACCTGCTTCAGCAGACAACATTAAAATATGAATAAGCCAAACATATTCTGGAAAAATTTTGGCAGCCACCATGAGCGATATCCAAGCCAATACAGCGACAACCAGTGCGATCATGGCAAATCGTTTGCTTCGATCCAGACTAGGGGTAGTCATTGTTGGTGATGCACTCATGCATAATTCCTATGTAAGCTGTTGTATTAATATTATTTTATTGTGATAGAGAAGGCTGTGTTTGTACAGGCAGTACGTCGCCTGTAGCACTTAAACCATATTTAGACCCTAAGGCCTGTAAAATTAAACGTGCATCAAAAGCATCTTGAGGTGCTGTTTTTTGATCTTTAAAACAGGTGATGGTATAGGCTACTTGAACTGGCTCTAAACTGACCACCTGTGGCACATCATAAAAAGGATCAAAGAACATAGGATGTCTACGATATCCATAACCATACGGGTAAGGATTGGAATAAACCACAGCTTGACGAGGTGGTTGTTGTGTGCGATTGCTTGGATCATCTTGGACTTTAAAAAAATGATAGCCCTGTTTGACCGTTGTTTGTGCAGCTTTAAGTAAGGTTATTTCTTCAGCTGTACCATAGCTCATGTTGGATGAGCCTTGAAAACTAATACGATACGTTGATTGGTTCAAGGGAATAGTTGCGAATTGCCCAAGCTGATCAAATGTAGGCGGTTTACTTGGCGTCGTGACACAACCAGACAGCAGGATCATGCCAGATAATCCCAAAATCATGCATAAGTTCTTCATTTCGCTCTCCTGAAGTCTGTTGTATCAATATCAATTTAGAAGCTACTGTTTGGCTGTTTTAAAAATTCTATTTCCTCAGGTGTAGAGAGACGATTTAAAATTTCATTACGATGAGGATAGCGACCGAAACGTTCAATGATGACTTGATGCTTCTTCTCAAAGTCTAAATTTACAGGGTTGCCTAATGCCTCAAACAAACGAAGTGCTTGAGTGTGAATGATTTTTGATTCGCTATGCATGAAAGGCATATATAAGAAGCTACGTTGTTCAGGTTCCAGTTCGAGATCTAAGCCAAGACGAACCGCTTCTTGAGCTAGCCCAAGTGCTAATGGATCTTGGGCAAAAGATTCAGGTTTGCCACGATAAACATTACGAGAAAATTGATCCAAGACAATGATTTCTGCTAAGCGTCCTAAAGCAGTTTCCCGCCATGTCCATAGTTCGCCTGCGGCAGCTTGTTGGATGGTGTGACCAAATTGCGCTTGAATAAGTTGATCGAAAGCATCGCTTTTCGCAAACCAATGCGGTTGAGTTTCAGCACTGAACCAAAAATCTATAACGTTGTGATAATTCATATTCTTTACAGTTTGTTAGCATTTATTCTGCAATAAAATCACAAATTTCAGATGTCTTAAAGACTAAGATTGTGTTAAAAATTTGCCAAAATAAAAGGTTTATCCAACTGAAATGTATATGCAAACTGCATTTGCGAATATAAATCACGGTATACTTGATATAAATCAATAATTTTTTATCTCAGTCGTTCTTCTAGATAAGCGAGTAAGTAATGAGTCAACCCGAAGCGCTCTCTGAAACAATTTTACCAAATTGGGTGGATTCGACGGTGTTTAAAGGTATGTTACGAGGCATTGAGCGCGAAAGCCTAAGGATGCAAAGTGATGGCTTTATCTCCCAGAAAGATCATCCTAAGGGTTTAGGCTCTGCGTTAACTCATCCTCATATTACGACAGATTATTCTGAAGCCTTACTTGAGTTTATTACGCCTCCTCAATCTTCAATTCCTGAAGCATTAAGCTACTTAGAAGATATTCATGCTTTCACTCATCGACATCTAGAAGATGGTGAAAAGCTATGGCCAATGTCGATGCCATGTATGTTGGATGATGAAGAAGAAAGTATTCGTCTTGCGCAATATGGCTCGTCCAATATTGGTAAATTCAAAACCTTATACCGTCGTGGTTTAGGTGTACGTTATGGTCGTCGTATGCAGACGATTTCAGGTGTACATTACAATGTTTCATTCCCTGATGCGTTGTTTGAGCAGTTGCAAGCAAACGAGCAAGATGAAGCTTTAAAACAGCTCAGTTTGCAGGATTATCGCAGCCATCGATATTTCGCTTTAATTCGAAATTTCATTCGTTTAACCCCATTGGTTATGTTTTTGATAGGTGCAAGCCCATCGGTCTGTCGTTGTTTTATGACGGGTCGTGAACATCATTTATTGCCTTTAATTAAGGGAACATTGTATTTGCCATATGCCACTGCATTGCGTATGGGGCGCTTTGGATATCAAAACTCGGCGCAGAAAGAGTTAGGTATTCATTACAATGATTTGAAAGGATATTTAGCAGGTTTACAAAAGGCGGTGAAAACGTCTTATGCTGCTTTCAGTCGTTTGGGATTAGATGACGAAGCGGGTGAGCCGATCCAAATTAATGATCACGTACTGCAAATTGAAAACGAGTACTACAGTCTTGTACGTCCTAAACAAGTACCACAGTCTGGTGAAACACCATCTGATGCATTAGCAAACCGTGGTGTAGGGTATGTAGAATTGCGCGCAGTAGATGTGAATCCATACAGCCCAATTGGTATCAATGAAGATACTGCAGGCTTCCTTGAGGTATTAGCGCTTTATTGTTTATTAAAAGACAGTCCTGAACTGCTAGATGATGAACTTGAAGTGATTGAACAAAACCAGCAAGAAGTTGTGAATCGTGGGCGTGCACCAAATGCTGCCATTGTTGAAAATGGTCAATCAATTGAAATTGAGACATGGGCAAATCAATATCTCAAACAGATGCAGCCTTTAGCAGAAACGTTAGATCAAGCTCACTCGACCTCGTTGTATTCTGATGCAATGCAAATTATGCAATCACGAGTAGATGAAGTGGATGAAACCTTCTCTGCGAAAATAGTAGATGATACAGTAAAACATAGTGGTACTTGGAGCTTAGGTAGTGTGCTCGCGCATCAACATGCTGATCATTATCAAAATTATGTGTTATCTCAGGATAAAGTCACCTATTTTGAACAACTCACAGTGCAATCACTTGAACAGCAACAACAGTTGGAAGCAGAGTGCAGTCTAAGCTTTAAAGAATATTTAAAAGCATATCGATAAAAATATTGAGGAAAGTATATGCAGTGGCAAAATTATCGCATGGTGAGTGGTCTGTTGTTTGTAGCCAGCGTGATTGGAATGGCCTTCGCGTTGTATCTCGAACATGTCCAAGGACTTGAGCCTTGTCCATTGTGTGTATTTCAACGGTTAGGTCTGATCGGACTGGGACTGATTTCTTTTATTGCGGTTCTACACAATCCCGTCCGTAATGGTTTAAAACGAGCATATGCTTTCCTAGGGACATTATCGATTTTATGGTCAGCGGGTGTTGCTGCACGTCATGTCTGGCTGCAGAGTTTACCTCCAGATAAAGTGCCAAGTTGTGGGCCTGGTTTAGATTATTTGGTAGATGCTTTGCCGCTTAAAACAGTGCTTCAACAAGTGCTGTCAGGATCAGGCGAATGTGCGGTAGTAGACTGGACTTTCCTAGGTCAGTCTTTACCTGTATGGTCTTTGGTATTTTTTAGTATTTTGCTGATCATCTCGATTTGGCAGTTATTCAGAAAGTATCCTGCTTAAAATAAAAAAGCCAACTAATAGTTGGCTTTTTTATTGAAGATGGTCAGGTTTCTACGATTCCTTCCATGCTTTCTAATTTGATTAAATATTTACGGATTTGCTCTTCAGCTAATTCATCGTGATGTGGATAGAACCATTTAACGATTTGCTCAGCAACACTGGAATGGTATTGAATCTCCATATGATTGAGCCCGTAGAACACCGCTTTATGTGATTCTGGCAATTTCAGTTGGAATCGCGGATTTGGATGCTCACCCAAAGCACTTTGCACACTCACTAAGTAATCGCCAATGACTTTGAGTGTACGATTTTTACGATTTTCAAACTCAATTGTTCCAGCTACTAAGAATGTATTGATATGTGAAGGCAGCGGTGCAGGTTTACGATTATCATCCATCATGCCAATACGAGCATGATTGTGTTCCCAGTCATCATCACGGACACTACCATGGCGTAAATCCAAAATACCATCACTGCGAATATTCACAATGTGGCTGGCTAACTTGATGACGGGAAAGTGTCCAATTTTTTCTTGAACGGCAAAGCCAATACGTTCTAGAACCGCACCATGATGTGGAGAACCTAAGCAGACCAAATTCTCTGCCATGTGAAACCATTGATGGAGATTTTGTTTACCATAAAACAAAGCACTTCTAGAAACCAAACCACCCATACTGTGACCGATTAAATCAAGGCTGGTGATACGTGGATTGCGCTTTACCAAGTCTTCAAGCATATTGGCCAACGAACGACCATTCGCTGAAATTCTGCGACCAGTGTTGTAATGCAAATAAAGCATGGTGTTGTTGTCGCGTTGTGCAAGCAGTTTTTCACCAATACCGCCATAGTTACGATTGGTCCAATCAAGATGATTCATGCACAGACCATGGCAAAAGATCACGACACGACCTGACAGGTCACCCTGTTGTAACTCTCCATAGTGATCATACAGATTACTTGTAATCGCCAACGGATTTTGATTTTTGAGTAAATAGTCGCCAATCACGCCATTAAGAGCACTGACCAAAAAAATCATTTTTGGCGTGAGGGGTTTATCATGGAGTTTCGGAAATTGATCAATGATTTTGCGCAGGGCTGGTGCGACCAAATAATTTCCGTAATTTAGAAGCGTGTCATATGAAAATTGATATAACTTTCGAACGTAGGTTTTCTTTTGAAATTCTTTTGATGTTTTTTTACTTAAACCAAATACGGTTAAGAGCACTTCACGTTGAAGTGATTGAATGAGATTTTGAACAGCAAGGTTAATTGGAGTGCTGACCAGTTGTGCCAAACCTTCAAGCACATCGGCCTGACTTGGAGGAGATCGATCCCATTTACAATAGGTTTCATGTAGTGGCGTTAAACTCGGCATCTAGTCTTATCCTGATAGTGCATGATCATCTAAAGACACTTTATTTTTAGCAATGATCACTGTATAAAATTCCTTGTATTTATCTTATGTTGTTCATCCCGAACAATTTTTAAGATAACTTTGATTTCAGATCGGCTCTAATTTTTTTGTCTGACAATATTTGTTATCGTACAAAAGAGAAACAAATATGTGATCTGATTCACAATAAAAATTAGAACAATTTTGAGGAAAATGCAATTAATCAGTTCATGAATATTATCTATCTACATGGATTTCAAAGTAGTCCTTTTTCGATTAAAGGGCAACTGATTCGTCAGTATTTTGAAAGACATGAACATGTACAAGTGCATTTGCCCGATTTAAATATGCCGCCTGATCAGGTCATGACTTCGATTTCGACACTCATCGAGTCTATGTCAAATGTCGTTTTGATTGGGAGCAGTTTAGGTGGATTTTATGCGACGCAGCTTGCCGCGAAACATGGAGTCGCAGCTGTACTGATTAATCCCGCTATGCAACCATGGAAATTATTTAGAAACTTGTTTTCAACGGCGCAGTTTCCTTATCCAGTCACTGCGAATTGGTCGTTAGATGAAGCTCAGCTTGATCAATTGGAGCATATGGCAGTTCCGTTTGTGCAAGATGCAGACAAAATCTTGGTCTTGTTACAACAAGGTGATGAAGTTTTGGATTATCGTGAAGCGGAACGTTATTATAATTGCAATGGTCATCAAGCGTTTCTCATTACAGAAACATATGGCAATCACGCGATGGATGATTTCGCGGATAAAATACCCTTGGTATATCAGTTTTTAGCTGACAGCTTAAAATAAGGAAACAATTCAACGTGTCTCAATATACGGCCCAATCCCTTGAAGTCTTATCTGGTTTAGATCCTGTACGCCGTCGTCCAGGCATGTATACCGATACCACACGTCCAAACCATTTGGCGCAAGAGGTCGTTGATAATGCGGTCGATGAAGCATTGGCAGGACACGCGAATAAAATTACAGTGACTGTGTATAAAGATGGTTCATTGTCAGTAGAAGATAACGGGCGTGGTATGCCAGTTGATATTCATCCTGAATATGGTCAAAGCGGCATTGAAATTATTCTGACTAAACTGCATGCAGGGGGAAAATTCAGCACAGATAATTATCAATTCTCTGGTGGTTTGCACGGGGTTGGTATTTCTGTTGTAAATGCGCTTTCCACACGTGTGGAAGTCCAAGTTCAGCGCCAAGGTAATTTATACAAAATGGCTTTTGAGCAAGGTGAAGCAACGGCACCACTTGAAGTTTTGGAAGGTAAAGCACCTAAACGTGCATCGGGTACCTCAGTTCACTTTTGGCCTGAAGCGAAATATTTTGATTCTCCTAAATTTGCATTAAAGGCGCTTAAACATAATTTAAAAGCGAAGGCGGTATTAGCTGCTGGCTTACAAATCAATTATGTTGATGAAATTAACGACGAAAAGATCACTTGGCAGTTTGAAAATGGTCTCGTCGATTATTTGATGGATGAGTTGGAAGATCGTGAAATCATCCCTATGCCTGCATTTGTCGCTACAGGTGACGCGGAACGTGCCAGTGCGGAGTTTGCGATTTGTTGGAATGTTGAAGGCGGAGAGAGCATTCAAGAATCTTATGTGAACTTGATTCCAACGGCGCAAGGTGGCACACATGTGAATGGTCTTCGTTCAGGTGTGACGGATGCGATCCGTGAGTTCTGTGAGTTACGTAATCTCTTACCACGTAATATGAAACTTTCAGCGGAAGATGTGTGGGATGGCGTGAACTATATTCTGTCTTTGAAATTTCAAGAGCCACAATTTTCAGGTCAAACCAAAGAGCGTCTTTCAAGTCGTGAAGCCTCTGGGATTGTGCAGAACATCGCAAAAGATGCTTTTGCCTTATGGTTGAATCAAAATTCAGAAATTGCAATGCAATTGGCTGAAATGGCGATTTCAAAAGCGGGACGTCGTTTAAAAGCTGCAAAGAAAGTTGAGCGCAAAAAAATCGTTTCAGGTCCAACTTTACCAGGCAAATTATCTGATTGTGTGGGACATAGTTTGGAAGAGTCAGAACTATTTATTGTGGAAGGTGATTCTGCTGGAGGATCTGCCAAACAGGCGCGTGATAAGAATTTCCAAGCGATTATGCCGATCCGCGGAAAAATTTTAAACACTTGGGAAGTCTCTTCAGATGAAGTACTTGCTTCTCAAGAGGTTCATAATATTGCAATCGCAATAGGAGTCGATCCGGGTTCTGATGATTTGTCTGAACTTCGCTATGGCAAGATCTGTATTCTTGCCGATGCAGACTCAGATGGATTACATATTGCGACTTTGCTATGTGCATTATTTGTGAAGCACTTCCCAAGCCTAGTTGAAGCAGGGCACTTATTTGTTGCGATGCCACCTTTATTCCGTATTGATGACGGTAAAGATGTGCATTACGCGCTTGACGAAGAAGAATTAGAAGGCATATTGAAAAAAGCCAAAACTAAATCCCCACAAATCACACGATTTAAAGGTTTGGGTGAGATGAATGCAAGTCAGCTCCGTGAAACAACATTGGATCCCAATACTCGTCGTTTGGTGCAACTAGATTTGGATGATGTGCATTTTACTTCAGGTTTATTAGATAAATTATTAGCCAAGAAACGCGCAAGTGATCGTAAAGAATGGTTGGAACAAAAAGGCAACTTAGCTGAATTAGTCGTTTAATTTTCTGCAGACACGAGCATTAAAGCCCGCAGATGCGGGCTTTTTTATACTTCACAGAGTGAACAATTCACACCACGACAGTTGTGTAGCACTGAACTGCGTGTACTATTTTTATTGGTACCTGGACCGCCCACTAAAGGTCCTGCAAGTTGTTCTGCACCTGATCCTGGGCGCCATTTGGTCTTCATGTTGATTTGTTGTCTGCCAGTAATCATCGGTTTCGCTAAGGTGGGTTGTTGGCAGTATTTGCATTCGATGGTGTCAGTTGCAATCCTAGAAATAGGCACACGTTGTTCAAAAATTCCTTCGCAGTGCTCACAGCGGAAATCGTATAATGGCATGGTCGTGCTCCTACTTATTTTTAAGCATGTGCATGTTTAAAAGTTAAAAAGGAGGTAGCTCGCATGCTTACTCAAGCTACCCCGTAAAATGGTGAAACCTGTAACAACAATAATGCGCTAATTAGCGTTTATGCCCCCAAAATTTATCGTCATTTAAAGCACCTTGCGGCAAGATATTTTGTTCAAAAATGGAGGTTGGGAGTGAGACGGTACATGCACAGTTTGGAATATCTACAATACCTCCGATACGACCTTCAACCGGTGCAGCGGTAAGTAACATGTAGGCTTGTGACCCAGTAAAGCCAAAATTTTCAAGATACTTAATGGCTTTTAGACATGCTTGGCGGTAAGCCACTGTCGCATCGAGATAGTGATTTACACCATCTTCAACACTGATCCCTTCGAAAGTCAGCCATTGATCATAATTTGGACGTACATTGCTTGGAACAAAGATAGGTGAATCAATATTGTATTTTTCCATCCCACCTTTGATTAAATCGAAACCGACACGTGTAACGCCATCCATTTCAATCGCACCACAGAAACCAATTTCACCGTCACCTTGTGAGAAGTGGAGGTCGCCCATTGAGAAGCCAGCACCTTTTTGATAAACAGGGAAGTAAATACGGCTTCCTGCAGCAAGGTCTTTAATGTCTGTGTTACCTCCATGTTCACGTGGAGGAACTGTGCGTGCGGCTTCAGCCGCCATACGATCAAATTCGGGACCTTTTACACCACGCAGAACGGCTGTACGTGGATCAGGAGGGTTTGCTTGACCTTTAGGAACGAGCAATGCTTCACGGCGATTCCATTCTTTCAGTAAATCATGTGATGGTAGGGTTCCCATCAAGCCAGGATGTTTTAAACCTGCAATACGTACACCAGGGATATGACGTGAAGTTGCAAATAAACCTTTCAAATCCCAAATAGCTTTATCTGCTTCTGGGAAATAGTCCGCCAAGAAGCCACCACCATTTTCCTTGGCAAAAACACCCGAAAAACCCACATCAGAAATCGGTTGAATGTCTAGTAGATCAATGACCAACAAATCACCTGGTTCCGCACCTTCAACATAGAATGGACCTGTTAAAGGATGAGCACGTGTTAAATCCACATTTTTAACATCAGAAATATCGTCAGTATCTTTAATTTGTGCGTCAAGGAAATCCAAACTTTCAATCAGAATTTCTTCACCAGGTTTTACTGATGTTAGAAAAGGTAGGTCTGGGTGCCAACGGTTGTGACCAATTTCGGCTTGTTCCGCAAGTGGAACTCCTGGTTTGATTTTAATATGTTGCATAATGTATCCCCTGTATTGAGGTCAAATAAAGTTTAGGTCTCAGTGTTGTTGTGATGCTTCGTGTATCAGTAACGGATCAAGTTGTTTCACTGCAGGCTCAATCATCTGAATTTGAAGCTTCGTATTGTCGTAATCGATGATGAATTCACTAATGTGCTTGTTGTTTAGAAAAGCTTTCGCGAGTTCAGGTTCAACTAACACTTTAAAACGACGGCTTAAACCCCGAGCACCAAATCGAACATCATGTCCTGAACTCAGGAATCGAATGGCAGCATCGGTCAAAGCAATGGTTCGACTTTGCTTTTTTAGACGTTGGTTCATTTTGTCAATTTCGAGTTGGACTAAGGTTGCAGCAAAATCAGATTCAACTGGCTGATAATGTAAGATTCGCTCAATGCGATTTAGAAACTCAGGATCAAACTTTTTATCGAGTGCTTTTGTCGTGATTTCACTGTCATCTAATTTCAAATGCTTGGCTAAATTCTGGAGTGGTTTTGGTAATTGACTGAGTTGTTTCAGACGCTTTTGAGCATCTTTAGCACCCACATTACTGGTCATAAAAATCATGCAGTTTTTAAAGTCTAAAACCTTTGTACCCGCAGTTAATTTTAAAGTTCCTGTTTCAAGCACATTGAGTAGCCCTCGAATGACTTCAGTACTGGCTTTTTCAATTTCATCAAAGAGAACAATGCCAGGTTTGGAGAAACTCCCTTGAATCAGGGCTTCATCGAATAAAGTATTTCCTTCTTTAGAGCCGACATAGCCTGGTGGGGCACCTGTCAGGGCGGCTGCATAATGCTCTTGTGCCAATGTATTCATATCAATTCGACAGAATGCATCAGCTTTACCGTGTATCGCTTCAGCAATGAGGCGGACTGTTTCAGTTTTTCCTACACCGGTAGGACCTAACATCAGTGTGACACTTAAAGGACGATGAGCTGCGTTAAAATCTGCTTTCACTGTGGTGAGCATATTTTCAATTTCATCAAGTGCGGCTTCTTGTCCAATAATATGTTCACGTAGATGGGTCATCACGGCATCTGGTTCAAAACTGAATCGGGAAGTACGTGCAATACATTCCTTGCTTTGCATGTCATAGCGTTGTTTTGCCAAACTTTCCTGATTGGCATGTATACGGTCACTGGCAAATGTCATGTTCGAAACCTCCTGAAATCAAGTCGGACGAAGCTTCTTTAAGAAGCTTCTTTCTCTAACCCTTCGTGAGGTAAGTTGCCAATTGGGCACTCTGCAACGCCAATGGTTGAACGCGTAAACTGCTCAACATTTTCCTGTGCTTTTTGTGCGTCTAAGACCCATGTTTTGTAGAAGTCGAATGGACAATCGGCAACCCCTTTATCACCATCACCATTGTTGTATACGCCTGTGTAACCACGGTGTAGCAGCTTGAACAAGTGGTTTTGTGATTGATCGTATTTACGTGCATCACGTATTTCTGTGAGTGATAACTGTGCGTATTGGATACCATTTTCTTCCGTACCACATTCACCTAATGTACGTCCGTCAAAGCCGACCACTGCCGAATGTCCGAAGTAGGTATACACCCCATCAAATCCAGTACAATTGGCAACAGCGACATAAACGTTATTTGCCCAAGCCATACATTTGGCCATATTGATTTGCTGTTCATCAGCCGGGTACATATAACCTTGGCATCGCACCACAAGTTCAGCACCTTTCATCGCACAGTCGCGCCAAATTTCAGGGTAATTGCCGTCGTCACAGATAATGAGTGACATCTTGATGCCCTTAGGGCCTTCTGTCACATAAGTCGTATCTCCAGGGCACCAGCCTTCAATTGGGCACCATGGAATAATCTTGCGATATTTTTGAACGATTTCACCTTTGTTATTGATGAGCACTAAGGTGTTATATGGCACTTTATGCGGGTGTTCTTCGTGCTGTTCCCCAGTAATTGAGAATACGCCCCAAACATTTGCTTCAATACAAGCTTGAGAGAAAATTGCCGTTTCATCACCTGGGATTGTGGCTGCAGTTGCCATCATTTCATCATGATCATACATAATGCCCATGGTGCTGTATTCAGGGAAAACAATGAGATCCATACCTGGAATACCTTGCTTAATCCCTTTCAACATTTCAGCAATTTTTTTTGCATTCTCAAGTACTTCTGCTTTAGTGTGCAGGCGTGGAATTTTATAGTTCACCACTGCTACACCCACTGTATTAGGACTACTTGAGATATCACCGTGACGCATTCAACTTACTCCCCATATCTTTAAAATTAAAATCTATATAAGGAGTTTCGCGTGAAATTGATCGATGCAAAATACGGTGAATTGCGTATATGAAGCGATATTTCAAATAAGTTTTTAGATCGAAATAACAATACCACTCCAACAAATGGTCAAAAAATCCCCCGAAAAATCGAGGGAAATGCCAAATTAAGAGTTGATGAGATGACGTGCTTTAAACTGAAAGATATTTACTAATGGTTGCTTCATCGACATTCGCTCTGACATCTTCATAAGCAAAACGTCCTTTATCGATGACCAAGAAGCGATCTGCCATCGCCATAGTAAAGCTCAGTACTTGCTCGGAGACCACGATAGTGAGGTCTCGTTGATCGCGAATTTCTTTTAGCGTTTTCGCAATATCTTTAATAATCGAGGGCTGGATTCCCTCGGTAGGTTCATCGAGCAGCAATACTTTGGGATTGGTGGCGAGTGCACGTGCAATTGCCAATTGTTGCTGTTGTCCACCAGATAAATTTCCCCCTTTGCGTTTACGCATATCCCAAAGTACAGGGAAAAGCTCATACAGATCGTCAGGTACTTTGCCATGGGCAGACGCAGGGAGACCTGTTTGAATATTCTCTAGAACAGACATGGTTGAGAAAATCATACGACCTTGAGGAACATAAGCAACACCATTTTCCACACGTTGATACGGGTCAAGCTTTTCTAAGTTTTTACCATCGAGCTTGATTTCGCCTTGAGTATTTTTAATATCACCGATAAGGGTTTTAAACAGTGTGGTTTTTCCCATCCCATTTCGCCCCATAATCGCCACAATTTCTTTGGGTTGAATTTTAAGTTCTAGATCATGAATGACTTGGCTTTGTTTATAACCTGAACACAAAGAACTAATTTCTAATAATCCGCTCATAAGGCCTCCTTAGTGTCCGAGATAGACTTCAATGACTTTTGGATCACTTTGCACATCATCCATTTTTCCTGCTGCGAGGATTTTCCCTTGGTGCAATACTGTCACTTTATCTGCAATGGTTTTTACAAACTCCATATCGTGCTCAATCACGAGGACTGAGCGTCCTTTACTGATTTCACGAAGCAGTTGTGCTGTCTGTTCGCGCTCAGAAACACTCATGCCTGCCACAGGTTCATCCAGCATTAACAACTCGGGGTCTTGCATAAGCAACATCCCTATTTCAAGCCATTGTTTTTGTCCATGAGACAATAGGCCTGCGGAGGTGTGTAATAAATCAGTGAGGAAAATTTTTGAAGCGACTTCTTGGATACGCTCTTCGACATCTTTGGTTCGCTTAAAGAACAAAGCCCCAAACACATTACGACCACGTGGGAAAGACATTTCGAGGTTGTCATAGACTGAAAGGTTTTCGTAAATATTGGGATTTTGAAATTTACGACCGACACCTTTACGAACGATTTCGAACTCTTTGAGCTTAGTCAGTTCAATATCATTAAATTTGATCGTGCCAGAAGTTGCTTTAGTTTTACCGCAAATCAAATCTAACACTGTTGTTTTACCTGCACCATTAGGGCCGATCACCACGTGAACTTCGTTTTTATCGAGATAGAAGTTGAGATCGCTGACGGCTTTAAAGCCGTCAAACGAGACTGTGAGATCTTCAATTACAAGTACAGGTTTTGCCATTTCTACGCCGACTTTACTCATTTCACACCTCCTTCTACTTCAATATTGCTATCTTTTTTGGACTCCGTGGGTTGATGGGGGATAGGCGAAGCCGTTGTTTTTTTATCTTTGAAGATAAGTCGGCGAACATATTTTTCATATAGGCCAGCTAAACCATTCGGTAAGAACATCACAACGCCTATGAACAATGCACCAAGGAAGTACAACCATACTTCAGGGAATGCTTCAGAGAAGTAAGTTTTACCAAGGTTAACTAAAACTGCACCATATACAGCTCCAATCAGTGATAAACGTCCGCCTACTGCAGCCAAGATCACCATTTCAATAGATGGGACGATGCCAATAATCGTTGGAGACATGAAGCCGACTTGCAGCGTAAACATTGCCCCACCGACGGAAGAAACGACTGCCGCAAAGCAGAAGATAAAGACTTTGTACATTGAAACGTCATAGCCAGAAAAACGTACACGTTCTTCTTTTTCACGCATTGCAGAAAGTAAGCGACCTAACTTTGAGCTGAGAACAAAGCGACTGATCATGATGACTGCGATGAGTAACAATGCATTGATGTAATACAAAACGTACTTTGCTTCATCCGTACGGATGTCCCAGCCATGTAATGTCTTGAGATCAGTAATACCGTTGATACCACCAGTAAAGCCTTGTTGACCAATAATCAAAATTGTCAAAATCGCCACAATTGCTTGCATGATGATAGAGAAATACACGTCTCCTACACGACGAGTAAACATTGCAAAACCAATAATAAAAGCCAATAAAATTGGAATAATTACAATCGCGAATAGGGTAAATGTGAAACTATGGAATGGTTCCCAGAACATTGGTAGGCTGGTAATTTGGTTCCAGTCCATAAAATCAGGAATACCGGGTGTGGTTTGAGTTGCTGTGGATTGCATGTCAGAAGCTTCGAGCTTGAGGAACATGGCCATACAGTAGCCACCGATCCCAAAGAAAATACCCTGACCTAAACTCAAAATGCCGCCGTAACCCCAGCACAGCACTAAACCAATCGCGACAAAGGCAAACGTAAGATATTTACCCATTAAATTGAGACGGAAAACATCTAAAAACATGGGCATTACAAATAGGATCAGTACTGCCAATATAGCCAGTCCAATCGCACCTTCTTTACCGCCTAACAAGGCATTCATTGGATTACTCATATCAATCTCTCCTGAATACCTATTTACGAACTTTGATTGAGAACAAACCTTGAGGACGTAACATCAAAATGATGATGACCGTCGCTAAGGTAATGACTTTGGCAACAGAGCCTGACAGGAAGAACTCTAGGATTGATTGGGCTTGTGCAATACTGAAAGCCGAAGCGATAGTGCCTAATAGACTTGCAGCTCCACCAAACACCACAACCAAGAACGTGTCTACGATATAGAGAGAGCCTGCAGTTGGACCAGTTGAGCCAATTGTCGTAAACGCCGCACCAGCAATACCGGCCAAACCACAACCTAATGCGAATGTTAGACTGTCCACACGCTTTGTATTAATACCAACGGCACCACTCATGAAACGGTTTTGGTTTGTCGCACGAAGCTGTAAGCCCCAGCGAGAACGATAGATGAGGAAATAGACGAAAGCGGTCACGGTGAGTGTGACACCGACAAGGAATAAGCCATTAATAGGAATATCAATCGTCTCTGTCGGTTGATAAGAGCCCATAAGCCAATCAGGTAGTGTTGGACTCACTTCTTTGGGACCAAATGTAGAGCGAAACACTTGTTGCATGATTAAGCTCAAGCCCCAAGTTGCAAGCAAAGTATCGAGTGGCCGCTGATAAAGCCGACTAATCATGAGCCGTTCGACCATATAGCCGATAATGCCTGCTGTCAGAAAAGCTGCCACAATCGCTACAATAAAATAATAGGGAAGCAATTGAGGAAAATAGCTTTCAGTCAGGGTTGAAATGACAAATGTGGTATACGCGCCTATTGTGAGGAATTCACCATGTGCCATATTGATGACACCCATTTGCCCAAAAATAATTGCAAGGCCCAGTGCCATTAACAACAGCACACAGAAAACAGAAAGACCATTAAAGCCTTGCATCGCAAATATTGCACCGAAGTCAGCTAAAGATAAATCCATCGCCTCATCCTCCAAGCTTTAAATAATAGGTTTGAAATGAAAAGATCAGGAGAGGGCTCTCCTGATCATGTGCTGTCGATTAGTAGCCTTTAGGGAATGGATTAGGCTTGATTAAACCTTTTGATTCGTAGACCACTTTGAATTGACCATTGGTTTGCACTTGTGCAATACGTGATTTGCTCCATAAATGATGATTGGCATCAATTTTCACGTAACCTTCAGGCGCATTTTTCATTTCGATGCCTGGAGAGGCTTTGGTAACTTTGGCAACATCAAAACTACCAGCTTTTTCAACTGCGGCTTTCCATAGCCATGGACCAAGATAAGCGGCTTGAGTCACATCACCAATTACTGCTTTAGGACCATATTTCGCTTTAAATGCTTTTACGAAAGCTGCGTTACTTGAATTATTTAGACTTTGGAAATATTTCATTGAAGAGTAGAAGCCCTTCATATTTTCGCCACCAATCCCCAGTAATTCATCTTCTGTCACAGAGAAGGTGAGCAGTGTTTGCTTATCGCCAGTCACGCCTGCAGCTTTCATTTGCTTATAGAATGAAACGTTTGATCCACCCACCACGGCAGCGACAATTGCATCTGGTTTACGAAGTTTGGTTTTGTTAATTAAAGAACCAAATTGCGTATGTCCAAGCGGGTAGTATTCTTCACCGACGACTTTACCTTTCAACACTTTTTCAATGTGTGTACGGGCAATTTTCATGGTGGTACGTGGCCAAATATAGTCAGAACCGATTAAATAGAATGTTTTGGCTTTTTTCTCACGTGCAAGCCAATTCAGAGACTCAAGCACCTGTTGCGTAGCTTCTTGACCGGTATAAATCACATTTTTAGATTGTTCTAGACCTTCATAGAATGTTGGGTAATACAGAAGCGAATTATTTCGTTCAATAATAGGTAATACGGCTTTACGAGAAGCTGAAGTCCAGCAACCAAAAATTGCTGCAACACGATCCTTTTCAGTTAATTTTCGGGCTTTCTCAGCGAAAGTTGGCCAGTCAGATGCACCATCTTCTTGAACAATTTTAATCTGACGACCTAATACACCACCTTGTTTGTTGATCTGCTCAATGGCTAAACGTTCTGCTTGGATGGCTCCTGTTTCAGAGATTGCCATCGTTCCCGTCGCTGAATGAAGCTGACCGACATAGACGAATTTATCATTTACGTTAAGTTTGGTTGTATTTACTTTTGCTGTCGCTGGAGCACTCGCAGTGGTCAAGACAGGTGCCAGTAAAAAAGGAACAGCGAGTAGTCCTGCGAGTAAGCCAGATGTTTTAACTTTAGATTTTAAGGTCATTGGTGTTCCCCTGATGAAGTGGATAAGGCCATTGCGCGATTTATTGTTTGCGCTTGCTATGGACTTAAGCCTAAGGGGTGTTAAAAAATGAGCATATACGTCACTTTACGTATATCGATGTTCCTCAAAATGATTTTTGATGAAAGTTAAGCTGGGCATAGATTTTGCTAACTGTAAGGGTCTATTTAAATTGCCTAGCTTTATGGTTTCATCTAGCAATACTCCTCAAGCACCGCAACGGGTGATTCATACACGCCGTAAATACAATACTTGGGTGGTTGATGAGAGTATTGAAGACTATGCACTACGCTACGCACCGAGGTCAGTAAGACGGTGGTCCCTTTGGACAGTGATCAATACAGCGCTTGCAGCAGTCAGTTTTCTAGCGATGGAAGCGCTTGGTGCAACCATGTTATGGCAATACGGCTTTAGCAATGCATTCTGGGCCTTAGTGGTCGTTTCAATCATTATCTTTTTGACCAGTTGGCCTATTGGATATTACGCGGCCAAATACAATGTTGATATTGACCTACTTACGCGGGGCGCAGGCTTTGGCTATATCGGCTCATCTATAACTTCAGTCATTTACGCCAGTTTTACTTTCATCTTCTTTGCTTTTGAAGCCGCTATCATGGCTTTGGCGCTTGAGCTTGGTTTAGGTGTGCCGCTGAGTCTAGGTTATTTAATTTCTGCGCTTATTATTCTGCCCCTAGTAATCAAAGGCATAGGGTTTATTAATAAAGTACAAGCGTTTACCCAACCATTATGGATTTTTTTATTATTACTACCATGGTGCTTTGTTTTGGTGAAGCACCCGACTCTGCTCTCAGAAGTTGCCCTAATAGAAGGCGCGCAAAGTCAAAGTGCAGGATTCAATTTGGCTTTTTTTGGCGCATCTTGCACTGTTTTGTTTGCGCTGATTACGCAGATTGGTGAACAAGCTGATTATTTAAGATTTTTGCCAGACAAAAAACATGCTCAAAACAAATGGAATTGGGCGGTATTTTTAGGCGGTCCTGCATGGATATTGGTGGGATTCATTAAAATTTTTATGGGCATGATTTTAATGGTACTCGCCCTTAAATTTATGGTGCCGAATCATGAATTAAGCAATCCGAATTATCTATATTGGATCGCCTACCAACAAGTGATTGAGCATCCTGCTGCTGCATTATTTCTTACAGTCATGTTTGTGTGTATCGCACAGTTAAAGATCAATGTAACCAACGCTTATGCTGGCTCATTGGCATGGTCTAATTTCTTTGCACGCTTAACGCACAGTCATCCCGGACGTGTGGTTTGGTTAGTGTTCAATATTTTTATTGCGCTATTGTTGATGGAACTAGGCGTCATCCATGCGGTGGAGCGTGTATTGGGGCTTTATAGTAATGTGGCTTTGGCATGGGTGGGTGCCATCGTTGCTGATCTCGTCATTTGTAAGCCATTGGGGCTGAGCCCGAAAGGAATTGAATTTAGGCGTGCTTACCTCTATGACATTAATCCAGTCGGTGTTGGCAGTTTATGTATTGCATCCTTATTGTCGATTTTATGCTACTGGGGATTATTTGGTGATATCGCAAAATCCTTAGCAGGATTTATTGCTTTAGGTTCAGCTATCGTCTGTGTCCCAATGCTTGCTTATTTTACTCGTGGCAAATACTACATCGCACGTCATGAAGATAAATCATTAAAACCAATAGAGACACAACGATGTGTGGTTTGTGAGCATGATTATGAAATGGCTGACATGGCGACTTGTCCTGCTTATAACAATATGATTTGTTCTTTATGCTGTACCTTAGAAGCTCGTTGCCATGATTTATGTAAGCCTCATGCACGGTGGTCTGCACAACTTAAGCATTTTGCAGTTTGGTTTCTACCGCGCCAATGGTTGAGATACATCAATACTAGATTGAGTCTTTATATTTTGATGATCTTTGTTCTGAGTGTGGTTTTGGCAGTCAGTTTAAGTCTGGTTTATTTACAAGAACTGAGTAAATTCGGCACAGTATTTGGATCAACTCAACAGCATGAGTTGCTGATGCTATTTGTTAAAATTTATGCCGTATTATTTTTACTGTTATGTGTTGCAGCATGGTGGTTGGTACTCAATGATGAAAGTCGCCGACAAGCTCAGCTTGAAAGTAATATGCAAACACAACTGCTCATGGACGAAATTGAAGCGCATAAAATTACAGATCGGCAATTACAAGATGCACGAACTCAAGCTGAAAAAGCCAATGAGGCCAAAAGTCGTTATGTTGTTGGAATTAGTCATGAACTGAGAACACCTCTAAATAGTATTTTAGGATATAGCCAGTTACTCAATAAACAAGAACAACTCTCTGAACAAGGAAAAGCTGCGCTGGGTGTGATTCGTCGTAGTGGGCAGCATTTAACGTCCTTGATTGATGGTTTACTTGATCTTGCAAGGATTGAAACAGGTAAAATTTCTTTAGAAATGTCGAATATTGAATTTCCGAAGTTTCTCCAACAAATCGTGAATATGTTTGAGCCACAATTCCAACAGAAACAACTGAAATTTACGGTCGAAATTAGTGAAAAAATACCACAATACGTACGTATAGATAAAAAAAGACTTGAACAGATCCTTATCAATTTAATGGGAAATGCTTTGAAATTTACGCTCGAAGGAGAGGTGAAATTTCGAGTAGATTATCGCTTTCAGACGGCATATTTTGAAATTCATGATACGGGATGCGGGATTGCTCAAGCAGATCTAGAGCGAATATTCCAGCCTTTTGAGCGCGGACAAAATGTCGTACAAGGTAGCTTTGCTGGAACAGGTTTGGGTTTACCAATTGTTAAACTATTGGTGGATATTCTCGGTGGGGAGTTAAAGGTAAGCAGTACGTTAAAAAACGGTTCAATTTTTAAAATAAAACTATATTTACCTTCAAAATCGGTCATTCATCCCATTGCTGATGTCGCATCGAATACAGTATCTGGCTATACGGGACATCGCCGTAAAATATTGGTCGTAGACAATGAAGCAACTGATCGTGGACTAGTTTTAAATTTCCTTAAACCTCTCGGCTTTATTCTTGAAGAAGCAGAATCGGGATTGCAATGTCTAAGAAAAGTCCCTGAATTTCGACCAGATTTAATTTTGATGGATTTGAGTATGCCTTTGATGGGAGGGTGGGAAACTGCGAAATTATTGAGAAATAATAAAATGACCAATGTTCCCATCATCATTATTTCCGCAGATGCCAATGAACGAATGCAGAATCCTGAAACCGATGTATTGAATGAAGACTTTCTGGTCAAACCCGTGGACTTAAATCTGCTACTGAACAAGATTGGAGATAAATTAGGCTTAAACTGGCTTCATCAGAATGAGCCGAATCAAGCCGCAGAAGAACCTCAAAAACAGGTTGAACCCTTACACCATGATGGCAACGCTTTATCTGTCAGCGTGATTGATGAGAATGATGAAGCACCAGAACAAGCGCTAATCAAACTAGAAGATTATTTGAGTATTGGTTATATCCGTGGAGCCAAAGAGATGCTCGAAATTTGCAAGAAACTCAATGTCTGTGATCCTTCTATATGGCAGCACATAGAATTTGATATTCAACGCTTCGATACCCAACGTGCATTACAACGATTACACGAGCACCTATCTGATATCAGATCTGATTTGGAAGGGAGTTAAGCTATGTTAGAAAGTATCTTAATTGTGGATGATATTCCTGAAAATCTAAGTTTATTACATGAGAGTCTTGATCAAGCCGGCTATCAGGTCTTAGTTGCCACCAATGGTTTTACTGCTATTGAAATTGCGCACCGTTCACAGCCAGATATGATTTTATTGGATGGGAGTATGCCTGAGATTGATGGTTTTGAAACCTGTATCCAGCTTAAAGCGAGTCCAATGACTGAGCACATCCCTGTCATATTTATGACGGGTTTGACGGAAACCGAACATATTGTAAAAGGCTTTCAAGTTGGGGGTGTAGATTATGTGACAAAGCCACTGAATATCGATGAAGTACAAGCACGTGTCAAAACGCATTTACTGCAAGCCCGTTTAATGCACCAACAGAAACAAATGCTCGATGCAACAGGCAGTGCAATTTTGTCGATGAATATGGATGGGGAAATTATTTGGCAGACACCTGTAGTGCAAGGTTTATTAACGCAACATGGAATTGATATTGCTCATTTTAGAAAGAGTATAAATCAGTGGTTAAAAGCACTTTTCCAGCAATCGAATCAAGAAGAAATGCTACATGGTCAATATGGTCATGGGCATCAGCAATTACAATTAAATTTATTAACCAAGTTGAAAGAAGGACAATTACCTAAACATGTTTTGGTTCAGCTCAAAGAGCAAACACACATGCCAAGTGTTGAAGAGATCGCTCAAGCTTGTCCGAATTTAACACCACGTGAGGCTGAAGTTATGCATTGGGTAACGCTTGGCAAAACCAACCGAGATATTGCAGAAATTTTGGAGTTGAGTCCACGCACCGTCAATAAACATTTAGAGCATGTTTTTGAGAAGCTGTTTGTGGAAACGAGAACTGCTGCGGTGTTACATGTGATGTCAGCTTGTCAAAATTAAACATGGCTTAAAGAAAATCGATATAACTCCTTTAAGCCTAATCAATGCCAAATACTGTTGGAGATTAATTTTTTGATTAACATGATGTTTATATTTCTAAATTTTCATCCCATAAAAAATAAATTCCGAATTGACCTGATCTAAATTCACCCCCAGCTGCTTTGCCTGCATCCGTTAAAAAATGCTTCTCATTTTCAAGTTTGAGATAACCCTTGGAAACTAATTTTTCTAATAAAACAGGTGTTTTTAAACCAACTTTTGCAGCAAGTTTTGCTGAAGTTAATTTGCTAAATTTGCTACTCTCAGATTCGTTATCAGCTATATGCTCAGGTTCTGTATTATCCGATTTAACTTCATCTAAGCTAATTCGAACTTCTTCACTAATACGGATAATCCGCTGCGCTTCTTCATAAGCTTCTTTAAACACTTCATCATCTTCGTATTTACGGACTAAAATACCCATTTCATTATTATTAACTTGGCTAAACTCATATAGGTTGAGGCTTGAAATAATACATTCACCTTCGTTTAGGTAGCATTTAGCGTGTAAGTTTTTACAAAAACTGAGACGGACGTAATCAAGCTTTTGCAGCCATTTAATTTCTTCAGGATGTAAATCACTTTTCCCATACATGATTCGAATATCAATTTTTAGACGATCTTTATCTTCTAATAATTCTTTAATTCGATCATTTAGTCGAAGATAAGGACTGATTAGAATCAAGCGCTCCTTTGCATTTTTTATGAGTTCTTCAAGATAAAAGTTAGTAGCACTGGTATTTAGGAACTTCGCCATTATTCCCTCTAGTATATTTTATATTGTACAGTGCGATATTAGCTCAGAATTTATGCATACCAAATAACATTATCGATCAATTATTTTAAAAAAATCAAACTGAAACACATCACAATTATTCCCAGCACCAATCCGATCCACCACCGCAAAATCACTCGGGCTTTCCAATGTTAAAAGTGGATGATGCCAAGTCCCCGCCCGATAGTTCACACCTTGAGAGCCATTGGTTATAAAAGCTTGTAGCTTTGAAATATCGGGCTGATCCGCATTTAAGTTTGGTGCAACCACTACTAAAAACTTTTGTCCCTGCATCGGGATGAAAGCTTGTGATCCATGAGGATGACGTTCAAGCATTGAAATTTTGAACGGAATATTGGTACTTTGAATATTTCGAAAAATACTAATCCCGGCTTTGGCATCGCCAATAATTTCAGTGGTCACTAAAGCATGATAGCGCTCTGTATGCGCATCGTTAATATGAAAATAATCATTTCCTTGGCAAGCAATGACGTCACCAAAAGGTGCAAAATTTTCGGAGGTTAAAGGTTGTAGGGTAATGGTATGCATCATAAAAATTCGCTGAAAAGAAACTGCATTTTCAATTTAGAATTGAGTCGAAAATGCAGTCAAAATAAGATCACTTTAAAAGTAACAAATACTCAACTAAGGATTCACTTTACCCCAGAGGCGTATACGACTAATCCCACCATCAGGAATCATATTCACCCGAATATGAGAAATTTTTTCGTGTCGCAATACTTCATTTACAAAGTTATGAATGTGATCCATTTGCATCGGTTGAGGTGCGAGTAAAAAAGGCCAAAACATACTTTGAGGGATCAATTGAGGATCCGTTGCATCTTCTATATAAATGGCTTGAATGGACACTTCAGCAGGATAATTCCCTTTAAAGTGGGCTGTATCAATATCAATCTTTTCAATGTGACCAGCTTGCCCTAAAGCTAAAATACACCAGTCGAAACCGGGTGCACGACGGCGTGCGGTTTCCCAACCATCACCCATATTAACCCCACGTCCTGGATTGATCAGATTACGTGGATGTCCGAAGTGTGCATCACTATAGGCAATAACACGTCCACCATTTTCAAGTGCAAGCAGGTCGAGGGTTTGGTTTTGATCTTGGATTTGAACGCTGACTTCACCATATACGCGGAATCGTGCGATACCTCCATCTGGAAAAATATTTAAACGCAGATGGGTAAAGATCTGATTCATTGAAACTTCAAAGACATGGTGCTGACTTGGTCCCAATATACTATTTGGTAAAATTTGGTGCCATTCAGCATCATCTAAGTTTTCATTTGGTGCATAACACCCTTCTACTGAAGCAGAAGCGGGATAATTACCACTAAAAAAAGTGGTATCAATATCGAGTGCTTTAATTTTACCTGCAACACCTAACTGAACAATCGCCCAATCATAACCACTGTGACGTTTACGACGGGTTTCCCATCCATCCATCCACTTGCCATGATCATCAAATTTACCTTCTACAAAGATAGGCGCATCAAACTGAAGCATACGTTGAGCTTCAGCAAAAAAATCATCAGAACATGTTGTGACTTTTGCACCAATTCGGGCATCTGCAAGGTTAGTAAGTTGCTGTAAAGGAGTAGGGATTTCAAATTCCGGTGCCAATAGTGTTGCCATGTCATCTTCCATTATTGCTTTAAAACTTGATTCTTATCAAAAGAATGCATTCTTAGAATCGTAATGCGTTGTTATGTCGCATCTGCTTAAGGGCTTTAAAAAGAATGCACAGCATGTGCCAACCTTGCACTTATGTAGCGCTCTATTGGTGGAAATGGCACGTTTTTCGCTTTAAGCAGTGGGTTAAAGCAAAAAAAATTGTGGAAGTAAAAATGAATATCACCATTATTGGTGCCGGAATGGCAGGATTAACGACCGGAATTGCGCTGAAGAAATTTGGTCATCAAGTTTCAATATATGAACAAACTGAAAAAATTTTACCCGTGGGTGCTGCGATTTCATTGTGGTCAAATGGTGTGAAATGTTTGAACTATCTAGGACTCACGGATCAAGTCGCTCAACTTGGTGGGAAAATGGATCACCTTGCTTATGTCGATGGGCTCACGGGTGATGTCATGACGCAATTTAATTTATATCCGTTGATTGAAGAAGTTGGGCAGCGACCTTATCCAGTTTCTCGCGCTGAATTACAAAATATGTTGATGGATGAGTTTGGACGTGAAGATATTCATCTTGCAAAAAAAATGATCGGACTTGAGGCTCAAGGTGATGACGTCAAAATCCATTTTGCTGACGGAACACAAATAACGACGGATTTATTGGTCGGCGCGGATGGCACTCATTCGATCACGCGTGCCTATGTTTTAGGTGAGCAAGTTGAGCGTCGTTATGCAGGTTATGTGAATTGGAATGGGTTGGTCGAAATTTCTGAGTCGCTGGCACCTGCTGATCAGTGGACCACCTTTGTAGGAGAAGGGAAGCGAGCTTCTTTAATGCCAGTCGCAGGTAATCGTTTTTATTTCTTCTTTGATGTACCACTTGAATTAGGTTTGGAAAATGATCGTACTCAGTATAAAAAATTACTAAAACAATATTTTGACGGTTGGTGTCCGCAAGTACAAACTTTGATTGATGCTATTGATGAACAGCGAACCAATCGTGTTGAAATCCATGATATAGAACCATTTGCAGATTTCTATAAAGGGCGAGTGGTGATTGTTGGCGATGCAGCACATAGTACAACACCTGATATTGGGCAGGGCGGTTGCCAAGCGATGGAAGATGCCATTTATTTGGCTCGGGCATTACAGATTAATACACTGGGAATTCAGGATGCTTTAAGACGTTATCAAAACAAACGTAATGAACGCACTGCTGAAATGGTATTGAGAGCGCGTAAACGTTGTGATGTGACGCATATGAAAGACGAATCGATTACTCGTGAATGGTATGAGGACTTAAGAAAAGAACAAGGACCTCATATTATGAATGGTATTATCAGTAATATTGTTGGAAATCCTTTGGATTAAAGATTTCAACTAAAAGGGCTAAATGCCCTTTTTAAGTATTTAGATTCAGTTGGAATAAGACGAGATTGCGCCAAGATCCAAATTTTTGTCCGACTTCAGGTAAATAGCCTGTTTGTTTAAATCCAAAGTATTCATGTAATTTGATGGATGCAAAATTTTCATGATCTATAGCAGCGATCATGACATGAATTTTATGTTGGCTTGCGTGTTGAATTAAATGTTGGAGTAAAGCTTTGCCTAAACCCAAACGTGTAAAATTGGGATGAATATACACAGAGTGTTCGACAGTTTGTCTAAAACCACTGATCGCTCTAAATGTACTATATTCAGCATAACCTGCAATTTGTTGGGTGAGTTCGTTTTCAACCACAAAAATAGGGAAATGATCTATTAGATGCTGACGATACCAATTCTGATAATAATAAATGTCTTGATCTTGCTCATTCCATGTTGCAAAACCATTCAGAATTTCATCGTTGTAAATATCTTGGATTTGAGTTAAATCCTGTTCAGTTGCGAAACGAATTTTAAAAGACATTTTTTATTCTAATCGTCAGTATTTATAACTTTATTTTGATTATTGAGCATAAAAAAAGCAAGACACTAGTCTTGCTTTTTTATTATAAATATCAATTAGAAATGATATTTAACCAATGCGCTTACATCGTTTTGGTCTTGACCTTTTTGACCGAATTTATTGTTCCAAACAGAGTGTTCAACACCTACATACAATTTGGTTTTTGGAGAGATATGTTTACCAACATTCCATTTATATTGGCTTGTCCAGTTCAATTCACTCGCATGACCAGGACCTTCATTTGTAGACCAATCAAGGAATGCATCTGCCAAGAATTCTTCATTGCCTAGCTTGAATGGAACAGCGTAAGTGATCGTCATTTGGTAGTCATCTTCAGTCAAGTCATTGTCAACTCGATAGAAGTTAATATTTGCATATTGCGTGTAAGGAATATCTAAAGCAAAGCCTACGCCATACAAGAAGTTATTGAACTCAGTATTGTTGTTATAACCAGCGTTGTGTTCCCAAGTCGTTGCAATCAATACATCTTTGATTGGACCAGCGCTTAGTTTTTGGCCAGAAACTTCACTTAAACTTAATCGTGGAGCTAATTCAAGGTAAGTTGAATCGCCATCTTTTCCGCCCCATTGTTGATCGACGAAAAAGAAAACATCCGAGTACTTAAGCTTTGCAGCATATTCAGCAGTGATGGTATAGCGTTCACCTTCTTGTTGAGAGAAAGGGTTTAGGTAGTTATCGCCATAAAGACCAGTTAGGCTGAAATCTTGCCAAACAATTGGACTTGCTTGAGTAAACGCTGCTGTAGAAGCTAATGCGCAAAGTGCTGCGATTTGATTAAGTTTCATAAAAGAATCCCCAGAGAAAGCGGTAACAGAATAACGATTCTTTTGCAAAAATAAAGCCAAAAGTGGATGAAAGGAAAAATTAATGCCCACGTATGCAGGCATTGATACAAAGATGGTTTAAATTAATGATGAGAATCAATTATTTGTTTACTTTTAATACTAATTTTCGGTCCAAATAATTTTAAGTGATTAAATAATATATTGAGGACTATCGCCATTAAGCAGGTTGAGCTAATACCCGAATGGAACAAGGTTTGGACCCATTTTGGGAAGTCAGAATAGAACGAATGGTCAATAATGGGTACCATTCCTGCAGCAATTGAAGTCGCGACAATAATTAAGTTTTTCTGATCGTTATAATCAATTTTTGCCAGTGTACGGATACCACTCGCGGCTACTGTACCAAATAAAACAAGGCCAGCCCCCCCAAGTACAGGCACAGGAATCGCTGCAATAAAACGCCCCATCACTGGGAGTAATCCAAGTACGACCAGAATTATCCCGCCAGCAGCGACAACATAGCGACTTTTAATCCCTGTTATTGCAACTAAACCAACGTTTTGCGCAAACGCACTTTGCATAAATGAACCAAAGATCGGTGCTGCTGCACTTGATAACATATCTGCGCGTAGACCATCTGAAATACGTTTTGAATCTACATCGGTACCGATAATTTCACCGACTGCAATAATATCAGCTGTAGTCTCAGTCATAATCACGAGGGTAACAATGATCATGGAAAGTATTGCTGTAAACTCAAAGGTCGGCATACCAAATGCAAAGAAGCTAGGAACCTGTAACCAATGACCTTCCCCAACTTTGCTAAAATCACCAAAGCCAAACATAAATGCTAAGACAGTGCCAAGAATAATTGCCAGTAAAATTGAAAGGCGTCGAATTGTGGCACTGCCAGCCATATTCAATATTATGACGATTGCAAGCGTCGCTAACGCTAAACAAATATTTTCAGCACTTCCCCAATCAGGTGCACTTTTATTGCCGCCCATCATCCAACGCACAGCAACTGGCAGGAGTGATAAGCCTATGATTGTAATTACACAGCCTGTAACAACTGGGGGAAAAAATCGAATAATTTTAGAGAAGTAGGGCGCTAAGAAAAACCCTAAAAGTGATGCCACAATGACGGCACCATAGACTGCCTGTAATCCGCCACCTGTGGTGACAATTGCGACCATTGTGGCTACACCAGCAAAAGAGACACCCTGAACCAAGGGCAATTGTGCACCAATATGTTTAACGCCTATGGTTTGTAAAATTGTCGCTAAGCCACCGACAAATAAAGCAGCAGCGATGAGTAGCCCAATTTCCATACCTGATAAGCCTGCAGCCGTACCCACGATCAGAGGAGGCGCTATAATACCACCATACATGGTTAAAACATGTTGTAAGCCATAAGCAGCACTTTTACCAGTACCAAGATATTCATGTTCGGGTGATTGTTGTTGTTCGTGTGCAGTCATAATAAATCCCTCTATATTTTAAATTTGCGAGTGCTCAGCTGCCACGATAGGTGGAGTAGGCATAAGGGCTAATGAGCAAGGGAATGTGATAATGTTGGTGAGCATCGGTTACTGAAAAATGAATGACGGCTTTTGGAAAAAAAGTTGGGATGTTCTGCGCTGAGAAATAAGCTTGCGTCATAAATTCGATGCTGTATTCAGCGACATCAATTTGATCGAGTCCAAAATCTGCTGCTGTCACACGTCCATCAGAATTGGTTTTGGCTATCGCTAATAACTCTCCAGATGCAGAAAAAAGCTTAACTTCAACATTACTTGCAGGACGTCCAAGGTGGGTATCTAAAATATGTGAGCTGATCATGCTTGAATTTCCTGTGAGAGGCGCAGTAAAGCAATTTCTAAAAGTTGGCGATGGACGATTCTTTTTTCAGTCTCAAAATCGTTTAGCAAGCGGTATTCCAATGCTGTCAGAATCTCTTCACTATTCAAACCAGAAGCTTTAATCAGAAAAATAAAACCGAATTTTTTTTCATAGGCCAAGTTGCCTTTATATAACGCATCTAGAACTTCTTGATCATGTGTGATGCGTGCTTGTTCACGCCTTGAAAAAGTTTGTTCTTGTTCTGATAATTCAAGTTTTGCTTTTCTTTCGCCAATCCTTGGGTGTGTATTTAGGGCTGCTAAAATTTCATCCCATGTCCATGTAATGGCATGTTGTTCAGCACACTTTAATAGTCCTTCTCGTGTGTCAAAAGGACCGTGATGAATGATTTCCTCGCCCCATCGTGGGATATGAACACATTGCAATAAAAATGCTTTCTGATGTTCAACAGATGTTTGATTAAATTCTGAAAGCAACACAATTCAAGCCTATACATTGAAACTTTAGGCTTAAATTGCAATAACAATGCCAACGTAGATTTGGTGGAAAAAGTGACTGAAAAAAGATCAAAAGAGTACCTTATAAAGCACTCTTTTTCTCGTGAATGTGAAATTATGGTGCGAAATGATCGATCCAATGTTGCGCAATATCTCCACGACGACAAATCCAAACATGTTCATGAGATTGAACATAGTCTAAGAACTGTTGTAGTGCCTTGAAGCGTCCTGGGCGTCCTAAAAGACGGCAGTGCATTCCAATAGACATCATTTTTGGTGCAGTTTCCCCTTCGGCATACAAGACATCAAAGGCATCCTTTAGATATTGATAAAACTGTTCACCATGATTGAAGCCACCTGCTGAACTAAACTTCATGTCGTTGGTGTCTAGGGTATAAGGAATAATTAAATGCGGATGCTGCTCGCCATTGGGATGGGTGAGCTGTGTCCAAAAAGGTAAATCATCGCCGTAATAATCACAGTCGTATTTGATTTGAGGAAATTCAGTCAAAAGTTGACGTGTGTTGGGACTATCTCGACCTGTGTACCAACCGATTGGGGCTTGTCCGAATAGCGTTTCAAGTACACTAATGGCTTGATCCATATGCTGCCTTTCGGTCTCAATATCCATATTCTGATAATGCAACCAACGTTGACCATGCGATACCACATCGTAATCCGCAGATTTAATTGCTTCGACCACATCTGGATGACGTGCCAAAGCCATTCCCACACCAAAAATAGTCATGGGTAATTGACGTTTCTTGAACTCATTGTGAATACGCCAAAAACCGACTCTTGACCCATACTCATACATTGAATCCATTGACATATGCTTAGCATTAAAACTGGCAGCACCAACGATTTCAGATAAAAATTGCTCTGAACCTTGATCACCGTGCTCAATGTGGTTTTCACCACCTTCTTCATAATTTAAGACAAATTGCACTGCGATACGCGCTTGATTAGGCCAATGAGGATGAGGTGGATTCGCCCCATAACCTCTTAAGTCTCTGGAATAAGGTGCATTTTGAATCGAATCAATAAGCGCCTGTCCGCGTAAGTAAGTACTTGTCACAATGAGTAATCCTTTTATTAATTTTTTAAAATACCACTTGCATATTTTTGAGTTAGGCCCGATATTCAAAGTATAAGGACACGGTTCTGCAGACTCAAAAGTGTTCATCATTCAATGTGGAGGGACGTATTCCAAACAGCAATTGAAGATGTTCGATGCAATTAGATTGCAAGCTACAAACGTGCCAAGATAAAAAGTTTTGCACAAAAATGATTCAGAAGAAGAGTGAGGATGATATTTATGAACATAGAAATCCGTACAGATAAGAATATTCAAAACAGTGAGCGATTAATTGATTATGTACGTGCAGAACTAAATACAGAGTTTCAACGCCATAGTGAAAGAATTACCCATTTTTCGGTTCATTTAAGTGATGAAAATGCCCATAAAGGCGGTGCAGACGATATTCAATGTATGATCGAAGCTCGCCCAGCTGGATTAAAGCCAGTCGTGGTCAATCACAGAGGTCATAATATTGACACAGCGATTCATGGTGCGATTGACCGATTAAAGCGTAGTCTTGAACATGTATTCGAGAAAAAAGAGAACCCTCGTGGAGCACCCATCCAACTGAAAGAAGATGAAGTGGATGTGGAATAGCAAAAAGCCCTTCGGGGCTTTTTTTTTGAATAAAATTTTGAATGAACAGTTTTGATTTATTTAATTGAATAATGATCTGCATTATTAGGCATAATGTCGTTATAGATAAATAGTAGAGAAAGTAAATGCTAACAGCACATCAACAAGTGTTTTTACAGGCCTTAGAAGAATTAGACCTAGCACAGGTACAGCGCCTGTTAGCAGAAGGTTTAGATCCAAACTTTATCGCAGGAGAGAAAGGCCCTGCGGTTTCTGTGTGGTCAGACACTTTATTTCAATGGTGGGAGGAAATTTGTGAAGCGTATGAGCAAGGAAACGCGCTTTCAACAGAAGAAAAACAACAGAAATTACAAGTACATCTTGATATTCTAGATGCACTGATTGCAGCGAAAGCTAATTTCCATTTATGGGATGCAGAGGAATGTTACGGTCCACTTTGGGATGCTGCGAGTGCTGCATGTGTGCCTGCAGTTCAACGCTTACTTGATCATCAAGTTGATCCTAATACCAAAGATGAAGAGGGGAATACCATTCTGAGTTCAATTAGTGATTTATTTTTCGACTGCGATTTTGATACCATTGATTGGTCACAGGCTTTACCGGAAGAACGTGAGACACTCGAGTTATTACGTAGCCGTGGCGCAAAAATGACGAAAGAATTAAATTAATTTGGGTGCCCCATGACAAAATTAAAACAACTGAGCTTGATACTTTGCTCAACCGCGAGTGTAAGTGCGATGGCTGCAGATTTTGCCTTCGATCGACCTGGTACGAGTTTCAGCACAGGCATTACGCCCGTAGGTCAATTGGCATGGGAGCAGGGACTTCCAACTGCACAGTATGTTGAAAGTACCGAAAATGGTTTTAAAAATAAATCATTGCGACTCAATGCTGATGTCCTGTTGCGTACGGGATTGAGTAAGAATACTGAGCTTCAATTGGGTTGGGATGGCCCAGCGTGGGAGCGGACCCGAATCCAAAATCGAACTGATGACCATGATGGTTTAGGTGATGTTTCTGTTGGGATTAAGCATCACGTTGACTTACAAGATGATCAACTGAAAATGGCAATTTTGGCACAAGCTAAAATTGCAACAGGAAATGATCGTTTTACTTATGTTGATGATATTTATACTTTGGGCTCATCTGTTGAGTATCAATATAACGATACTGTAACGACAGGAATAGGAATGTTCTATTCGGCTCAAAATAGTGACTGGTCGGTGACTGCTGTACCTACTATTGGGTATAAAATCGTGGGTAATTTATCGGGCTATTCTGAAGCAGTATTTACCAAGAAAGAAAGCCAAGAGCGAGAGTATGGACTGGCATCTGGTTTAATCTATGCGTTGAATGATCGTGCGCAGTTAGATGCAAGTATCGGTGTAGACCTAAGTGGATCCGATCGAAGTTATCATGGTGGATTGGGTGTCTCATACTTATTCTAAATGAATAAAAAAGGAGTAGCTTACGCTACTCTTTTTTATGTTTACTTCAGTTTTGATTCAATCAGTCTTTATCCAAACGATGGGCAAACTCTGCGATATCGGTCAAAGCTTGCTTTGCTTCATCAAACCAAGCGCTAAACATTTGGAAGTTATGCCACATACCGGTGTATAACTTAAACTCAACATCTACTCCAGCTGCTTTAGCCTTTTCTTCAAATCGCGTAGAGTCGTCTAACAAAATTTCTTTTGAACCCACCTGAACCAATGTCGGTGGCAATCCTTTGAGATCTCCAAAAATTGGGGAAATTTCGGGAATTGAGACATCTACACCTTTAGGAACATAATGATTTATGCCTGCTTCTAAAGCTTCAATTGACAATAAAGCATCATGCTTTTGATTGTAGCGTAGAGATTCACTGGTCAAAGTTAAGTCAAGAAAGGGTGACATTAAAATCAAGCCACTTGGAAGAAGTTTTGGATTTTCTTCTTTTAAACGTAAAGCCAGTGCAAGGGCTAAATTGGCACCACAAGAATCGCCAGATAAAATAATATCTTTCGGTTGAGCACCTTGCTCTACCAATAATTGGTACACATCATAGATTGCTTCTCCGAGATCTGGGAAACGTTGTTCAGGTGAAAGAGGGTAGTCGATATGTAGCACTTGCATTTGAGTCCGAAGTGCCATTTCAGTCATCAATGCGCGATGTGTATTTAACGATCCTAAAAAGAATGCGCCACCATGAATGTGAAAAATGAGCTGAGTCGTTTCAGGTTGAGGCAAAATTTCTTCGGCACGAATACCTGCGATTCTTAGTTTTCGAATACTGACATCTTTGGACTGTGGAAAAACACGCGTCATCTGCTCTAAGGCAACACGAAGTACGGTGGGGGGAAGATTAAAGCGACTCGGAAAGCGAAGACTCGTTTTTAAAAAAGACTCTGTTATGTATTGTTTCAAAACCGGATTGATCTTCATTGTTTTTCCATATTAATGAAATTATGTTTATTATCAGCACACAGCATTACAATGGTACACTAAATAGTCACATTCAAAAATTGCTTAAATGTTATCAATTTTTAATAATATTAAAGTCAATTCAGCAAGGGAAACAAAAAACAATGAAAAAAATTGCACTAGCGTTAGGATTACTCGCTTCAGCAGTATTTGCAAATGCTGCAGATCCACTCAATGGTACCGTGTGGAATACGATTGATGAGAAAACTAAAAAAGCTAAAGCTTTTGTAAAATTCACTGAACAGCCAAACGGAACATTGAATGCAACGATTCAGAGTGTTGTCACACCGGGTCAAGAAAATTCATGTACGAACTGTGAAGGTCCCTATCACAAGAAATCTTTAAAAGGTTTAACCATTGTGAAGGGTCTTAAAAATGTAGGTGGAACGAATTACGATGGTGGTTCAATCTTAGATCCACAATCTGGAAAAACTTACAAATTGAAGGGTTCATTGAAAGACGGTGGTCAAAAGCTTGAACTTCGTGGTTTCATCGGTGTATCAGCGCTTGGTCGTAACCAAACGTGGGTACGCGTGAACTAATTTCAGATTCATAAAAAAGCCGAGTAGTTGCTCGGCTTTTTTATTTCTTATTTCTTTAATGCTTTTATCGCATTCTCATCAAAACCAACTACATAGCCTGATTCAGTAGTGATCACTGGTCTTTTAATAAGGCTCGTATGTGTAGTCAGTGCTTCAATCAAACCTTGTTCAGATGCAAGGGCAGTTTGTTGATCTTCCTCAGACAATTTACGCCAAGTCGTTCCCTTTTTATTGAGGACAAGTTCAGCACCAAGATCCTTTAGCCATTTTTGTACTGTTTCAGCATCAATACCTTGTTTCTTATAATCGTGGAACTCATAACTAAGCCCCAACTCATTGAGTAAATCGAATGCTTTCTTCATCGAGTTGCAATTTTTAATACCGTAAACTTTAATCATCTCTAACAGTCTTATTCATTGTGATCAGTCTAGAGCTTAGCAAAATTTACGCAAAAACATAAATGTGATCAGAATATTTTAAATAGGTTTGAAATCTACAGTGTGGCTTCATGGTGGTTATCAATAAAATGGTGGAAAATTTCTTATCTTAAAATTTGTATTGATCTTTTAAATAGAGAAAACCCGCATTAAATCATCCTGATCATGCGGGTCTCAATTCAACGTCCAATGTCTTCATCCTTGGAAAATAAACCGAAATTTATTTTCTTTTCATCCTACGGCTTCCAATCCCTATTGTCATCCTGACATGTCCCTGTGCCGTGCGACAATAATGCACTGAATTAGTCGGAATAAAAATACGTTAACACGACAAGATTTGTGAGCAATTAGCGTACATTTAGTAAACAGTTGTTCACTCAGTTTGCACGGCACTAAATTTTATAATCGATAATGACAGGGGCATGATCGCTAAACCACGTTTCTTTATATACCCATGCATTCACAGTACGATCTTTCCAATCTGGTGAGCAAGCTTGATAGTCAATCCGCCAACCCACGTTCTTGGCACGGGCTTGTCCTCGGTTTGACCACCATGAATAAAGTTCTGCTTCTTTACGCACTTCACGGAAGGTATCGACATAGCCTAAATCATCATAAATATGATCGAGCCATGCACGTTCATGTGGTAAACAACCTGAAGCTTTTTGATTGCCTGACCAGTTCTTAATATCAATGCGTTTATGTACGATATTGTAGTCACCGCAAACAATCACAGATTTACCTTCATCACGCCATTGTTTTAAGATCAGCTTATATTCATTTAGAAAGTGATCTTTACGTGCTTGTGCTTCTTCACCAGAAGAACCTGATGGTAAATAGAGTGAGCAAATATGAGCTGTTTTCTCTAAGCCTAGATCAAATTCTGCTGAGATAAAACGACCTTGTGAATCAGCCAATTCAAAACCCAGACCATCGGTAACTGAGATAAACGGCAAACGACTATAGATTGCGGTACCAGCATAGCCAGGACGCTCAGCTGGGAATAGGTGTGTATACCAACCTTCTGGCTTAAATTTATCTGTCCATTGTTCGTGTGTAATACGGGATTCTTGCATGCAAATGACATCGGCATCTGAAGTTGCCATCCAGTCAAAAATTCCTTTTTTTTCTGCAGAACGAAGACCATTTACGTTGATTGATACGACACGTAAAATTTTTTGATCACTAGGATAGCTACTCTTTGGTATCATGCTCGAGTTTAACCTCAATTTAATAAATGGAGCACCTCATGACAGCGCAAGCGGCATTTAATCCACAAGCTTTTATCGAACTGGCATTATCACGTGGTGTGCTTAAATTTGGTGAGTTTACTTTAAAATCAGGTCGTGTGAGTCCTTATTTTTTTAACGCCGGTTTGTTAAATGACGGTGAAGCCTTAACTGGCTTGGCTTCTGGCTATGCAGCAAAGTTAACTGAATGCGAACACGTTGAAGTGATATTTGGCCCTGCATATAAAGGGATTCCATTTGTAGCTGCAACGGCTGTAGCATTGTCACAAAACCACGGTGTAAGTGTACCTTGGGGCTTCAACCGTAAAGAAGCTAAAGATCACGGTGAGGGTGGTGTGCTTGTGGGTGCTTCGGTAGAAGGTAAAAAAGTGTGGATCATTGATGATGTGATCACTGCGGGTACAGCCATTCGTGAAGTTGTGACCATTTTAAAAAATGCAGGCGCGCAAATTGCCGGTGTATTGGTAGCACTTGATCGTCAAGAAAAAGGTCAGGGTGAATTGTCTGCGATTCAAGAAGTTCAAAAAGAGCTTGAAATTCCTGTGCATGCGCTTATCACAATGAAAGATTTAATGGATTACTTAGATGCTAAAGGCGACAAAGATGCTTTAGCGAAAATGGAAGCGTACCGTGTGAAGTACGGAATTTAAGACTTATAAAGTTCTACTTAATATTAATGTGAAACATTGCTTAATAAATAAGCGTGGAACGTGAAGAATCTATAAAAAAGCCCAGATCTATAGGTCTGGGTTTTTATATCGATATAAGTTGTTGATTTGTATTTAATAAAAAATCATTTCGTATAAGGTGTATTATGTTAATTTTAGGAAATCTAAATACTCTTTTGATTCACACGCTTTGAAAGCTCTTCTGCACTTTCTACACGTTCAGAGTAACGGTCAGTGAGATATGAGGACTGTCCTCTGGTTAAAAGCGTAAATTTATAAAGTTCTTCCATCACATCGACAATCCTCATGTAATAAGAAGAAGGCTTCATACGACCATCCTCTTCAAACTCTAGAAATGCTTTAGGGACTGAGGACTGATTTGGTATCGTGATCATACGCATCCAACGCCCTAAAATACGTAATTGATTTACAGCATTAAAGGATTGCGAACCTCCACAAACTTGCATTACAGCTAAGGTTTTACCTTGCGTTGCACGGATTGCACCCGCTGCTAATGGAATCCAATCAATTTGAGCTTTCAATATCGAACTCATTGAGCCATGACGCTCAGGAGAGCACCACACCATGCCTTCTGACCATGCTAAGAGTTCATGGAGTTCCTTAACCTTTGGATGTTGCATATCACCATCTTCAGGGAGGGGTAGCCCTTTTGGATGGAAGATTTTCACTTCCGCACCAAAATATTCAAGGATTCGACCAGCTTCCTGAACAGCTAAACGGCTATATGATCTATCACGATTTGAGCCATACAAAAGCAGTATTCTTGGTGGATGTTTAAGGTTCTTTGCCTGAACTTTTTCTAAAGTCGGTTTTTCTAAAAGACTAGGATCAATATTCGGTAGGTTCATTCGACTCATGCCTCTTTAAACACTTTTTTTCTCAGCCATAGCGAAACTGTCACTAAGGCAATCAATACAGGAACTTCAACAAGCGGACCAATCACGGTTGTGAAAGCCACAGGTGAAGCTAATCCAAAAGTGGCAATCGCTACAGCCAGTGCTAATTCAAAATTGTTGCCTGCCGCAGTAAAGGAAATAGCAGTTGTTTTAGGATAATCGTTACCCATCCACTTACTCATAAAGAAGCTGATGAAGAACATCGCAACAAAGTAAATTGTCAAAGGAATAGCGATCCTAAGTACATCTAGAGGAAGGCTAACCACTTCACCACCTTTAAGACTGAACATGGCTACAATCGTGAATAAAAGGGCAATAAGGCTGATTGGGCTAATCTTTGGGATAAATTTATCCTGATACCAAGCCAAACCATTCTTTTTAACCAAAATCAGTCGGGTTAAAAACCCAAGTAAGAACGGAATACCTAGATAAATAAGAACAGCATGGGTAATTGTCCAAAAGCTCACATGAATGATTTGTGCTTCTACCCCAAAGAATGGTGGTAAGAAGGTTAAGAATAACCAGGCATAAGTACTAAAGAATAAGATCTGGAAGATACTGTTAAACGCGACTAAGGCAGCGACATATTGATTATCCCCACATGCCAGATCGTTCCAGACGAGGACCATCGCAATACATCGGGCTAAGCCTATGAGAATTAGGCCAGTCATGTATTCAGGATAGGCATGTAAAAAAATGATTGCCAAACCAAACATTAAGCAAGGTGCTATTAGCCAGTTTTGAACGAGAGATAATGTAAGGGTTCGCTTGTCCTCAAAGACTTTAGGCAAAGTCGCATAGTCTACTTTGGCAAGTGGTGGATACATCATCAAAATAAGCCCTATTGCGATAGGGATATTCACTGAATTAATGCTTAATTGATCGAGTACCACAGATGCTTGAGGAAAAAATACACCAATACCTACTCCTAATGCCATGGCAATGAAAATCCATAGCGTTAGATTTCGATCTAAGAATGAGAGCTTTGATCCGGACATTGAATTACTCGCATTGCATAGAGATAGATAAGTTGCTTGCAGGTTTATTCAGTATTTCATCATTTAAGACATTGAGCACTGCATTTACCCATTCTGGTAAATCAGGATTTAATCGGTAATACACCCATTGTCCCTTGCGCTCATCTAGCAAAATTGAGAGGTTACGGAGTAAAGCCAAGTGACGAGAAATTTTGGGTTGGCTCAGTTGTAAGATCTCTGTGATTTCACAAACACATACATTCTGTCTTTCTAAAATAATTTTTAAAATATCCAAACGTGTCGGGTCAGATAGGCATTTAAAGAAATCTGCTTGATCCATCATCTACACTCTAATATATGCTATTGCGAATATACGCATATCCATATATAAATGCAATATTATTAAGTTCTGAGTTAATCCAATGTCATCGAAAGTTAAGATCTATCACAACCCAGCTTGCGGAACATCAAGAAATACACTAGCTCTCATTCGAAATACAGGAGAAGAACCTGAAATTATTGAATACCTTCTTACTCCTCCGAGTAAGATTGAACTCATTAATTTAATTGAAAAAGCAGGGATTTCTGTACGTGAATCCATTCGTAAAAATGTAGAACCCTTTGAAACGCTCAAGTTGGATCAGCAGCACTGGACAAATGAACAGCTCATTAATTTTATGGTTGAGTATCCAATTTTAATTAACCGTCCATTTGTAGTGACTGAATTAGGTGTAAAACTATGTAGACCATCTGAACTCGTTTTAGATATTTTATCTGCACCTCAAATAGGTGCTTTTACTAAAGAAGATGGTCAAATCATCATAGATAAAGATGGTAAGCGGATTAAATAAATCCGCCTCATTTAACATAATAGAGCTTATGCGAAATGCAATTAAAATAATTATTTAAAATCAATTGCTTAAAAATTTTCAACCACCCTGAAAAACAGCAAAAAACCGATTTTGAAACATGTCGGTTTCTTTTTGAACAAATCTGTCATTTTTCGCCAATAAAATTGATTATTTTTTAATCAATTTTAACTTTTTCTGAATTCAATCAAGGCCCGTGCTGGTTAAAATATCCACAATTTCTGCGGACAACTGTTGGGATAGATTAATAAACATTGAATAAATACTGGGCAGTTAGATGAAAGTTAAATGGTGAATAAAATTAAAACTCCGATTTTTTACATAAATTTACAGAGAATTAGTCATTTATAATCAAAATACTCAAGTGTACCGGGGAGTACATTTATTTAATTTAGGGATGTTTAAAGATGACTTTCATTAAATCTGCACTTACAGCTGCTGTTATGTTAACTACTGTTCAAGCTTTCGCTCAAGCTCCAGTTGCTGCATCAGCTACAACAGAAACTAAAGTAGTGGCTGCTGATACTGCTGCTGCTTCAGAAGCTCAAGCTACTGTTGAAACTAAAACTGCTGCTGCATCTGAAGCTAAGGCTCCAGCTGCGCAATAAGTTTGATTGTTATAAAAGAAGCCCAAACTTTTAGTTTGGGCTTCTTTTTTTTGATTCTAAAAAATTTCGCATAAGAGATTTATGTTAAATGGGAGGGAGGGAGCAAAATAAGTTAACATTTTGCTTCCGACCACATTAAGCTAGAGTTTTATTTAAATAAAGCTATTTAGTAATCATTAAATTAATTAAAATCTAAATCTAACACCAGCTCCATATAACCAACCTTTCTCAGAGTTTGATTCTATTTGCCACGACGTTTCATCATTACCTTTTGAATACTCATAGGCAATGTCGATATACGGCATGATCTTTTTACTGATTTCATAGCGAGTTTCAAGCCCTGCGGTTGCACTGCTTAAACCAGTTTTTTTCGCATATTTAGAGTCATCACTAAAGATCGCATCCAACTCTAAATAAGTTTGAATAATCAACTTTTGGGTAATCAGAAAATCACGTTCCGTTTCTAGACTAAAGCCCGCATAACTGTCTTCTCCTGCATAGAGATAAGCATCAGTTTCAAAGAAATATGGTGCCATACCATGTAAGCCAATCACTGCATCAACATTTTCTTCGGTGTCTTTGCGATGATCATCGAGTTCAACTTTTTCACTGCGATAACGTGCACCAATCTGTGCATCCCAAAAGTCTGAAATCATACGGCTATATAAAAGTTTGGCATCATAATGTGCATCATGCGATTCTTCTTTATCGGCATGAACTTTAATAAAAACCTTATTTTCATCTGTGCCGATACGGCTTTCAAACTCTGACTTTAAACCGCCTGTGCCATCTTCATTGACAAACCACTTATTATCCACCGTCGTAATCGCATAAATTTGCGCACCGTGTTCTGAGCGATGATCATAATGCGAACTCTGCTGAGTATTCGCATCTGGTACATGATGTAAATGATTAACCGTAGATGTTGCCTGATGTTGTGCATGATTCATCTCAGACATGGCTTGATGATTCATTGATGGCATATTTTTCCCATTATTCTGAGTGGTTGAATGATGCCCTTCGTGCGCCACACTTAAGGTCGTTAAACTCAATACCGCAACAGAAAAAATCGCTTTCAATACAAAATTAGTGATGTGCATGTTCAGCTCCTTTTTGCTCAGTTACTTGGTGAGTTTGAGTCGAATTTGTACCTTGAATTGGCATTGTAGATACTTGTTCATCGCTAACATTCGCCACGATTAACTTGTTCATCATCCCCGCACTCATGTGATACAACAAATGACAATGGATTGCCCATTCACCCAATTCATCCGCAGTTAATAAAGCCGTAACTGTTTTACCCGGTGGTACGATCAATGTGTGTTTATTTGGCATATCTACCGACTCTTGACCATTCTCCAACTGCATAAACATACCGTGTAAATGCATCGGGTGCGCCATCATACTGTCATTAATAAATTTGATACGGATACGCTCGCCATATTTCACTTTTAAAGGCTCAGCATCACTAAATTTTTTACCGTTAATGGTCCAAATATAACGTTCCATAGTACCGCCCAAACGCACGACCAATTCACTGCTGGCTTCACGAGTATCTTTTTGCGG
The DNA here is from genome assembly GCF_056779735.1 of Acinetobacter sp. 24-47-67. NCBI lineage: Bacteria > Pseudomonadati > Pseudomonadota > Gammaproteobacteria > Moraxellales > Moraxellaceae > Acinetobacter > Acinetobacter sp. 24-47-67. Next base: position 125,020 of record NZ_JBWYIK010000003.1, read on the forward strand.
CTCTAACGATTTTAAATCGCTATATTGCAAGGCTTTGTTACCTGCAGGTGTAGAGGCATTTGCCCAACCATAAACCACTTGATCATTTTTTTGCGGTTTTACTGCGCTATGCTGTGAATGATCCGTGCCTTTCATATCGCCATGGTTCATTTTCGAATGATCCATTCCTGAATGATCACCACCACCATGTCCCATATCTTCCATAGTCAAAAGCGAGCGTGAACGTGGCTGAGGCATATGAATGCCGTGTGTTACAGGATTTAGTTCATTGTGTAGCGTACCAATCGCATAACCTGAACGGTCAATTGACTCAGCTTCAATTTGATAATGTCCACCTTTTGGCTCCACAATCACATCATAAGTTTCAGCCGTACCAATACGGAATTCATCTACAGAAATGGGTTTCACAGGCTGACCATCAGCACTAACCACAGTCATTTTCAAGTTAGGAATACGGACATCGTAGAAAGACATCGCAGATGCATTCACAAAACGTAGGCGAATTTTTTCATTCGGTTTAAACATTCCTGTCCAATTTTGTTCAGGTGTTTTGCCATTAATGAGGAAGGTATAACCTGTAACATCCGACATGTCGGTTTTTAGCATACGCATCTGATTCCACATTTTGCGGTCAGACCATGTCGCTTTTATACCATCACGTTTAACCTGCTTCCAAACATCACCCAAGGTTTCACGCTGATCTTGATAATATTCAGCTGAAATTTTAAGATCTTTCTGAATTTGATCACTGGTTTTTTCATGAAAATCTGACAACATCACCACATAGTCACGTTCAGCTTTTTCATGTGCTGCCAATGGTGTTTTACCTTTTGGATAAATCACAAAAGAACCATATAAGCCGTCTTGTTCCTGTCCTTTAGAATGAGCGTGATACCAATAAGTCCCGCTTTGGCGAATCTTGAATTTATAAACATACTCGCTTTGAGGCTTAATACCGTTAAAACCATTAAATCCTGGTACACCATCCATAATGCCCGGCAACAACAGTCCGTGCCAATGAATAGAAGAATCTTGGTTTTTTAAATTATTATTCACGCGAATGATGGCTTCATCACCCTCTTCAAACTCAAGCAAAGGCGCAGGAAATTGACCATTTACGGTAATGCGCTTTACAGGCTTTCCAGTTGGGCTGACCACTGCTTCATCAATAACAAGCTGATATTCACGCACTTCGGCAAAAACCAAAGGCGACGATGCAAAACAAATACCTGCTAATAGGTACGAACTAATTTTATGAGACATAACTTAACCTTAATTTTTGAAAAATAAATAAATTTTAAAAAAATTGGTTAAGTTTTAGGAGGACGTGAAATTTCTTGCCAATACCCATTTAGATATTGGTTGAGGTAATAAAAATTAGGCTGATCTATAGAATAGAAGGTATCTAGGGGATCTAGCGAGCTTTGCAAAGAATGAAGACATGAGATCTGTGTCTGGCAGGATAAGCTAGAACATTCCTGACACTTTTTGTGATCTATATTCTGATTAATAGCTAAATGATTATGGCAATCGGTATTCGTTTGTACTTCGTGATTAATACCATGTTGAGTGACTTGCTGTGCTTGATCTAAACAATGATCTTGGCTCATTTCAGTTTGCATATTGATATGCATTATCTTTACTGATGCAACAGACACACTACTCCATCCTATGGCAAAAACCATAAGAAAACAAAACCAAAGTTTTTTGGAGAGAAGAGTCAACACGAATGCTATCTAGGAATAGAATTTAATCCAAAATATCTTAACGGAATTTCAACTATTTACAACTCAATATAATTTAGTAGTTTCTCTAAAATTAACATAATACACCTTATGCGAAATTCTTATCTGCATCACACAAATTACATTTTTACGTTATGCCCAACTTTTCATTCAGTTCTTGTTACCTCATCACTCAAGGACGATTTTGCTACGGTGGGGTATATCAAATGTATAACCTGATCGCAGGCAAGAATCATCTAATCAATGATTTTTATCTTCTGAATAAAAGACGATCATGGCGGGTTGCATCATTAGAAACCCCGGGAATAAATTGTAGTTTAAATAAGTTAAAGAGACTCATAAAAGAGCGCTGTGCTGAATATCCCATACCCAGCGATGGTCATGAGGATCGCGCCACACAAGGCTAAGATTTTTGAATAAATACGTTGTTGAGAAATAGCGTTAAAACCTAAATAGACCAAAGATAGTACGACAAAATCTAGAAGAATCCATGTGATGATTAACAGCGACAAACTTAAATCTATATTTGGTGTAATTTGAATAAACTGCGGAAAAAAAGCAGTGAAGAAAATAATATCTTTTGGATTGGAAATTCCAACTAAAAACCCTTTGGAAAAACCGCTATCCATCGGCTTGATCTTTGAAGAGGCAGTTTGATTGTGCTGAAAAGTTTCTCTAAGAATTTCAAAACCTAAATAGCCAATATAAAGACATCCTAGGACTTTGATGATGTTGAAAATATGCTCATTAAAATGAAGAACACCCTTAAGTGCAAGAATTGAAAGCGCAATTAAACATAGTGAGGCGACATTAGTGCCTAAAATGGTTTGTAATGCTTTTCGATAACCACCTTTTGCACCTGCACTGGCCACCAAAATCATAACAGGGCCTGGAGTGGCAATCATAATAATGACAGTGAAAATATATAAAAAATACTCAAGATAATTCATGAAAATACTACTTTTTAAATTTTATTTATATAAATATTATAACCTCTTTAGATTTCATTCATCTCATTTATTTAAAATATCTCATAGAGCGAAATAAATAATAAAAAAGGAAGCCTAAGCTTCCTTTTTTAATAATATCATTGAATATTAATAACCTACGCTAAAGCGCTCTTGAATATGGTTATTATTTTCAAGCTCATCACTGAGCGCTACTGCGAAATCTTCTGCAGAGATTTTACTGCCTTCTTCACCAACGATAAGTTCATCTTTACCAGAGCGATATTCACCAGTTCGCTTACCAGGACCGAATTCCGCTGCAGGAGCAATAAAGGTCCAGTCAATGTCGTCCACTTGTTTTAACTTATCAAAGAACTGAATACCTGCTTCCGCCTCAGCTTTATATGCATCAGGGAAGTCTTCTGTATCGATTACACGCACATTTTGATTTGGTACAGTTAAACCGCCAGCGCCACCAACAGCAATATAACGTTTAACTTTTGATTCACGAATAGCATTAAGAAGTGAATTGATATCAAGACCTTGGAAACGTACTGCACTAATTACAGCATCTTGACCTTTCAGCTCATTTACAAGTGCTTCTTGATCATTTAAATCTAAATCTACAGTTAAAACACGCTCTGTATCTGAAACTTTGCTTGTATTACGCGCAATCGCTTTGACGTAGTGTCCACGTGAAACAAGCTCTTCAAGAATACGAGAACCTGCCATGCCTGTTGCACCAATTAAAACTATTTTCATAATGCCCTCATTAAATTTATAACTATGATTATTGGAGTGCTAAATATTTAGTCATCACGATTAAAAAAATAAAATCATGAATGATTAAAATGTAATATTAATTTAGCTTAAAATAAAAAGATTAATGTATTAAATCTATGTTGATTTATAGTTAAAATAGGAGTGAGAAGTTATTTAATTATTTTAAATGTAAATTTTATGTAATTATAAGCTTGAAAAATATTCATATAAAACCAGTCTAACTTTTATTTATTGTTGAAGTTGGTTTAAAGAAAATCGCCATATATCATTTTTATATCCATAGCTTTCATCTTTCGAGCTTGGTGGATGCTGTAAGATAAAATTATATAGTTGCTTTTTTTGATCATTATTCAGAACTTCAACAATAGCTGGTTGGTCGACAATTTGATTATTTAAATTCGCAATAATGTCTTCAATCATCTTCGGATTTTTATGCGTAAGTTGTTCTAAAGTCGTATTATTTCCCTGACCATTTAGCAGATATTGAGAAAGAAATTGTGCTTCGTTTGGTGAGATAGAATTTTGTTGAAGAAGTTCTTGTACAAGATTGTGCTGAGTTTGGACAGATGCGGTATGCGGTAGGCTAGAAATAAGAACTTGTTTAACCTTTGGATCTAAAGTTGGATCCTGAAAACGTTGCTCTAAAGCGTGACTAATTTTCTGTCGAATCAAATCATTTTCAGGTAGGGATTTTTTGAGTTCATGTTCTCGATCAGTCAGCAACATCGCATTATTCAGTGCACCTATCGCTAAGCTTTGAATTTTAGGATTCTGATGTGTGAGAAATGGCAAAATTTGTTCAGCTGCTTCTAAAGGATTGAGAGAAGTAAGTTGAGTCAGGATTTCTTCTATTGCATTTTCATCATGCTGGTTTTGTTCAAGGAGCTGAAGTAAATCATGTATTTTTTCTTCTCGATTCGCAGCAGATTGATCCAGTTGAAGTAACTTTTTTGCCCATACGGGTAGGTTAGTGTTGAGTTTCATATCTGCACTATTTTCAGACAAGCTAGTCGCGCGATCTTCATTGCTTTTTAGCGTTGAAGTATTATTATTTTGATTTGATATACTTTGAGTCGTATCTGCTGTCGATTTCAAATACACCCATAAAATTACTGCACAGATCACGAAGATCAAAATAACCAAAAAAATATTTTTCTTATTCATAATATTAAAATATTAAGCTGTCGTTGCCTTCAACATCAGAGATGTGAAGGCAATATAATGGGAATGATTTATTTACACTCGTGTAATTGTGAGTAAGCTACTGTTGAAAGTTCCACGCGGTGTGCTTCCTCCTAGATTACCATTACCTGTCTGAGTGTAGAGCCATTTCGTAAAGCTGTCACATCGGAATGTTCCCTTTTGCCATGTATATTTGCTACAAGCACCGTTGGAGTTATATTGTGAACAGACTTGTACAGCTGGGTTCGGTGTTGCTGAATACAGCGTGTAAGCGACATGAGGTCGTTGCTGATTTGAAATCGCAGTGATTTGATTAGCAGCAGATGAGTAAGGAGATTTATATCCGAAACTTGTTTTGGCCTTTGCTCCCCAATATTTTGTAGTTTTAAATCCACTTAAGCTGACATATTCAATCACATCTACATATGCCGTTTTGTTCATGACTTGAACAATATTGTTTGAACTTACATATACACCTGTATGCCCTAATGCACCAACAATTGGAACGTTGAGGTCTCGACCGAGTACATCACCGACTCGTGTAGGATTGCCTGCTGCTAAAGTAACTGAACTGATAGTGAGTAAACAGAGTGTAGAAATTATTTTAATCATGGACTTGTACCTATTGTTGGAATATTAAGTCCTGTTAGTTTTATTCAACGATGTTAACGTTTGATGTAATTCGTATTTGAAGTTGTAACAATAATTTTGTAATTTTTCTTAATAATTTAATTTGAAATAGTAATATTATTTTGTGAGTAAACCTTAATAAAAACGTAATAATTTTAGCGTAACTATGATATTTATTTAGTTATTCTTAAGGATTAATTGTGCTTGATCAATTAGACGCTAATACTGAATCGTATAGCAATTTGACTGCTATAAAACATCAAGAAATTGATTTGAAGAATACCTTCAAAGCAAAAGGGTATCTACATTATAAATCTATAGAGGTGGATCATTTTTCTAAACTATTACTAGCTAAAGAGTTTGAAAAACTTGAAAAAGATCCTTTTGCACCTACACATACTCAAAGGTTTAGAAGATACGGAAATGCCTTAATTTTACCTTGGGAAAAAGATCTTAAGCCTATTTGGTTGCCGACAGTGCGTGATAATATAGGGCAGGAGTTATCTGGATATGATCAGGGAGGGAACAATCCCGAGCATCAGTCGATTCGTTATTTTAACGCGTTGAGCCAAGAAGCTAAATCTACGCAATATCTTAATGATTTGATTGTAGATGATTATCAACTTACTTTTGGTTTGGAAAATGCCTATCTGCCAATTTACGTGGGTGTCCATTTTGTCAAACTGCGTTCAACTCATGCCGATCAGCTAGGAATTAGTTCGCCTAATTGTTTTCATCAGGATGGTGAGCCATTCACATTTGCTCATTTGTTTTATAGGAGCAATAACATTGAAGGAGGTGAAAACTTTATTGCATCACCTCAGGAAAGAAATAAGCGTTTAGATGAGGTAAATAATTATAATATTTATCAAAAATTTACGTTGAGACAAGCTTCTGAAAGTTTTGCTGTACACGATCCAGCAGTTTCACATTATGTATCACCTATTAGAAAAATAGATCAAGGCACAAATGCTGAGGCTGGTGAGCGCTGGATGATTTTGATTGATTTCTCTCTTACAAAGCAAAAATATGATTCAAAATTTAATAATTTCGCTTTTACCTATTCTCATTTCTCTTATATTGGGTTGGGGCATAGGTAAAGCTGCAAACGTTCAAGTTCGCAATATATTGGTTGGTCAAATTACGTTTTTGGTGTGGTTGCTCCTCATCTCTATAGGCTTTCAATTTGGCAGTGTCTTGTTTGATAAAGATCTTGGTTCAAAAATATTAATTGAAGCTTTTATTTATTCTACAGTGTTAAGTGTGATTACCTTTGGACTTTTATTTAATCGTAGCCACTTTAAGGCTGAGCACCAAAAATCATTCAAGGATATGCTCAAACCTATTACCGAATGCTTGATTGCGATTGGAATGGTGTTGATCGGGATGGGGCTATATTGGCTATTACCCAAGACTTTATCAGGGGAAATGTTAAGCGCGATACTATTGTATGTGTTGATTTTTTTAATCGGAGTGGATTTGTCTACGATTAAAATTCAAGCCCTCACTATGAATCATATTAAAGTGCCATTTTTTTCAATCATTGCACTATTTATTGCGGCTTATTTGACGAGTCATATCATGACTCAATCTTTTGTCGAACTCGTTGTGATGGGGAGTGGATTTGGTTGGTTCTCTCTTTCTGGTCCTTTAGTTGCTAAAGTTTTAGGACCTGAGCAGGGAACTTTTGCTTTGATCACAGATCTTGTACGAGAGTTTTATGCGATTGCATTGTTGTATTTATTAGGTCAGCGTTATCCAAAGCCAATCATTGGTGTATGTGGTGCCACGGCGATGGACTCGACTTTACCCTTTGTAAAAAACAATTGTTCACCATTAGATGTACAAATTGCAATTCTCAGTGGATTTTTCCTGACGCTCATTGCGCCGTTTTTTATTATTTTTTTTAGTAGTTTGATATGAATATAAATTCTAATGCTCAGCAGAAATAGGAAAGAGCTTCTCTCAATTTATACAATTGATCCTTTGATAGATCAGTAGATCGTTCACTAAACTTCGTTATAATCGCTTCATTGATAAAATAGAGAACAGATCATGCGCGTACTTGTGGTGATGGATCCCATCGAAAATGTAAACCTCAAAAAAGATTCGACCATGGCAATGCTTTGGGCTGCTGCACGTCGCGGTCATGAGTTAGGGTATGCACTTCAGGAAGATTTATATATCGATCAAGGCAAAGCTTTTGGTTTGATCTCACCACTTAAAGTGTTTGAGGATTATAATCATTATTATGAACTTGGTGAAAAACAGAAAGAATCTTTAGCTGCATACGATGTTGTGCTCATGCGTAAAGATCCACCTTTTGATATGAACTTTGTTTATACAACTTATATTCTGGAACAAGCGGAACGTGAAGGTTCGTGGATTATCAATAAACCTCAAAGTTTGCGAGACTGTAACGAAAAGCTGTTCGCTACACAATTTCCAGAACTGCAGGTTCCGACTTTGGTAACTTCACAGCAAAGTTTAATCCGAGAGTTTATTGCTGAACATCAAGATGTGATTGTAAAACCACTAGATGGGATGGGCGGTATGGGAATTTTCCGTTTAACCGCTGCAGGGGCAAATATCGGTTCAACTTTGGAAATGTTGACTCAAATGGGTCAGCAACCGATTATGGCGCAACGTTATATTCCTGAAATTGTGGATGGAGATAAGCGTATTCTGATGGTCAATGGTGAGCCAATTCCATATTGTTTAGCGCGTATCCCACAAAATGGTGAAACGCGAGGTAACCTTGCTGCTGGTGGGCGTGGTGAAGCACGTCCGTTGACTGAAAATGATAAGGTGATTGCTGCTAAAGTTGGACCATTCTTGCGTGAGAAGGGGCTGGTATTTGTTGGTCTTGATGTCATTGGAAACTATGTAACAGAAATTAATGTGACTAGTCCAACGTGTATACGTGAAATAGACGCACAATTTGGTACTTCTATCGCAGATACATTATTTGATGTTTTGGAAGCTGGACGTTAGCTGATCTGCAAAAAAGAGCCTAAATAGGCTCTTTTTTTTGCGTATATATTTTAAATAAATAATAGCTGGTCAATAGTCCTAGGGTGGAAAGACTTACGGTAACCCATGCGGCATTGGACCACTGGTGAGAAGACGAAACGAGAGCTGCTGTTGCTGGGGGAACAAGGAACTGCGCACATGCAGAAATTTGCAGCACTAAGCCCATACTGGATGCTGCTGCATTGACCTGTGGTGCGTATCTAAGCGTATTGGCAAAGACGGTCGTCGGAATAATGCCACCGATAAAAGAAAACAAAATAGCGCACAAATATTGCAACTCAAAAATCAACCAATAGGGTTGTGAAAATACAACCCAGCTACATAAAATTAGACTTAAAAAACTAAATTGAAGTAATTTAAAAGGAGCTATGCCTTTTTGAAGTAATACGCCTGCGCCAAAGGTTCCACCTAAGTTAGATAATACAACCATTGACACCAAAATTCCTGCAAGCTTTAAATCCATATTGAATGAGACATAAAGACTGGGTAAAAAACCTGTGAGTGTGATCCATTGACTGGTATAGCAAGCAAAGATAACGGCTAGACAGAGAATGGGTGGATGGGTCACGGTGACTTTAACAATAGATAAAAAAGAGTTGGAGGTTGATGTGCTCAGTGCCTTTGTCGTTACAGTGGTTTGCTTATCGTCATAACGTAAAAAATGGTAAATCATCAAGGCAACCAGCCAACACAAGGCACCAAATAATGCCCAAATGTGTTGCCAACTGAGCCATTCGAGTAATACAGGGATGGTCAAAATAGCAAGACTAACCCCAACTCCCATATAAGAACTCCATAACCCCATTTTAAAATTCATGGTTTCAGGCGTGCTTAGGCGTTTTAAAATTGCGGGAGCGCAAAGACTAATGGTGAGAAATCCAATACCTTCCATAAATCGAAAAAAATAAAGGCTAACACTATGATCAATCCATAAGCCTGCAAAACTACTCATCCCCAATAGAATGAGTGCAAAAATAAGGCATTTTTTGAGTCCTATTTTCTCAGATACAGCACCAATACACAGGGCAAATAGCATTCCAGCACCTTGAACCAGTGATAAGGATAGGCCTGCTTGGGTGAAACTTAGATTTAAATCTTTTTGAAGAATTGGAATAACAGCAGAAAGTTTACCGACATGAATTGCAGCAAGGTAGCCTGCCAAAATAATCCAAATGTCATAAGATGATATTTTTGACATTTGCGTTTAAAAATCCTTTTATTCGCGAGCTGAATCTCAATGAGATATAGCAATATCATAAATAGAACTGTTGCCTCATACCATTTAGACATAAGTTTATATCCAATATGGCGGTAGCGCAGATACGAAGGAAGAATAGAACTAATACTGTGTTAATGATTAATGTGCACATTAATCATTATTTTGGTCCGTTATAAACTAGATCGAATGGTAAAATACATAAAAAAGGCACAACTCATAATAAATCTAGTTTAAACTCTGAAATCATATGAAAAAAACAATTAAAGGGTCCGTGAAAAAAAGTAAATAAACTTTCATGGATATACGATTGTGATTACAATTGATGCCTTATATAAAATTTTCTGTTAGCTCTTAGATTTGAAGAATTAGACCGTGACACAAGCTCAGCATAAACAACCTAAACATGTCATGATGATGGCTGCAGGTACAGGTGGACATGTATTTCCTGCCCTAGCAGTTGCTCAGGAATTACAACAGCAAGGTGTCGAAGTGTCATGGTTGGCAACGCCTTCAGGTATGGAAAACCGCTTGCTTAAAAATCACCAAATTCCAATTTATCAAATTGATATTCAGGGTGTGCGTGGCAATGGAATCGTCCGTAAGCTGCAAGCCCCTTTTAAAATTTTAAAAGCAACGCTTAGCGCAATGCGCTATATGAAACGATTAAACGTAGATGCAGTCGCTGGTTTTGGCGGTTATGTTGCAGGTCCTGGTGGTTTGGCTGCGCGTATTCTTGGTATTCCTGTCATCATTCATGAGCAAAATGCAGTAGCGGGTTTCACCAATACCCAATTGGCTCGTGTTGCTAAAACGGTCTGTCAGGCATTCCCGAAAACATTTCCAGAAAATCATAAAATCGTGACTACAGGTAATCCCGTACGTAAGGAAATTTCTGCGATATTGAGTCCTGCTTGGCGATATCAAGAGCGAGAAAAAGCCAATCAACCTATTCGTATTTTAATTGTAGGCGGCTCCTTGGGCGCACAAGCATTGAATGAGCGCGTACCCGAAGCACTGAAACAATTAGATGTTCCTTTAAGTGTTTATCATCAGTGTGGTCAAAATCATGCTGATAGCACGCGGGCACGTTATGTCGATGCTCCTGATCATTTACAGGTAGAAGTTCAACCGTTTATTGAAAATATGGCGGAAGCCTATGCCAATGCCGATCTTGTAATCTGTCGTGCTGGTGCACTGACGGTCACTGAGATTGCTACTGCGGGTGTTGCAGCCGTATTTGTACCTTTGCCAAGTGCAGTAGATGACCACCAAACCGCGAATGCCAAATTCCTAGCAGATATTAATGCTGCAAAAATTTGTCCACAAGCGACACTCACTCCTGATTCATTAAAAGCAGTTTTATTGCCACTCATGAACCGTACATTGTTGACGGAAATGGCTGTTAAAGCACGTCAACAAGCTCAACCAGATGCAACTCAGCGTGTGGTTGGTTTAATTCAAGATTTGTAAGTTTTAGAGAAAATTATGTCTTCAACGAACCCAGCTGATAAAGCTAAAAACCTGATTAAAATTCCTGAAATGCGCCGTATCAAGCATATCCATTTTGTGGGTATTGGTGGTGCAGGAATGTGCGGGATTGCGGAAGTCTTAAAAAACCAAGGCTATAAAGTTTCAGGGTCGGATATTAAAGCCTCTAAAACCACTGCACAGCTTGAAGAAAATGGCATTAAAGTTCATATCGGACACGCTGCTGATAATATTAACGGTGCGAATGTATTGGTTGTATCGACTGCGATTGACCAAGAAAATCCAGAAATTAAAGCAGCGATTGAAACACGTATCCCTGTAGTTCGTCGTGCGGAAATGTTGGGCGAGTTGATGCGTTACCGTCATGGTATTGCGGTTGCAGGTACACATGGTAAAACCACAACAACAAGTTTGGTGACCTGTATGCTTGCTGAAGAAAACATGGATCCGACATACGTGATTGGTGGTTTGCTTAATCGCTCTGGAGTAAATGCTGCTTTAGGTGCGAGTCGTTATATTGTAGCTGAAGCAGATGAATCTGATGCTTCATTCCTATATTTAGAACCAATGGCCGCTATTGTCACCAACATTGATGCTGATCATATGGACACTTATGGTGGTAGCTTCGATGTTTTGAAAGATACTTTTGTTCAATTCTTGCAGAAGCTTCCGTTCTACGGTTTAGCCGTAGTGTGTGGCGATGATCAAAATATTCGTGAAATTATGCCACGTATTGGTCGACCTGTTTTAACTTATGGTTTTAACGAAGATAACGATATTCGTGCTGTAGATGTGGTACAAGAAGGGATGCAATCACATTTTACTGTGCTTCGTAAAAACAAAGAGCCACTCAAGTTAACCATTAATATGCCTGGTTTGCATAACATCCTTAATGCGTTAGCTGCGATTGGTGTGGCAACTGATGAAGGTGTATCTGATGCTGCAATCGCTCGTGCTTTAGAAAGTTTTAGTGGTGTAGGGCGTCGTTTCCAAATTCAAGGTGAATTTGAGTTAGGTGATGGAACGGTCAAACTGGTTGATGATTATGGTCACCATCCAAAAGAAGTTGAAGCAACGATTAAAGCTGCGCGTGCAAGTCATCCTGATCGTAGACTTGTGATGATGTTCCAACCTCACCGTTTTAGCCGTACACGTGATTGTTTTGATGATTTCGTTGATGTCTTGTCACAAGTCGATCAATTACTGCTATTAGAAGTATATTCTGCAGGTGAAAAGCCGATTGTTGGTGCAGATAGTCGCTCATTGGCAAGAAGTATCCGATTGCGTGGTGATGTTGAACCAATCTTGATTGATCCAGTAGAAGGGAATTTGCCAAATGTGATACAAAAAGTGTTACAAGCAAATGACTTGTTATTGACTCAAGGTGCGGGTAACGTTGGAGCAATTTCAATTGAGCTTGCTCAGAACCAGCTCTATTTAAAATAATCGTCGTTTGATGATTTGGCTAAATTGAAAATTTTATAAGTTTAAGGAACTAAACGTGTCAAATGCTTCTAAATTCGGCAAAGTTGCTGTATTGCTTGGTGGTAAATCTGCAGAGCGTGAGGTGTCATTAGATAGTGGTAAGGCTGTACTTGAAGCATTGGTACGTTCAGGGGTGAATGCAGAGGGTTTTGACCCTCAAGAACGCAGTGTGACTGAACTGGTAAATTACGATCGTGCATTTATTGTGTTACATGGTCGTGGTGGAGAAGATGGTCAAATCCAAGGCGCATTAGAGTGGTTAAATATTCCATATACTGGAACTGGTGTGCAGGGGTCGGCTATCGGAATGGATAAAGTAAAGACCAAGCAAATTTGGCAAGGTTCTGAACTTCCTACAGCGCCATACCGCATTGTTTCTAAAGATACTGATGCACAAGCACTCGTTGCAGAGCTTGGATTACCACTGATTATCAAACCCGTGCACGAAGGCTCGAGTGTGGGCATGAGTAAGGTTGAGAAAGCAGAGGATTTAGCTGAAGCAATTAAAAAAGCGACTCAACATGATGCCGTGGTCATGGCTGAGAAGTGGATTACAGGTCGTGAATTTACGATTTCATTTTTAAACGGACAACCATTACCAGTCATCCGTTTACAACCTCCAGCTGATGTAGCCTTTTATGATTATGAAGCTAAATACCAACGTAATGATGTTGAATATGGTATCCCTTGTGGTTTGAGTGAAGCTGAAGAAAAAAGTTTACAAGCGCTTTGCTTACGAGCGTTTCAAGCTGTTGGGGCAAGTGGTTGGGGTAGAATTGATGCTATGCAGGACGAGCAAGGTCAATTTTGGCTGCTAGAAGTGAATACTGTTCCAGGCATGACCAGTCATTCATTGGTACCAAAAGCAGCTCAAGCAGTAGGTTATAGTTTTGAAGATTTGTGTTTGGCTATTTTAGAGCAAACCTTAGCGAAAGAATCACACTAAGTTATGGCTCAACTACCTCCATCGATGCGTCGCAAACGTGCGGCGATTACATCGATTCATGACAAACCACCGACTCGCAAAGAGAAAATGATTAATGCGGGTGGTTGGGTCATGCTTATTTTTGCATGTTGTGTACTTTTGGTCGGGATTTATGGCTTATATAGCGTCATGACCAGTGCAAAGGTAGCATCTTTGGATGTGGTTGGTCTACAAGCCGAGCCTGAAATTAGTCAAGTGAAACAGCAGTTAATGCCTACCATTACAGGCAATTATTTTACTGCTGATCTTGAGCAAATTCGTGATAAGGCATTAGAGATTTCTTGGGTAGATCGAGTGGTCATTTCTAGAGCTTGGCCAGACGGTATTAAGGTTCGTGTTATTCCGAAACATCCGATTGCACGTTGGGGAACAGGACGTCTGTTAAGTGATCAGGGTGTGGTCTATACAGAGGCATATTCTAGAAATCACGCAAATTTACCACTTATGCATGGTCCGTCAGATCAGTCAAAAGTCATGATGAGACGTTATCATGAAATTAATCAACTGTTTAGTCCAGTGAATCTGCGTTTGAAAGAGCTATATTTAACAGATCGTCGGACATGGTTTATGCAGTTCGATTCGGGTTTACGTATTATTGTGGATCAGGATCAGACCATGAGCAAACTGCAACGATTGAGTCACTTATCTCAAGCAGATCTGAAAGTGGTTTGGCCAAGAGTTTCAGCGATTGACTTACGTTACCGTAATGGCTTGGCGATTCAATGGAAAAATGCGACACCACCAAAGATTATAAATGGTCAGTTTGTTGTAACCATTAATGACATTAACATTGCAGATTCAAGAGTTGCAAAGCCATAATACGTGGCTTTAAAAATAGGCATAAGCCAGATATAAACAATGAAGAAAATGGTAGTGAATCATGAATGAGGCTGTTCCCTCAGTTGTTGCGATAGACATTGGGACACATAAAGTTTCAGTTCTAATTGGTAAAGTGCATGCGCCGGATAATATCCAGGTCATCGGTATGGCGACTGCGCGAAATAAAGGCATGAACAAAGGAAAAATTGTTAGCCTTGAAAAAGTGATCTCTGCGATTAAGAATGCGGTACAAGAAGCAGAAGATATGGCGGAGTGTCGTGTGCATTCAGCATGGGTATCGATCCCGAGTACAGAACTGCAAAGTGCTTATGCGACAGGCCGGACATCGATTTCTAATCCAGAACGCACCATTACGACTTCAGAAGTGGTTAAAGCTTTAGAAATGGCAAAAGCCAGTCATTTAACTTCTGATCATTATCTTGCAAGTGCAGTCCCATTGGGTTTTGAGTTGGATGATTCACCTGAGTGGGTGCATAATCCAATTAACCTTTCAGCAAATAGCATGACGGCGCATTATCAACTCATGATGCTACCAATCAGCACCATGCAAAATTTAGATCGTGCAATGAAAGGCGCCAATATTTTTGTCGAAAAGATGGTGATTTCATGTTTAGCAACGGCTGAAGGTGCATTGCTGAAAGATGAAAAAGAGTATGGTGTATGCTTATTGGATATTGGGGCTGGTACAACCAATATTGCAGTTTATATTGAAGGTCATTTAGTGCTAGCACACACCATTCAACGTGGTGGTGAAAATGTAACGCGTGATATCGCCGCAGTATTGCAAACGACGACCGAAGAAGCTGAACGACTCAAATTGCTTTACGGTTGTGTTGATTTACAGCAAGTCAAACCTGAACATATGATCGAGTTTGAAGCGATCGATGGTCCTCAAGCGATCAGTCGGATTGAGCTATCAGAGATTATTATTGCACGTTACGAAGAAATTCTTTCTATGGTGCGTGATGAGTTACAACAACGTGGTGCGCTACAAAGTTTATACCACGGTGTAGTTTTAAGTGGTGATGCATGTCAGATTGAGGGTATGATCACATTATCACGTCGTATGTTGAGTGTTTCTGCTCATTTAGGCAACCCTCCGCTACAAGTATATGCGGATGATCAACATTTACCTGCATTAAGACGTTCAATGTATTCTACCGCAACAGGACTGCTGTTATTTAGTCAAAGCGATTTACAAGAATCGGTTGAGCAACCTGAAGAAGTGAATAAGCGTCCATTATTAGAGCGCATAGCGAATGGTTGGAATGCGTTTAATAACAAATTGAAAGGTATTTTTTAAGTTTAGTTTTTAAGGGAGTATTGTTTGCAACTTGTAAGAGCAACTTCATGTGCTTGACAAGAATGTGATTGCAACGCATCCTAAAAACAAATTTTTATTATTGAAGATCAAGGCAGTATACGGGCTTAAGTGACTGCCAAATTTATTAGGAAAAGTTAAGGTCATGGCTTCATTTGAATTTTTAGAAGATGAACAAACCGATAATAACGGTCAAGCCCGTTTTACTGTGTTTGGTGTTGGTGGCGGTGGTGGTAATGCCGTACAACACATGGTGCAATCTGATATCAAAGGCGTGAAATTTGTTTGTGCAAATACAGATAAACAAGCTTTGGATCGTATGAATGCGCCATTCAAAATCCAATTGGGCCAACAAAGTACGCGTGGACTAGGTGCAGGAGCAAATCCTGATGTCGGTCAAATTGCAGCAGAAGAAAGTCGCGAATTAATCCGTCAGCATCTGGAAGGTGCAGATATGGTATTTGTTACTGCCGGCATGGGTGGTGGTACTGGTACTGGTGCAGCACCAGTCGTGGCTGAAATAGCACAAGAAATGGGTATTTTGACGGTTGGGGTTGTCACCACTCCATTTAACTTCGAGGGTCGTCGTCGTCAACGTTCTGCTGAAAAAGGGATCGAAGAACTTGAAAAGCATGTTGACTCATTGATTATCATTCCAAACCAACGCCTACTTAGCGTTTATGGTGATATCTCGATGCAAGATGCTTATCGCAAAGCGGATGATGTCTTGCTTAACGCAGTACGAAGTATCTTTGATTTAGTTGTGCGTCCTGGTCATATCAACCTTGACTTCGCCGATTTAAAAACAGCGATGAGCACACGCGGTTATGCGATGATGGGTGAAGGTAAGAGTAGCGGTCCAGATCGTGCTGAAGATGCAGCGCGTCTTGCGATTCGCAGTCCGTTGCTTGACAACGTAAATATTATGAACGCGAAGGGTGTTTTAATTAATATCACTGGCGGTAATGATGTTACCTTGCGTGAAACTGAAATTATCACAGATGTTGTCAATCAAATTGTTGATCTGGATGAAGGTGAAGTCTTCTTTGGTACAGTATTTGATCCAGATGCGCGTGATGAAATCCGTGTTACTGTGATTGCGACAGGTTTAACTCGTAATGCGAATGAAACGGAAGTGAAGCGCCGTGCGCCAGTGAGTGTAAACCCATCAGTTGGTGGACAAGCTGCTGCTTTGGATGAAGATGATGTTCCAGCAATCAGTAAACGTCAGAATCAAGAGAGTGTAGCCCCTGAGCCTTCTGCAGCGCCTCGATCTGCACCAATGAGCATTCAAGATTATCTTAAAAATCAACAGCGTAAATAACATGTAACATAATGTGTTTACGATGATCAAACAGAAAAGGTGGCGCTTATGCCACCTTTTTGATTTTTATCAATGGCTAAATGTGCTAACGTATACTAGATTTTAGATGAATATTGAAGAAACATGTTGAAACAACGCACCCTGAAACGAGTCGTGAAAGCGAGTGGTATCGGATTACACAGTGGGCAAAAAGTAATGATTAACTTTGTACCACATGTAGCTGATGGGGGTATTGTTTTTCGTCGTATTGATTTAAATCCGCCTGTAAATATTCCTGCTAATGCGATGCTGATTCAAGAAGCATTTATGTGTTCGAATTTGGTACAAGAAAATGCCAAAGTTGGGACTATCGAACATATTATGAGTGCGATTGCAGGTCTTGGTATTGATAATCTGATTATTGAAGTATCAGCTTCAGAAGTTCCAATTATGGATGGAAGCGCCGGTCCATTTATCTATTTACTCATGCAAGGTGAGTTGATGGAGCAAGAAGCGCCTAAAAAATTTATAAAAATATTAAAGCCTGTAGAAGCATTAATTGACGATAAGCGCGCTATTTTTAATCCGCATGATGGTTTTCAACTTAATTTTACGATTGATTTCGATCACCCAGCCTTTGCCAAAGAATATCAGTCTGCCAGTATTGATTTCTCAACGGAAACATTTGTTTATGAAGTCAGTGAGGCACGTACTTTCGGCTTTATGAAAGATTTGGATTATCTTAAGGCGAATAATTTAGCTTTGGGTGCTAGTTTAGAGAATGCAATTGGTGTTGATGATTCAGGTGTCGTGAACGAAGAAGGCTTACGATTTGCTGATGAATTTG
The DNA here is from genome assembly GCF_056779735.1 of Acinetobacter sp. 24-47-67. Classification (NCBI taxonomy): domain Bacteria; kingdom Pseudomonadati; phylum Pseudomonadota; class Gammaproteobacteria; order Moraxellales; family Moraxellaceae; genus Acinetobacter; species Acinetobacter sp. 24-47-67. Next base: position 142,828 of record NZ_JBWYIK010000003.1, read on the forward strand.
TACGTCATAAAATATTGGATGCGGTGGGTGATCTTTATTTACTCGGACATCAAATTATTGCGAAGTTTGATGGTTACAAATCTGGACATGCACTCAATAATCAACTGCTTCGCAATGTTCAGAGTGATCCATCTAATTATGAAATTGTAACATTTGATGACGAAAAGTCTTGTCCAATTCAATATGTAAGTGTGATCTAAGTCATTGTCTTCAGGTTAAATGTTATAGTGTAACATTGTTAAGTGTGACTTAATTTGCCTTTAAAATAGTGAATGACGTTTAAATCAAATGGTCCTGTTACTTTTTATTGCTTGCCAAACGTATCATAGCTTGGCTAAGCTTAGGATCGTTCACAAAACTAGCAGCGTTGAGTAACATTTCTTGCGTTGTCGGACATAAAGAAGTTTTGGAATTTTCAGTTTGTGTTTGGGGAATTTCTTTTTTTGCTCGAAGACGAACTTGAATTTTTTGTAAATCTTTGAGTTCAGGGATTTGTGATAACTGAGAAATATACTGTTTTTGAAGGTAACCGAGTTGACTAATCATGGCTTGATTTTCACCGGTGATGGTCAAAATACCGTATTGATAACAGACAACTTGCCATTGTTCATTTTTGGGCAATAGCGGTTGAATTAATTTTGTAAGTCTCTGCCAGTCAGCAACTTGCTTTGTGAGAAACGATAAGTTTCCTGTTTTTATGTGTTGTCTTGTTTGTTGAAACATATTTTTTGGTTCTGACATACATTGTTCCTACATTGTTTTGTCTTAATCTTAAACGCTTGTTTCTTTCGATATCAAGGAAGAGATCACACAAGAGACTTGAGTAAGAACAGTTTAATGAGGTTTATATGTATACGCGACGTATTTTATTAGCGTTTTCTTTAGCAGCTTCAGCAGCTTCGGTTGCATTTGCAGATTTAGTTCAATTAGATGCCACACAAGCCTCCAATCCTGATCGATTGGAAGAGTTAACAAGAACACTATCACAAGGTTCTTATAGTCATCCTGATGACATGGACATTCCAGCGACAGCACAAGTCGATGTGACAGTTCGAGCGAAGGCGGATCCAATCGAATTAAATAATGCGCTGCTTAATAGTAAATACCCTGCTCAAAAAACTACAACGACAAGTTCAAATCGTTACTCTTCAAATAATGCATATTCATGGTTAGTGACACACCCGCTTCCAACTGGTCGTGTCAGTTCAAATTATGGCGGCCGAACAATGGGCGGTCGTGCTGAAAACCATTCAGGCTTAGATCTTGCTGCACCAACAGGCACTCCAATTTATGCAACTGGTCCAGGTATAGTGACCAAATCAGGTTGGGGCACAGGTTATGGTCAATATGTCGAAATCAACCACGGTAATGGGTATATCACACGATATGCACATGCTTCACGCTTAATTGCTAAAGTAGGTGATAAAGTCACTGCTGGTGAGCATATTGCCAATGTAGGTTGTACTGGACGCTGTACTGGTCCTCACTTACATTATGAAGTGGTCAAAGATGGTCAGCGTAAAAATCCTTCAACTTACCTAGCGATGTTGCCTTAATTAATTATCAAACCTCATTAATACACATCCATTGTTAAGTCATTTGAATAAATCGCCAAGCATAGTCTTGGCGATTTTCGTTTTTGCAGTCAGGTCACCTGACTAAATTCAAGATTAAAATAAAGCTTTGTATAAAAAAACAGCAGAATTGGCGTTTTAGTGTTAATTTGTGTAATAAATGGTCAAGTACTATTTATTATCGAAATATTATTCTAATGTCGTATTCATTTATAGCCATAACTGCGAATCGCGAAAATATGTTAAATATAGGGCATACAAATAGGCATGAATATAGGTGTAATATGGCGTATTACGGTGATACCGACGCACAAGAAACCCAAGAGTGGCAGGACGCTTTTGACTCTGTTTTACAGCATATGGGGACGGAAAGAGCAGCCTTTCTTCTTGAAAAACTGTATCAACGTGCGATTGCGAAACATGTTCCCATTCAGCGTCTAAATACTCCTTACTTAAATACGATTTCAGTAGAAGAGCAACCTGCAATGCCTGGTGATCCAGATATGGAGCGCCGAATTCGTGCTTTGATTCGTTGGAATGCTTTAGCAATGGTGCTTCGCGCCAATAAAACAGGCGACGATCTTGGTGGTCACTTAGCCAGCTTTGCATCTTCTGCAACTTTATATGATGTTGGCTTTAACCATTTCTTCCGTGCCAACAGTGATAACTTCGGCGGTGACATGATTTATTATCAAGGTCACTGTGCACCAGGGATTTATGCGCGCTCATTCTTGGAAGGTCGTTTAACTGAAGAGCATCTGAACAATTTCCGTCGTGAAGTTGATGGTATTGGTTTACCTTCGTACCCACATCCGTACTTAATGCCAGACTATTGGCAGTTCCCAACGGTATCGATGGGTCTAGGTCCAATCATGTCCATTTATCAAGCACATATTCAAAAGTACTTGATGAACCGCGGTTTGATTAAAGAAGAAGATCGTAAGGTTTGGGCTTATCTTGGCGATGGTGAGATGGATGAACCAGAAAGTACTGGTGCAATTTCGTTGGCAGGTCGTGAAAAGTTAGACAACTTGGTTTGGGTTGTAAACTGTAACTTGCAACGTTTAGATGGCCCAGTTCGTGGTAATGGTAAGATCATCCAAGAACTTGAGTCTCTATTCCGTGGTGCAGGTTGGCGCGTGATTAAAGTAGTATGGGGTCGTCATTGGGATCCACTACTTGCTAAAGATGAATCTGGTGCGCTTAAAGCCATTATGGAAGAAGCTGTAGATGGTGATTATCAGCGTTATCAAGTGAAAGGTGGTGCTTATACACGTGCGCACTTCTTTGGTAAATATCCTGAAGCTGAAGAGTTAGTTAAACACTTAAGTGATGAAGATATCGATAATTTAAATCGTGGCGGTCACGATCCTTACAAAGTATATGCTGCTTATGCAGAAGCCATGAAATCTACAGGTCAGCCAACGGTTATTCTCGCGAAAACTGTTAAAGGTTACGGCTTATCTGAAGAAATTGAAGCGGTCAATAAAACGCATCAAATCAAGAAAATGCAACTTGAATCGCTTAAATATGTACGTAATCGTTTCAACTTGCCATTTACCGATGAGCAACTTGAAGAAGTTCCATTTTATCGACCAAGTGAAAACTCGCCTGAAATTAAGTATATGAAGGCTCGTCGTGAGGCTTTAGGAGGTTACTTACCAGCACGTCGTAAAGAAAGTGAATCTTTAGCGATTCCTGAGTTGTCTGTATTTGATGCAGTGTTAGCTGGTTCTAATGGTAAGCAACAATCAACGACCATGGTGATGGTACGTTTGATCTCTGCACTACTGAAAGAAAAAGCAATTAAAGACCGTGTAGTACCAATTGTTCCAGATGAGGCGCGTACTTTCGGTTTAGAAGGGATGTTCCGTCAATTGGGCATTTATGCCGCGCACGGTCAAAAATATACCCCTGAAGATCAAGAGCAGTTGATGCATTACCGTGAAGCGAAAGATGGTCATATGCTTCAAGAGGGGATCAATGAAGCAGGTGCGATGAGTGCTTGGGCTGCTTTAGGAACAAGTTATTCAACCAATAACCTTCCTATGATCCCGATGTACATGTATTACTCAATGTTTGGCTTCCAACGTATTGGTGATATTGCATGGGCGGCAGGTGATGCACAGGCGCAAGGTTTCTTATTGGGTGCAACTGCTGGTCGTACTACGCTGAATGGTGAAGGTCTACAGCATCAAGATGGTCACTCACATATTCTTGCGAATACGATTCCAAATTGTATTTCTTATGATCCATGTTTCGGATATGAACTTGCGGTGATTGTACATGACGGTCTAAAACGCATGTATGTGGATCAGGAGCGTGTGTTCTATTACTTAACTGTAATGAATGAGAACTATGAGCATCCAGCGATGCCACAAGGTGCTGAAGAAGGCATTAAACGTGGTATGTATTTACTTGAGGAAGATGAAAAAGCCACAGTTCAGCTTTTAGGTTCAGGTGTAATTCTGCGTGAAGTGATTAAAGCGGCTCAAATCTTACGTGATGAATATCAAATTCATTCGAATGTCTACAGCGTAACAAGCTTTAATGAGCTTGCACGTGATGGTATGGCGTGCGAAGAATATAATCGTTTACATCCACTTACTGAAGATGTGAAAGAAGCATGGGTGTCGAAGCAGTTGCGTGGTACGAAAGGTATCGTCGTTTCTGCAACTGATCATATGCGTGCTTACAGTGAGCAAATTCGCGCTTACCTTCCAGATAATCGTCCATTTGTAGCATTAGGTACAGACGGTTATGGTCGCTCAGATACACGTGCAAAACTTCGTAGCTACTTTGGTGTAGATGCTGCGCATATTGTGGTTGCGACATTGAAGAAACTTGCTGACGAGGGTGAAGTAGATGCGCGTCTAGTTAAGGATGCGATTTCTAGCTTTGAATTAGATACTGACCGTCCAGTCGCTTGGGCACCTCAAACAACGCCTGAACTTCACGCTGTAGCTGACTACAAAGAGGAGAACTAAGCATGCAAATTACGACTCCTGATATTGGTGTAGATAAAGCCACAGTGGCTGAAATTTTGGTCAAAGTGGGTGATACGATTAGTGTCGATGACAGCATTGTTTTGTTGGAGTCTGACAAAGCATCTGTTGAAGTGCCAAGCACTTCAGCAGGTGTGGTGAAAAGTATTCTGGTGAGCCTTGGTGACGAAGTTGCTGAAGGTGCGGCTTTGGTAGAGCTTGAAGCGGAGGGGCAAACGTCATCTGAAGCACCTACAGCACAAGTTGAAGAATCGAAAGCACAAGCTCACGCAGAACCTGTAGCCCAATCTCAAGCGGAAGCGCCTAAAGCAGCATCAACGGCGTCTGAAACCGTTGATGTACAAGTACCAGACATTGGTGTTGAAAAAGCCACTGTGGGTGAGATCTTGGTTGCGGTTGGCGACGAAATTGATGCCGATCAAAGTATCATTGTCGTTGAGTCTGACAAAGCGACAGTTGAAGTTCCAAGTGCTGTTGCGGGTACAGTTGAATCGATTGAAATTTCAGTCGGTGATACAGTGAAAGAAGGTGTTGTGATTCTGAAAGTGAAAACAGCAGCTTCAGCATCAACCGCGGCGCAAGCTTCTGCAGAAACTACACCGACGACTGTTCCATCTGCAGAGGCACCACCTGCAGAATCAACAAAAGCGACAGTTGCTTCAGCGCCAGCAGGTAAAATTGAGATTGCTGTCCCTGACTTAGGTGTAGACAAAGCTGCTGTAGCTGAAATTTTAGTGGCTGTTGGTGATAAGGTTGAAAAAGACCAAAGCATCATTGTGGTTGAATCAGATAAAGCGACCGTTGAAGTACCAAGTACCACCACAGGTGTGATTACCGCAATTCATATTGAATTGGGTCAAAATGTGTCTGAAGGTGTGGCTTTAGTCACGATTGAAGCTGAAGGTCAAGCAACCCCAGTTACAGAAGCCCCTGTATCAGCACCAGTGACTACAAAAGCGGAAGCACCAAAAGCTGCCCCTGCGCAAGCAGCGGTTGCTCCTGTACAAACAGCAGCCCCTTCAGCAGATAAACTGACCAAAGAGCAAAATGCAGCAAATGCCAAAGTATATGCTGGTCCTGCGGTACGTAAGTTGGCGCGTGAGCTTGGTGTTGTGTTGGCAGAAGTCAAAGCTTCTGGTCCACATGCACGCTTAATGAAAGAAGACATCTTTGCGTATGTGAAAACACGTTTAACTGCACCAGCACCTGTAACTGCTGCACCGACAGTTGCTGCACCAGCAGGATTGCCTAAATTACCAAGTTTTGATGCCTTTGGTGGTGTAGAAGAAAAAGCGTTAACACGTTTACAGCAAGTGTCTATTCCACAGTTGTCATTGAACAATTATATCCCGCAAGTGACCCAATTCGATGCGGCAGATATTACGGAGCTTGAAGCATGGCGTAATGAGCTTAAAGGCAACTTTAAGAAAGAAGGCATTAGCCTGACCATTATGGCATTCATCATCAAGGCTGTAGCGCATTTGCTAAAAGAAGAACGTGAGTTTGCAGGTCACTTGTCTGATGATGGCAAAACCGTATTACTGCGTAAAGAAATCCATATGGGCATTGCTGTTGCTACACCAGATGGTTTAACAGTGCCTGTGCTACGTAATCCAGATCAAAAATCAATTAAGCAAATCGCAGTTGAACTCGGTGAGTTGGGTCAAAAAGCACGTGATAAGAAATTGTCACCGAAAGATCTGCAAGGTGCCAACTTCACGATTTCAAGCCTAGGCGCAATTGGTGGTACGGCATTCACTCCGCTTGTCAACTGGCCGCAAGTGGCAATCTTGGGTATTTCACCTGCAACGATGCAACCTGTGTGGAATGGACAAGGTTTTGATCCATGTTTAATGCTTCCATTGTCATTGTCTTATGACCATCGTGTCATTAATGGTGCTGATGCTGCTCGCTTTACCAATAAACTGACGAAGCTGCTTAAAGATATTCGTACATTGCTCATCTAAATATTTTTAACGTATTTTGTCTGCAGAATCAAAACCTCACTTCGGTGGGGTTTTTTATTTGTAAAAACAAAAAGCCAGGCTTATAATGGATAAACTTCATTGGGGAGTAGCCGCTGTTCTGCAATAGAACAGGTGATGGTCAACATATTTGCTCTAAAACGAGCATGGTCATCATAGCAAAGAACCAAATGAGCTCTATTTGAGCTTTCTTTTGTTGGCAAGACCTTTGATTTACCATTCTGCGGATTTTTGGCTAGCAGGGATGGTGGGTCATTGGTATTTGTTATGCTAGCCAGAGAAAGACATCATGTATGAATTCCTTCTGTCTACAGGTATCGTCGCACTAGCTGAAATGGGTGATAAAACCCAATTGTTAGCTTTACTTCTTGCTGCACGCTTTCGTAAACCCGTTCCAATCTTAATTGCTATTTTGTTAGCGACAATTGTCAATCATGGAGTTTCCGCTGCTCTAGGACAATGGGTTACAACAATTTTAAGTCCCGAGATCCTCATGTGGATTCTAGCAATAGGATTTATTGCTATGGCTGCTTGGATGCTGGTCCCTGATGAACTAGAGGATGAGTCAGGAAGTATTCAAAAATGGCAAAAATTTGGCGTTTTTGGAGCGACGTTTATTTTATTTTTCTTGGCTGAAATTGGCGACAAAACGCAGATTGCGACAGTGGCACTTGCTGCACGTTTTGACAGTATCTGGTGGGTGATGGCTGGAACGACATTAGGTATGATGATCGCTAATGCGCCGGCAGTATTTATTGGTGATAAATTGGCGAATCGATTACCTATCTCCTTGATTCACAAAATTGGCGCAATAATTTTCCTTGTCATTGGTGTGGGCACTTTAGTGCAACATTATTGTTTATAAATGGTTGTATACGCATAAAGATCTGAATCTTCAAAAGATTTAGTTTATTTATAAATAGTATTGAAATAATGCACCATGAAAGTGATTCATAATGGTGCATTTTTTTAATGGAAGTTATTGATTAGTAAATAAATATAATAAAAAAAATCTTGTTTTTGAAATTAAGTTTTTTTAGGATTTCGTCACTAAAAAATTATTTTTAAGAGATTTAAAAATGCTCTCTCAGATTTCTGCACAGGATGCGTGTTTAAGTTGTGGTGCTTGTTGTGCCTATTTCCGTGTTTCATTTTATGGTGCGGAAGCGATGAACATCCCTACCGAGATGGTTGAGGATATTAACCCTGTATATGCTTGTATGGTGGGGACGAATCAAACTAACCCGCGATGCGTTGCTCTAGAAGGAGAAATAGGGAAGCAGGTCTCTTGCTCGATCTATACGGTTCGCAGTTCATCGTGTAGAGAGGTCCAAGCCGGAGATGCGCAATGTGCCAAAGCTCGACAAGCCCATCATCTGATCCCATTAATTGATATTGAAATTGTTCCATCGTCGAATGATGAGGATTACGATCAGGTCAGTTAATTTGAATGATTTAAAATATGCTTCTGTTTTATATGCTCTTATTATGATTTTTTTGGATAATAAATTGCATGAAAATAGGAGTGATGGGTAAATTTCATAAAATTGTCGATAATAAGAAATGAAATTTACCTTAAAATTTGTATATAATGGCGCACGGAAATTACCAGTGAGACTGTTATGTTGACCATCGTTCAAGACGCGTTAACTTTTGATGATGTCCTATTACTCCCTGCCTACTCTACTGTTCTCCCAAAAGATGTCTCTCTAAAGACACGTTTAACTCGCGGCATTAATTTGAATATCCCTCTTGTGTCTGCAGCAATGGATACGGTGACTGAATCCCGTATGGCAATTGCAATGGCACAAAATGGCGGTATTGGTATCCTTCATAAAAATATGGATATTGCAGCGCAAGCTGCTGAAGTACGCCGTGTGAAAAAATTCGAAGCAGGCATGGTGAAAGATCCAATTACAGTAACCCCTGAAACGACTGTGCGTGAGTTAATCGCAATTACGCAAGCGAACAATATCAGCGGTGTGCCAGTGGTGAAAGATGGCAAAGTAGTTGGTATTGTGACAGGTCGTGATACACGCTTTGAAACTAATCTTGAACAGCCAGTAAGCAACATCATGACTGGTCAAAATCGTTTGGTCACCGTTCGCGAAGGTGAATCGAAAGAAAACATTCAGGCACTTCTCCAAAAAAATCGCATTGAGAAAGTGATTGTTGTTGGCGAAAACAACGAACTAAAAGGTTTAATCACTGTAACAGATTTTAATAAGGCTGAGCTTTATCCAAATAGCTGTAAAGATGACTTAGGTCGTTTACGTGTGGGTGCTGCAGTTGGTACAGGTGTAGAAACTCCAAGCCGTGTTGAAGCATTGGTTGATGCGGGTGTTGACGTGATTGTAGTCGATACTGCACATGGTCACTCTGCTGGTGTTATCGAGCGCGTACGTTGGGTTAAAGCCAACTACCCACAAGTTCAAGTCATTGGCGGTAACATTGCGACTGGCGATGCTGCATTGGCTTTACTTGATGCAGGCGCAGATGCTGTGAAAGTAGGTATCGGTCCTGGTTCAATCTGTACGACTCGTATTGTTGCAGGTATTGGTATGCCACAAATTTCGGCGATCGATTCTGTTGCTAACGCACTGAAAGATCAAATTCCATTGATCGCTGATGGTGGTATCCGCTTCTCAGGTGATATGGCAAAAGCGATCGGTGCAGGTGCAAGCACGATTATGGTGGGTTCTTTACTTGCTGGTACTGAAGAAGCACCGGGTGAAGTTGAATTCTTCCAAGGTCGTTATTACAAGGCTTACCGTGGCATGGGTTCATTGGGTGCAATGGCGGGTGCAACAGGTTCTGCGGATCGTTATTTCCAAGACTCTAAAGCAGGTGCTGAGAAGTTGGTTCCAGAAGGTATTGAAGGCCGCGTACCTTACAAAGGGCCAATGGGCAACATCGTGCATCAAATGATGGGTGGTTTACGTTCATCTATGGGTTATACAGGCTCTGCAGTGATTGAAGATCTTCGTCAAAATGCGAAATTCGTGAAAATCACGTCTGCGGGTATGTCTGAATCACACGTTCACGATGTGACCATTACTAAAGAAGCACCGAATTACCGTGTTGGTTAATTGCCTGTTATAAAACAATTTTTAAAAAAAACCGTCATGTAAATGACGGTTTTTTTATTTTGGTGTAAAGTGGTGCGCATTGAAAAAGGATGATGTTAATCACCCGCTAAGAAGTGAGAGAATGAATGAGTTATTTTGGTACTGATGGTATTCGTGGGAAATTCGGTGTATTTCCAATCACACCTGAGTTTGCACTCAAATTAGGGTTTGCTGCGGGTAAAGTACTTAAGTGTAGAACAAAAAGAAATAAACCGATTGTGGTGATGGGCAAAGATCCTCGTTTATCAGGTTATATTTTAGAAGCGGCTTTACAATCGGGTTTAAACGCAGCTGGTGTTTATGTGCATTTATTGGGTCCATTACCTACGCCTGCCATTGCTCATTTAACTCGTGCTTTGCATGCCAGTTTAGGGATTGTCATCTCAGCTTCACATAACCCTTATCATGATAATGGCATTAAGTTTTTTTCTTCAGAAGGAAAAAAATTACCAGACGAGTTTCAAGATGAGATTAATGCTGAACTCGAGAAAGATATTGTCATTGATGATATTGCGAGTCTAGGAAAAAGTGTGCGTGTTGATGATGCTCCAGGTCGTTATATTGAATTTTGTAAATCAACGTTCCCATACCATTATGATTTAAACAATTTAAAGATTGTCGTCGACTGTGCCAATGGAGCAGCATATAACGTGGGTCCTGCGGTATTCCGTGAGCTCGGTGCCAAAGTGATTGCGATTCATAATGAACCGAATGGTTTGAATATTAACCAAGGCTGTGGCTCAACTCATCCTGAGAGTTTGCAAGCTGCTGTTGTTGAGCATCAAGCAGATTTGGGTATTGCATTTGATGGCGATGCAGATCGTGTCATTCTAGTGGATCAGAATGGAAAGCTGATTGATGGCGATCATATTCTATATATCTTGGCGACACAAAGTGCCAATAAACCAGCCGGTATTGTCGGTACGCTCATGAGCAATATGGCACTTGAATTAGCACTTGAAAAAGCAGAAGTTCCACTGCTACGTGCCAAAGTTGGTGACCGTTATGTATTGCAAGGTTTAGAGGAAAACGGTTGGGTTATTGGTGGTGAACCTTCAGGTCACATTTTAACTCTAGACAAGAGCACCACAGGTGATGCGATTATTGCAGCCCTACAAGTCTTAACTGTCATGGTTGAACAGAAGAAAGCATTGCACGAGTTGGTTGCTGACTTTAAATTACTGCCAAACGTGCTTGTAAATGTCCGTTTAGATGCAATGTTTGATCCATACTCAGTACCTGCATTGGCTGCAGAATTTGCCAAAGCCGAAGCGCAACTTAAAGGTCGTGGTCGATTACTGATTCGTAAGTCAGGGACTGAACCTGTAATTCGTGTGATGGTTGAAGGTGATAATCTTCAAGAAGTGACTGCACTGGCACATGCTTTGGCAGATGCTGTACGTGCTAATGCAGCAGCTTAATCGGGGATTGACTCATGAGTGATTTGATTAAAGATCTCAGTGAACTGCGCCTAAATTATCAAAAAGGCGAATTACATGAGGATCAAGTGAATGCTGATCCACATGAACAGTTTCTATTGTGGTTTAACCATGCGTTAGAAGCTCAGCTTCACGAACCGTATGCCATGTCATTGGCTACGGCAAATGCCGATGGTCGACCGCACGTACGTACCGTATTACTTCGAGGTGCGGATGAAAATGGTTATGCGTTCTATACTAATTATGACAGCCAAAAAGGACTCGACTTAGTAGCCAATCCTTATGCGCAAATTCTGTTTTATTGGGCAGAACAAGAACGCCAAATTCGCATTTCAGGTCGAGTGGTAAAAATTTCGGAACAAGAATCCGCTGATTATTACCATAAGCGTCCGCGTGATAGTCAAATTGCAGCGCATATTAGTACCCCACAAAGTGGTGTGATTGCGAGCCGTGACGAGCTACAGCAACGCTTTAATGATTTGCATGAGCGTGTGGCAGATCAACAAACTTTAGATAAGCCTGGCTTCTGGGGTGGTTACCGTATAGAGCCAGATTATTATGAGTTCTGGCAAGGTCGCCCAAACCGTTTGCACGACCGTTTGTGTTATGAAAAAATCGACGGTGCGTGGAAATTACAACGATTGATGCCATAAATGCCAAAATTTGAAATCAAGCAACGTCCATTTTTAACACGCCCTGAAAATTTTCAGGGCGTGCCTTCATTTATTGCCGAAATTTTGGCACGTCGTGGCGTTGAATCTGAACAAGAATTAGAACTGAAATTAAAACATTTATTGGCGCCAACCATGAAAGGTTTGGATGCTGCAATTCAGTTGATTGACCAAGCCATCAATCAACACAAAAAAATTGTGATTGTCGGTGACTACGATGCTGACGGTGCAACCAGTACAGCACTGATGATGCTTGCATTGCGTGACATGGGGGCAGATGTTGATTACTTAGTCCCTGATCGCTTTAAGTATGGCTATGGTTTGACACCTGCTATAGCAGATCTTGCGTTTGCCAACTTTACGCCTGATTTGTTGATTACGGTCGACAATGGTATTTCAAGTCATGATGGAGTTAAGCAAGCTCAAGATCATGGGATGCAAGTAATTATTACCGATCACCATCTCACAACCAAGCCAACGCCTATGGCTGAGGCAGTGGTGAATCCGAATCAACTCGGTTGTGAGTTTCCAAGTAAAGCTTTGGCAGGAGTAGGAGTTGCCTTTTATGTGTTGGCGAACCTATCCAGTCATCGTAAAAAAATGGGCAAGTCTTTTGCACAAATGATCAGCTATTTGGATTTGGTTGCGCTTGGGACCTATGCCGATGTTGCCAGTTTGGACTATAACAACCGAATCTTAATCGACAGTGGTCTAAAGCGGATTCAACAAGGATTATGTCGCCCTGGGATTTCAGCCTTATTAGATATTGCCAAACGTGATCCTGCAGGACTGAAAGCGCAAGACTTAGGTTTTGTGATTGGACCGCGAATTAATGCGGCAGGGCGTATGGAAACCATGGACATTGGCATCGAATGTCTCTTGGCATCCGACTTGGCTACAGCATATCCTTTAGCGGAACAGCTGAATCAACTCAATGTGGAACGTCGTCAGGTAGAAGGTAAAATTAAACAAGAAGCATTGACTGCATTAGATCAAATTCAGCTAGATAAGGATGCAATACCTGCAGCGTTAATTATGTTTGAGCCACATTGGCATCAAGGTGTGATTGGAATTGTGGCAGGACGCTTAAAAGAGCAGTTCCATCGTCCGAGTATCGTTTTTGCCCGTGATGAAGATGGCATTCATATCAAAGGTTCAGCGCGTTCAATTGAGGGAATTCATATTCGGGATGCGATTGAGCGTGTGGCTGAGCAATATCCACATATTGTCAGTCACTTTGGTGGGCATGCTGCAGCTGCAGGTCTAACCATTAAAAAAGAACATTTTGCTGAGTTTAAGCAGGTATTTGAGCAGTTGATTGCCAGTCAAGATGAAAGTCTGTTTACTGCAACCTTATGGACGGATGGGGAGTTGCCAGCTTCAGCTTTCCAAATTGAAACGGTGGACGTATTACAAAATTTAAGTCCTTGGGGGCAAAAGTTTCCTGCGCCTGTATTCGAGGGAGTATTTAAAATTTTGGATTATCGCTGGCTGAAGGATGTGCACTTGAAACTGCGTGTAGCTTTAGAAAATGGTCAAGTGGTAGAGGCAATCGCCTTTAACGCAGCAGATAAATATCAGTTTGATCCGATGCTCAATGAAATTCGCTTGGTCTATGAGCTGGATAAAAATACCTTTAATGGTAATACCAGTTTACAAATGCGCATTGTACATATGCATCAATAAAAAAACCGCTCATCAGAGCGGTTTTTAGCACTCAAAGATCAGAAGCGGTATGCACCACGTATAGCAAAGGTATTACCGTTATCTGCAAAACCAATTCGACCTTCGACACTTACTTGCTGATTGAAGAATTTTTTAGCATTTACACCAAATTCATCAAAAGATCCGCCGTTGAAATCTTGATTGAAATAGTCGACACCCACGCTGAGTGTTTTATCAATGTAATAATCGCCTCTTAAAGAGAACTCGTCTAAATCACCAAATGCAGCACCAGCCTCTAAATTCACATCGTTTGCGCCAATTTGAGTGACATATTTTGCTCGAATAGTAGGGTCAATGCCATCATCATAATCATGATCCCAACCACGTAAACCAGCTGCGACCAATAAAGATGGTGCTAAGAAATAACCAGCTTCAACTTTATAGAAAGTTATATCAAAGTCGGGAGTATTCGGAGCTTTTTCAGTTTCCTGAGAAATATTGGCATTTAGATAGAAATCAGTGTTTGGAACAAAATATTCAACTCCAACACCATAATTCCAATATTCGTTTACATCAAAGTCGTCATAAGACACTTGTGCATTCACGTTGCTTGAACGATTTAAAAATGCAGCTTCGTTCAATGGAGAGTTCTTGATTTGAACAGGATTAAAATAATATGTGCCATCAAGCGCAAAACCTGCAGAATTGCTACCATTATCAGGATCGATCAATTTGGCTGTAGCCCCAACTTCAGCTTGATACGCATGTGCAGTTCCTAAGCTTGCAATAAGTGCAGTCGCAAGTGTAATTTTTTTAAACATATATTGACTCTCTTTGTTATAGAAATATGACTGTTTTGTGACAGCTGATTTCTATTGTAAGAACAAAAGGGGATGAGTCAATGCACAAAAAATGACATTCCATCGGGATTTTGCACAAAAAAAGCCCATCATTAAGATGGGCTTTTAAGAAACACTAAATTTTAATTAAGATATTAGAAGCGATATTTAGCAGCTAAACCGAACTTGTTATAATCATTATTTGCAAGTTCACCGAAACCTACACGACCTTCTAAGCTTACTTGAGGTGTGAAGAATTTACGTGCGCTTACACCAAACTCGTTTGTATCTGCAGGACCAGTATCTTTACTATAGTAATCCACACCAACACTTAAAGTTTTATCGATGAAGTAATCAGCAGCTAGATTATATTCATCAAGGTCACCAAATGCAGCGCCAGCTTCTAAGTTGATATCTTTACCGTTAGACAATGTAGTTACATATTTAGCACGTAATGTTGGGTCAACACCATCATCATAGTCGTTATCGTAACCCTTAAGACCTGCTGCAATTAATAAGCCAGGTGCAGGCAAATAACCTACTTCAGCACCATAAACTGTCTCATCAAAATCAGGTCCAATATCAAATTTACGATCATCACGACCAACATTACCGCTTACATAAAAATCAGAATTAGGTACGAAGTATTCAACACCTACGCCGTATTGATGTCTTTCATCATCACCAACTTCGCTGTATTGGTATTTCGCATTTACATTACTTGCACGATCAAGGAATGCAGCTTCAGCTAGTGGAGCATTACGTGTTTGAACTGGTTGGAAATAATAAGTACCATCAACACCAAATGAACCACTTGTACTACCATTATCAGGATCGATAAGACCTGCAGAAGCACCTACTTCAGCTTGATATGCATTTGCAGTTCCAGTTACAGCTAAAGCAGAAAGAAGCGCAGACGCGATTGCTAATTTTTTCATGGATACTTCCCCTCAATAGAGTTAGTTGTTAATACATTTTTTGTTACAAGTTCAGTGTAGGGGAAAATCATGAAGGATCAATCAAGCAAAAGTAACAGTAATGTATCTTGTGTAATTTTTATGTAAAAATAAAACTTTAAATTATTGATTTTAAAAAATAAAAAATCATGTTAATTCATGTGAAAGATAAGGTGTTTTAGTCATTTTATGTTGCTTTTCAATATGAATTGTATGCAATTTGAACGAAAGTAGCAGTTTTGGCACTGCTACTTCCCCATGTTGAATGGAATTAGAATCGATATGTTCCGTTTATATTAAACTTATCTTCATCATCACTGAATCTTAAAATACTCCCAAGAGAGAGGTTATTATTGATAAAGTATTTGCCACGTAATTGGTATTCGTCTTTATGAATTTTACTAGTGCTATTCGTATCTCGCGTATAAGCACTACCTAGGCTTAAGCGTTGAGTTAAATAATAATCCCCACCAAATGTAATCGAATCAATATCATGTCCAAAGCTACCATCCAATTCTAAATTGAGATATTGACCATTTTGGTCTAATGGGGTGACATATTTGGCTTTTAAAGCAAAAGCATTTTCATCAAAGCCTTCACCTTTATAAGCATTAATACCTGCTGCTATCAGTAAATTTTGAATAGGAGTATAACCAACGAGAGCTCTATAGGTGGTTAGATCGAAACGCTGCTTAGCATGAGATGAACCGTTTAGTGAGCTTGAGCGTGACTCCACTTTATAATGTTGACGACCGACCTCACCTGTGAAGTACAGTTGATCAATATAATATTCTCCCCCTATTGAATAGCCGTGCAGCTCTTGTTTGCTTTGCGCAACTGTTTTATTTATATACAATTTATCGTCTTTAATATGCTGAAAACTATATTTCGCTGAAACGCGATTATGGTGGCCAAGAAATGCAGCCTCATTAAGTGGTTTATTTTCAGTATCAACTGCTTTGAAGTAATAAGTACCTTCTGTTTCAAATACACCGTGATAATCAACCTTGAGACTATCATGGTCAAAATAGGTATATCCAGCATCAATTTGAGCTTGGTAGGCCATGGCTGAAGTTGTCAAAGGGAGGATGGCCAAAGCCAAATAGGTTTTGTTCATTTTCATAAGTCTCTGCTTATTGTTGTAAAAATAAAGTAAGTATTTTTTAATAATTAAATGTATTGTTAATAATAACTAAACAATGGTCAAGAGAATATTGAATAAAAAAGCAAACTCTCAAGTTTTACTTGGCTGTGTTAAAATATTGGCAATTTTGATATAGACATATTTAGGATCTACACCGTGGAAATTAATCCTTATCTTCTCCAGCTAAAAGACTTGAGCGAACGTGGTCAAACACTACGGGGGTATCTTTGACTACGATCTAAAGAAAGAGCGTTTAGAGGAGGTTCTCCGCGAACTTGAAGATCCAGCAATTTGGAATGATCAAAATCGTGCCCAAGCGATGGCGAAAGAAAAAGGTGAGCTCGAAAACGTTTTAAATGTTTTAGATGGTTTAGCAACACAACTTGATGATGCACAAGCGATGCTTGATCTTGCTGTAGAAGCGGATGAAGAAGAAATGCTTGCAGATGTTCAAGCAGAACTTGATTCAGCTGAGGCTGAACTGGCTAAACTTGAATTCAGACGTATGTTTAGTAATCCAATGGATCCAAATCCTTGCTATGTCGAAATTCAAGCGGGGTCAGGTGGTACTGAAGCTCAAGATTGGGCATCTATGCTATTACGTATGTACTTACGTTGGATTGAGCGTCATGGCTTTAAAGCTGAGTTAATGGAAGAATCTGACGGTGATGTGGCTGGGATTAAATCGGCAACAATTCGTGTAGAAGGCGAATATGCTTATGGTTGGTTACGTACTGAATCAGGTGTACATCGCTTAGTTCGTAAATCACCTTTTGACTCAGGCAACCGTCGTCACACTTCATTCTCAGCGGTTTTTGTGTCTCCAGAAATTGATGACAACATTGAAATTGAGATCAATCCAGCAGATGTCCGTACGGATACATACCGCGCTTCAGGTGCAGGTGGTCAGCACATTAACAAAACAGATTCTGCCGTGCGTTTAACCCATGCACCAACTGGAATTGTGGTGGCTTGTCAGAACCAGCGTTCACAACACGCTAACCGTGATCATGCTTGGAAACAGCTTCGTGCTAAATTGTACGAATTGGAAATGAATAAGCGTAATGAAGCAGCTCAAGCTCTAGAAGATTCTAAATCGGATATTGGGTGGGGGAGCCAAATTCGATCTTATGTGTTGGATGATTCACGTATTAAGGACTTACGTACTGGCGTTGAAAATTCAAATACGGGTGCCGTGTTAGATGGTGATCTTGATAAATTTATTGAAGCTAGTTTGAAACAAGGGCTTTAATATTTTTTTAAAAAAAGGCAGGGCAAAAGCCCTGCCTTTTTCGTTCTAGCACGAAGCTTGCTAGATTAAATCAGTTCAATGTTAGAATCAGAATTATTCGGCACAGTCATTCATAAACTCGATTTGTTAAATATCGTAATAATTCGATATTAATATCTATATAAATCGATATAATGAGTTCAGCACAGTGCAGATCATTAACTTGAGTGAAATGAGATGGATACTGAAGCAATTTTCAAAGCCTTATCGAACCCGATACGCCGCCAAATTTTACAATGTTTAAAAGATCCAGAGCGCTTTATTCCACAAGATGAGTGCGTGCAAGATTTTAGTCGTGGCGTATGTGCAGGACAGATTGAAAAAATTGCAGATGTATCTCAGTCAACCATGTCTAATCATTTATCTGTTTTACAACAAGCAGGTTTGGTTCATGTTACTAAGCATGGTCAATGGTCTTATTTTTCTCGTAATGAAGCACTGATAAAAAGTTTTGCAGAACACCTTCAACAATCACTCTAACGATAATGAGTGAAGAGGATAGATGAATGACTGATTTTAGTAGCCCAGTAGTCTTTGGTGAATTAAAGCTCAAAAATCGCGTGGTTATGGCACCTTTAACGCGTAGTCGTGCGACAGATGATCGTGTACCAACAGAAATGATGGCTGAGTATTATGCGCAACGTGCAAGTAGTGGATTAATTATCTCAGAAGCGACCGTAATTTCTGAGGAGGCGAATGGCTATTTAAATACGCCAGGATTATTCACTGATGCTCAAGTGGAAGGGTGGAAGAAAGTAACCCAAGCTGTTCATGACAAAGATGGCTTAATTGTCGCTCAGCTTTGGCATGTTGGACGTGTGTCACATCCAGATTTACTGAAGGGTGATATACCCGTTTCGGCGAGTGCTGTTCAACAAGCCGGACATGTCAGTTTGTTGCGTCCGAAACGTCCTTATGTCTTGCCACGTCCATTAGAAATTTCTGAAATTCACGCGATTACAGCGCAATATAAACAAGCAGCAATTCGTGCTAAAGAGGCAGGATTTGATGGTGTGGAATTGCATGCGGCGAATGGTTATTTAATTGATCAATTCTTGCAATCGAAAACCAATCAGCGTGAAGATGAATATGGCGGCTCGGTGGAAAATCGTGCGCGTTTCTTGTTAGAAGTCGTGGATGAGCTAATTGAAGTTTGGGGTGCTGGTCGAGTAGGTGTACATTTAGCTCCTCGTGGTGATGAACACGATATGGGTGATGATGATCCACGTGAAACTTTCGGTTATGTGTTAGAACAACTCGGTCAAAGACACATTGCATTTTTCTTTACACGTGAATATTTGGCAGAAGACAGTATTAGTCAAGAATTAAAAGCGCGTGGACAAGGTATTCCTTTTATTGCCAATATGCGTTTAAGTCGAGAGGATGCTTTACAACTTCTCACTTCAGGTCAAGCTGATGCAGTGTCTTTTGGTAAAGATTATATCGCCAATCCTGATTTATATGAGCGTTTGGTACACAATGCTCCTTTGAATGAATTAAAGTTAGAAAATATGATCGGGACGAATGTGGCTGAAGGCTATATCGATTATCCTTTTTTACAAGGAAATTGAAATTTAAGATAAGTATTTGAACCGAAAAAATTCGCAGGGTATGATCTCAACTTCGTGGTCATGCCCTATTTTTTTAAGAAAGCTCGAGGTCTTACGTTTTGACAACTCCATTTTGGTATAACGCAGCATTGGCTTTACTAAAGCCAATTTATAAATGGCGTATAAAAAAGCGAGCAGACAATATTGAGCAATTTCATCAAGAGTGCTTAGAGCGCTTCGGTCCGTTTCAATCTCCAAAAAATCTTAATGCGATATGGTTTCATGTGGTTTCAGTTGGAGAAACCAATGCTGCACAACCTCTGATAGAACATTATTTAAAGCTTGGGTATGCTGTGTTGGTTACGAATACCACCAAAACAGGTCAGGCACGAGCTAAATCCTTATTTGCAAAAGCACCATATGTAGATCTTTTTCAAGCAGTATATTTACCTGCAGATCAAAAAAAATTAGTCAGTGCTTTTTTTAAAAAATATCAACCTAAAATGTTGGTTTTGGTTGAAACGGAACTATGGCCCAATTTAATTGATCAGGCGAAAATTAATAAAATACCCACTTTTTTGGTGAACGCACGTTTATCTGAAAAGTCAGCGAAAGGATACGCCAAAGTACCAAGTATTACTCAGCCTATGCTCAGCGGTCTGACTCAACTTTTGGCTCAAGATGAAGCTTCACTGAATCGATTTAGGGCTTTAGGTGCTGCTACAACGCATAGTCAAACAGTGGGCAGTATTAAGTTTGATATTCATGCGCCCGAAGAAATGTTATTGAAAGCGCAACAAATTCATCAAGATTGGGATTTGCAAGCACGCCAAATTATTACGATTGCAAGCACACATCATCCTGAAGAGAAAAATCTGTTATCCAAGTTTAAAGACTACTTAAATGATCATCCTGCCGTCTTGCTGATTATTGTACCCCGTCATCCAGAACGTTTTGATGAAGTTGCACAAGCCATTCAAAGTCATGAGTTAAAAATGCATCGACGTAATTTAGGTGAAATCATTGAGGCTGATACACAAGTTTATCTTGCTGATAGTATGGGTGAAATGTGGATTTGGTATGCATTGAGCCAAGCAAGTTTTGTGGGTGGATCATTAAATGAACCTGGCGGTGGGCATAATATCTTAGAGCCAATATCACTCAATGTCCCGACTGTGATTGGACCGAACTACTTTAACTTTCAAACCATTGTCGATGAATTTGTGGAAGAAAAAGGGATTCTAATCGGTCAAACTACGGAAGAGGTGGTGAATCATCTTATTCAGTGCTTATCTCAGGATGAAACGATTTTAGCAGTACAAAATCAGGCTCAAAAGATCATGCAACGGAATACAGGGTCATTGCAAAAACATATTCATGTCCTGAATCAATACCTTTAGTTTTTAAGTATATGAATATTGTATTGCTTGATCCTGCATCAGCACAGGATGACCTCTGGACGATTCAATCTGCACGCCAAATTGAGCATCTGAAGCATCAACTTGATATTAAAATTGGAGATACTTTAAAGGTTGGTATTAGAGGTGCTGGTCGATATACAGCTGAGGTCATAGAAATTTCTGAAAGGAAAATCTTAATTCAGCCACTTTATGAAGAGCCTGTACCGAAGAAATTACCTGTAACGTTAATCGTTGCTATGCCTAGACCGAAAGTATTGAGACGATTGATTCAAGATGCTGTAACTCTAGGCGTAGAAAAAATCATTTTGCTGCACAGCTATCGGGTCGATAAAAGCTATTGGCAAACACCATTTTTACAGCAAATTAATCACTATGTTCAACTGGGCTTAGAACAAGCGGGTGATACATTTCCACCTGAAATCGAAATATATAAACGCTTTAAACCTTTTGTGGAAGATGTTCTTCCTCAAATGATTTCCGTTGAACGACCAGCTTATGTAGCACATCCTTATGCAACCCACAGTATGCCTCATGCGATTGAGCACCCGTGTACGATATTGATTGGGCCTGAAGGTGGTTATATTCCTTATGAGATTGATTTACTCATAAAAAACGGCTGCCAAGCTGTCAGCTTAGGCAACCGAATTATTCGTACTGAGACGGTGATCCCTTATGTGTTAGGTCGTCTGTTTAGCACGTGGTGATTCATCTTCTTGTGAAGAATCTCCGCGATAGACTTTAACCTCTTGAACTGGATATGGAATCGAGATTTCATGTTCAGCAAAAGCTTGAATGACTTTTTCTTGAACTAAACTAATAGATGTAGATGTCGCAGTTTCACCCGTATTCACCCACCAACGTACAGTGAGGTTGATTGAGAAATCAGCTAAGGCAGAGACATTCACGCTAAATGCAGGTTGACTGAGGATTTGTTGATCGCGGTCTAAAATGCTCAAAATAATATCTTTCGCTTTTTGAACATCATCTTCGTAACCAATACCGACCACGAATTCACAACGACGACGTGGATATGCCGTATTAACAGTAACTGCATTGGTATAAACCGTTGCGTTGGGAATGACGATACGGCGACCATCAGGTGAACGTAAGTAGGTTGCACGAATTTGAATATCTTCAACGGTCCCCTCTAAACCATTCACAATGATATCGTCGCCAATTTTGAAGGGTTCACCGAGTAGAATTAAGATACCAGAGAGCAGGTTTTGAAAAATATCTTTAAATGCAAAACCAATTGCGACAGATCCGATCCCCAGTGCACTCATCAGCTGTCCAGGTGTAAACCCTGGAATTGCAATAACCATCGCAATTAAGAAGCCAAAGAAAATAATAAAAGAGCTACCGACGCGGTTGAGGACGAGCACTAAATTTTGTTTGGTATATGAACGCTCTGAAAGTGCTTTTCTGACAAATAATTTGAACAGCTTAGACAACAACCAAAATAAGGTAAATACAATCAAAGCAATACAGATATAAGGGATTCGTTCCCAAAAGCCATCCATGATTTTATCAATGGTGGTATATGCATCATTGTATTTCGCAGTATGTGCAATGACGGTTTGAGCCGTTTTCTCACTTGCATCTTGTAGAAGTTGAGTCGTACCTTGAGCCACCTGACTCAAAGAATTTTGTTGTTCAGCCACGAGTGTTCCAAATGTATTGAATGTTTACATTTTGCCTGAAAATACAGTGAATAAAAATCACGTTCGCAGGTTTTATCGTCATTTTTATTCATTGATTAAACTGAAAATAACAAAAAAAATTGTATGTTTTTATAAACATTCAGCACCTTGTCCAACAAAAAAATCGAAATGGTATTTATTGATAAAAAAATGGAGTTTTTTGACAACGACAGATTTTACTTGCTTAGGAATGATGATCAGCAATGATTCGGATCATTGATTGTTAGATATTTTAGGTTGTTCAATTGGCAAGAAGATACGGATAACTTTTGAAATAAATGAATGCTCAGTCTACGACCAAAGCATGATTGTTTGAAATTTTAAAGTATAGTCATACTCAAGATATAAGACAAAAAATGATCAGTATGATCAAGACAACTCTCGAGATGAGAAACATAAATCAAGGATGCGAATTATGAATGAAATATATCCAGTACCCGAAGTTTTTAAAAAAACTGCACGAACCAATGAAGAGCAATATTTCGAGCGGTATAAAGCATCTATTGAAAACCCCGAAGCATTTTGGACCGAAGCAGCCAAGAAACTAGACTGGATTAAGCCTTTTACACAAGTCAAAAATACCAACTTTGATAAAGAGAATTACAAAGTTGAATGGTTTGCAGATGGCCAATTAAATGTCAGTGAAAACTGTCTCGATCGACATTTAAAAGAACACCCACATAAACCTGCGATTATTTGGGAAGGTGATCATCCATCACGCCATAAAATTATTTCATTTGAAGAATTACACGATGAAGTTTGTCGTTTTGCCAATGTTCTCAAGAAGCATGGCGTGACCAAAGGCGACCGTGTTGTTCTGTATATGCCAATGGTCCCTGAAGCAGCCATTGCGATGTTGGCATGTACGCGTATTGGTGCGGTACATTGCGTGGTGTTTGGAGGTTTTTCACCAGATTCTTTAGCAAGTCGTATTGATGATAGCCAAGCAAAAGTCATCATTACAGCAGACTCGGGCATGCGGGGTGGTAAGCCAATTCCACTGAAAGAAAACGTTGATGCAGCGATGGAGCTTGAAGGGACGAGCTCTGTACAAAATGTCATTGTGGTACATCGTACTGGTAACCCAATCACGATGCATGAAGGTCGTGACCTGTGGTATCACATGGAAATCATGACAGTCACAGATATCTGTCCACCTGAACCGATGAATTCAGAAGATCCGCTGTTTATTTTATATACTTCAGGCTCAACGGGTAAACCTAAAGGTGTGCTACATACTACAGGCGGTTATCTGACTTACGCGAACTTTACCTTTAGGGAAGTATTTGATTTAAAGCAAGACGATATTTTCTGGTGTACCGCTGACGTCGGTTGGATTACTGGTCACTCTTATGTGTTGTATGGTCCACTTTCAAATGGGACGACAACATTGATGTTTGAGGGTGTTCCACAATACCCAACTTGGGCACGCACTGGACATATTGTAGATAAGCACAACGTCACAATTTTATATACGGCACCAACGGCGATCCGAGCGATGATGCGTGAAGGTGATGCATTTATCCGTGAAAGTGACCGTAGTAGTTTACGCTTGTTGGGCTCCGTCGGTGAGCCAATTAATCCTGAAGCTTGGAACTGGTACTACACCGTAGTTGGTGAAAGTCGTTGTCCAATTGTAGATACATGGTGGCAAACTGAAACAGGTGGCTTTATGATTTCGCCTTTACCGGGCGCAACTGCACTTAAACCTGGTTCTGCAACACGTCCATTCTTTGGTGTACAACCTGCTTTGGTTGATGCTGATGGTAAAGAGCTAGAAGGAGAGGCTGAAGGTAATTTGGTGATCAAAGATTCTTGGCCAGGACAAATGCGTACCATTTGGGGTGATCCAGATCGTTTTATCGAGGCATATTTCTCAACTTATCCAGGGAATTATTTCACGGGAGATGGTGCACGCCGTGATAAAGATGGTTATTACTGGATTACGGGGCGAGTGGATGATGTTCTGAACGTTTCGGGACACCGCTTGGGGACTGCAGAAATTGAAAGTGCATTGGTTGCACATGAACATGTTGCAGAAGCAGCCGTTGTGGGTATGCCACATGACGTCAAAGGTCAAGGGATTGCAGCCTATGTAACTTTACAGGCAGATACGCCAGAGTCAGAAGAGCTCAGGAAAGAGCTAGTAGGTTGGGTAAGAAAAGTTTTAGGACCTGTGGCTACACCAGATGCAATTTATTGGGCGCCAGCATTACCCAAAACACGTTCAGGCAAGATTATGCGCCGAATTTTGAGAAAAATTGCCGCTAATGAGCTAGATAGTTTGGGCGATACCTCAACTTTGGCAGATCCACAGGTCGTGGATCAATTAATTGCTGAAGTGAAATCACAGCAGTAATCCCGATTAAACAGACGAAGTCATGTTTTAAATACCGTTAGTTCAACTAGCGGTATTTTTAGTTCAGTGATAAGAAAAGCAGGCATTGTGATAAGTCAAATCATGTTGATCTGCTAAGCTTATCAGCAGATGCGATACGGAATATAAAAATGAATTCTCCCCTAAATTTTAACCCTGAAACGCCACTTGAGACTGCGCAAATACTTGCATCTGAGTTTGCGAAGACCGCAGCAGAACGTGACAAACAGGGTGGAAATCCAAAGGCTCAGCGAGATCTAATTCGACAAAGTGGTTTGTTGTCTTTATCTATTCCAAAAGAATTTGGTGGGCAAGGTGCAACTTGGAGCACGATTTTTAAAACCATTCAAACCATTGCTCAAGTCGATAGTTCGCTTGCGCATGTATATGGCTTTCATCATTTGCTTATAGCGACGGTACAACTTTTTGCACAGCCAGCTCAATATGGAGATTGGTTTAGACAAACCGCCAAACACAACTTATTTTGGGGAAATACGTTAAATCCATTAGATCGTAGAACAACCGCGAAACAAGTTTCTGACGAAGAATTTATCTTCCATGGTGATAAAAGTTTTTGTTCTGGATCAATTGATTCAGATATCTTGCTCTGTTCGGGATTTAATGAAGATGGAAAGTTACTGATTGGCGTGATTCCAACAGCACGAGAGGGCGTGAGCTTTCTTGGAGATTGGAATAATATGGGGCAACGTCAAACGGATAGTGGTACCAGTCATTTTGAACAGGTCAAAATTCGCAAGGATGAATTACTCCTCAATCCCGGTCCTTTAAGTACACCTTATTCAAGTTTGAGACCGCTAATTGCTCA
Source organism: Acinetobacter sp. 24-47-67 (assembly GCF_056779735.1). Taxonomy (NCBI): domain Bacteria; kingdom Pseudomonadati; phylum Pseudomonadota; class Gammaproteobacteria; order Moraxellales; family Moraxellaceae; genus Acinetobacter; species Acinetobacter sp. 24-47-67. Next base: position 168,399 of record NZ_JBWYIK010000003.1, read on the forward strand.
ACTGATTTTCGTGCATTTATTTTTAGGTGTTGCTGAGGGAGCGTTCAATGTTGCGAAAGAGACAGTTCAAACACAAAAAGCTTGGTCGAAATCACTGGTTGAACAAGCGGTGAATGATCCATTTACCCAAAAGCATTTCGCCGAATTTTATGTGCAACTTGAAGGTGTGCGCTTGCTCGCGGAAAAAGCGATCAATACATTACAAAAGGCGTGGGATGAAGGGGAAACATTAACTGCGGAGCAACGTGGTGAAGCCTCAATTACAATCGCCACCGCCAAAATCGCAGCGACTCATACTTCACTTTATGTGACACAAAATATTTTTCAAGTGATGGGTGCACGCGCGACTACTGCAAAACTGAATTTAGATCGATTCTGGCGTAATGTACGAACCCAAACCCTGCATGATCCAATTGATTATAAATATCAGGAAGTCGGAGAGTGGGCATTAACTGGAAAAATTCCAGATCCAAGTTTCTACTCTTAGATCCAATTGATTATGAAAAAAGCCTCTATCGTAGAGGCTTTTATTTATTTTTGATGAATATTTTCTAAAGTATCGACAAGCGTACGTGTCATCTGATCAATTTCGTAATTGACTTGATCGCCGACTTGAACATATTTCCATGTGGTTAGGCGTAAAGTTTCTGGAATAAGATCGATTGAGATTTGATTGTTTGCACGATCAACTCGATTGACTGTCAAACTGCAGCCATTTAAACCGATAAAGCCCTTTAAGAAGAAATATTTGATATTGCCATTTGGAATTTCAAGGTCGATATGAAACGTTTCACCATTTTTGGTTAAATGCTTTACGGTTGCAGTGCCTTCAATATGACCATATAAATTATGCCCACCATTCTCAGCACCTACTTTAGCGGAGCGTTCAATGTTGACCTCATCACCGACGTTGAGTTGACCTAAAGTGGTTAATTCAAGTGTTAGATTTGAAACATCAAAATGCACTTGACCAGCGATCAGATCAATTTGTGTAGCGGTTAAGCAAACACCATTAATCGCAACACTGGCGCCGATAAATACATCATGAAAAAGATTGAGCGCATTAGAAATAACAAAAGTCCGATATCCCTCTTTATGCTGTATATCTAATACTTTTTCTAACCCTTGCACGATACCTGTATACATAATAAACCTTTGCCTAAAAATAAATCTTAATTGCTTTTAATCCTACCTGAGATCGTAGAGATGATCATCTTACGCAGATCAATTGGTTCTAGGTAAAAAGAAGGTCAATAAACCCAGTAGTGGTAAGTATGAGCTAAAGTGAAATACCCAACGAATACCTTGATGATCTGCTACATAGCCCAAAGCTGCTGCCGCGATACCGCTGATGCCAAACATCAAACCAAACATCAAACCAGAGACCATGCCGACACGACCTGGCATCGCTTCTTGTGCATATACAACCATTGCTGAAAATGCGGAAGACATAATCAATCCAGCAAGAATCGCAAAGATACACGTCCACATCAAATTCACATGTGGCATGAGTAATGCAAAGGGTGCCATGCCAATAAAGGAAATCCAAATGACAGCTTTACGACCTATTTTGTCACCGATAGGGCCGCCAGCAAAAGTACCGATTGCTACTGCGGCTAAAAAAGCAAATAAATAAAGCTGAGCTTGTTGAATACTGACCTGAAACTTTTCGATCAAATAGAAGGTATAGTAATTTCCAATACTTGCAATGTACGTGAATTTTGCAAACATTAACGCACAGATAATCACAATTCCCTGTACAAGTTTAGAACCTTTCAACGGTGTTGATTGCTTGGCTTTTACTGCTGAAGCAGCTTGAACACCATATTGAATGGTCCATCGACTTATTCTGTAAAGCAGATAAATAGCGAAAATGGCAAATATCATGAGCCAAGCAACTGAGGCTTGGCCGTTCGGTACAATGATTGCTGCGGCCAACAGTGGCCCAACGGCAGAGCCGCTATTACCACCCACTTGAAAAGCGGATTGAGCAGTTCCGAAGCGACCACCTGATGCTGTTCTCGCTACTCGTGAGGCTTCTGGGTGAAAGGCAGATGAGCCCACACCGATGAGTGCTGCTGAAATCAGTAAGATTGGAAAAGTCCATGCAAATGCCAGCAAAACGATACCTAGCAGTGTAACGCACATACCCAAAGGGAGGAGGTAGGGCTTAGGATGCTTATCAGTGTAGAGTCCAACCCAAGGTTGCAGAATAGATGCAGTCATTTGATAGACCAAAGAAATAATCCCGATTTGGGTAAAGCTCAAGTCAAAATTGAGTTTCAGCATGGGATAAATGGCTGGTAAGCAAGACTGGATAAGATCATGTAATCCATGCGCTAATGCAATAGCGAAAATAATATGAACCGCCATTTTATTCGCTGAAGCACCAGAGGAATTGTTTGAATGTTCTATTGATTGAATTGAACCCATAAGGCTGTGCTGTCTTCATTTTTGAGGTGATTATAACCGTGCAACAGCGGAACAATGTACGATTTATTCAATTTTCGATGTACTGTTGCTGATCAGATTATATGAACTATCCAATAAAAAGCCCCCAAGCCGAGCCTTGGGGGTTAAGTTGCTACTGCATGACGCTATTATTATAGTTATCAGGGTCAAAACAAGACTGAACAAAGCGCTGATTTCATTCAGATCGTTGTTAATTAATCGAAGACCAATTAAGCTGATTTAGCGGTGATGTGTTGTTGCTGTTCAGCTTCGAGTTTTCGAACTAAAGGCAGTACTTTTTCACCAAAATATTCAACTTCCTCTATAAAATGTAAGAAGCCAGATAAGATCAGATCCACACCAACTGATTTTAATTCAACGATACGTTCAGCAATTTGTTGCGGTGTACCGATGAGATTTGTTCTGAACCCGTCGTTGTATTGGACAAGATCTTCAAATGTTGATTTTGCCCAGTTACCTTCACCTTCTTGAGTTGCGGCACCTGCTTCACGAGTTGCATCACCAAAAGCATTGACTGCTTCTACATTTGCATTGTCAATGATTTCTTGAAGTACAGCTTTTGCTTCCTCTTCAGTATCGCGAGCAATGATAAAGGCATTCACCCCAATTTTGACTTGATGTTGATTCAGCTTGGCTTTTTCACGGATGTCATCAATCTGCTTTTTAATTTCAGCAGGCGTATTTCCATTGGTGAAATACCAATCAGAAACACGAGATGCCATATCACGTGCGGCACGCGAGCTACCCCCTTGGAAAATTTCAATATGTGGGCTTTGAACAGGTTTTGGCTTCAAGGTGTAGTCTTTAAATTGATAATATTTTCCATCAAAACTAAAGTTATCCTGCGTCCAAATGCCTTTTAAGCTACGAATAAACTCCTCTGAACGTGCATATCGTTGATCGTGTTCAGGCCATTCTTCACCGATGGCATCAAATTCACCACGGAACCATCCGCTCACAACATTAATAGCGATACGACCATTGGTTAAATGATCAATTGTCGCGAGCTGTTTAGCCGCCAGCGCGGGTTTCCAAGGGCCTGGTAAAATTGCTGCGATTACACGTAATTTTTCAGTTTTTGCCAATAAGCCATGACTAAAGCTTACAGATTCATGCTGATTCTCCGCACCGTATCCTGCCGTGAATCGAATCTGTGTCAAAGCATATTCAAATCCACTTTTTTCAGCAGCTTGCGCGAGTCGAACATTGTAGTCGTAGCTCCAGTCTGTTCGTTGTTCAACATTACTGACGACAAGACCACCACTGACATTTGGAACCCAATAGGCAAATTTAATCGCTTGTTTTTGTGCATTAGACATGGCTTATACCCTCATTGATTCAATTATATTTATGCCACTTCAATTTTTGGGGCAGCATTATTCTTGTGATGCAAGCGTGACTCTGCTGCATCTAAACTTGGTACTGCTGCTGAAGGTAATACTTCTTCTTGTTCAATTTGTTTGTTAATGCCCAAGTTCTGATTGGCTTGTTGGGTTTTATCTTTCACAACCTCAGCACGTTTACCTTTGGCTGGTGCCCACTCTAAAATTGGTAAAGCACGAGCAATGGCTAAGGTAATGCGCGCACGTAATAGTTCACTGTGAATGGTGTATTCAGGCGTAAAATCACGATCAGTTGCATAAACGCCAATTGGCAAAGTCTGTGCTTGGAAGAAGCTAAATAAAGGACGCAATTGATGCTCAAGTACCAAGGCATGGCGATCACTGCCCCCTGATGCAGCAAGTAATACAGGAACATCTACCAGCGCAGTTTGTTCTACAAAGTCAAAGAAATGTTTAAATAAACCTGTGAAAGATGCGCGATATACGGGCGTTCCCACAATCAATGCATCCGCGGCTTCAACAGCAGCAAGATCATCTTGAACACGTTGCGGCAGCTGATTGCGATAAATGGCACCACCTAATAAATGACCGATTTCGCTAAATTTAATAAAATGCACATTAATAGGTGTTGCTTCACCTAACTCATCCAAAATCGCTTGAACAAGCGCTTCAGTTTTTGAAGGATTATTTAGACCGCCAGAGACAGCAACGATATTTAATGGTTTTTGTTGAGCAGTAGACATAGTACAAACCTAAAAATTTAAAATTAATCTCGGATGTACTATTTATGTGGATTAATGCTTATTCTGTAAAATAAGCAAAATAATAATAAATATCATTTTTGCGTATATAGCGGGAATTTAATCTTCTTGAGATATAAATTAGTGATAAATAACTGAATAAACTTATATTTATGATTATGAATAAGCTATTTCAGTATTTGAATAAATTTTATATTTAAAAGTGATGTGCTTATCGAATTTTCAAAATTACATAAAAAAATCGCGTTTGTAAGATTTAGCCCGACATTTTCTGCAAAAATTCGTTAATATTTATATATCCTTAACAGCTATAGCACAGTTAGTATATTGATTGTGTTTGAGATCTCTCGCCTCGCTTATGAATATTTTAATCGTTGATGATCATCCACTGTTTCGTCATGCTTTAATTCAAGCAGTTCGTTACAGCTTACCGCAAGCCCAAATCCATGAAACAGCTGCTGTTAATGAATTTTATGAACGTTTAGAAAAAGGTCCTGAACCAGATTTAGTACTTTTAGATTTGAATCTTCCAGGTGCATCAGGCTTCTCAGCGTTGGTGCATGTGCGTGCACAGTATCCATCGTTACCAATTATTGTCGTATCGGCGCATGAAGAAGTTTCAATTATTCAACGCTCGATTGCACATGGTGCAATGGGCTATATTCCAAAATCAGCGCATCCAAGTCACATTGGTGAAGCGATTCGTCAGGTATTAGAAGGGGATATGTGGTTACCGCCAAATCTGCCTGCGAATTTAAACTTTGATCCACGTGCTGCAGATGAAACAGCTTTAGCAGAACGTATTCAATCTCTAACACCACAACAATTCCGAGTGTTAATGATGGTTGCGGAAGGTTTGTTGAATAAACAGATCGCATACGAACTTGATGTTTCTGAAGCAACGATTAAAGCGCATGTGACCGCGATTTTCCGTAAATTAGGCGTTCAAAATCGTACTCAGGCTGTATTAGCGATTAATGCATTAAACATCGAAGAAAAACGTGTTTAATTGATTCTTAGATTTGAAAAAAAGACCTAATCAAAGGTCTTTTTTTCGATGTGTATCTACTTTAGGCTAAACAGTCCTGTTTAGGTGTCAACTCATTACAATATAGAGGATTGAGTGCACATTGAAGTTCATCAATTTGATCTTGTGTTACATAGCCCTTGCGTTTTAAATATTCTGCAACGCGATCATCTCTAAGACTTAAAAAAGCGGCATCATAAACTTTCAGATCAACAAAGAGTGCAGCCGTTTCAAGTCCATTAAAACGATCTAAAAACACCTCATTGCCATACATGAGAAAAATATGATCGAAATCTGCATATGCATCGATGCCTAATTGTTCTGCGAGTGCAAGCGGCGGTGTTTTGATAAAGAGTAAATCTGAAATTTCATCAAACTGCGTGGTATCAAGCGTATTTTCACCAGTTTTCACTTTACCAAGCCAAGCTTTAAAGACCAAAACGGCACCACCACGCAACAACATACTCCACACTTGATGACGCGTATGTTCATCTAAATCTCGGCATTCTGATGCTAAACGTTGAATAAGTTGATTTTCTTGTTGTGCCAATTTATCAAATAAACCTAAGCCTTGAGGGTGATAAGCTGCTGGTGTAAATACATCAAATTTTAATTGTTCAAAAACCTGTAAAGCCAAAGGTACTGCAGTTTGGTAAATCTGTTCCAAGGCACGTACATGTACATTTTTTAAGGATGTAGATGGAAAAATTTCTTGCCACTTGATTTCAGGCAAAATTGCATTGGCACCATATTGGCGATGAAATTCGTGATTACGATCTAAACCATGTGGCATAGCTTCTGAAATGTTCATTGCAAGACTCCATTTGATACTTTTATTCTCGAGAAAATTTGAGGCACTTTGATTTCTTTAATCGAAAGAAGATGTGCTGATGGCTAGATTTAGAATTATGTTGATTGCAATAAGAATAAGACTAAAGTATTAATTTTTAATTGATGAGTAAATTTGTCATCTAAAAACATGATTTTAGTAAACTTGTAACTATTTATTTTAAATGATATTTCAACTTTTGATGTGTTTTGCCATAGAAAATCGGACTTTGATTTTTTTGGTCAATTGCCAATGCTCTTTTTAGCTTTATTTTGTTCTCTTTTGCCACCTCTAAAGCTGAGATCTGCCAATCATTGTAAAGTACGGTGTGAATATGTATAAAAATCACCCAGATTTTCTTGAAAAAACTGGGTGATGAATGTATCAAAATATGACTATTTCGAATCTTATTTTGAAATTTTTAAACCTGATAACCATGAACGTAGAGAGGCAGGTTTGAGAGGTTTTTTCAATAGGACAATATTCAGCTCTTTGAGTCTTTGCGGAAGCTCAGGATCTGAATCAGCTGTAATCAATGCCACAGGCACATTTTCTTGACGCTGTTCTACAATAAAATCTAATCCTATTTTATTTGAATTCAGGTGTTGATCGACCAACCAAACTTGAATGTTCTCTTGTTGAATAATCTCAAGCGCTTGTTCAGGTTCTGTGGCTTTAAACACTTGATAACCCCATTTAGTAAGCAAAGTTGCCATGCCTTCTAAAATAGTTTCATCATTATCTAGACATAAAATTTTATACGCTGCAGATTTTAATGGTGTGGCTTGAACTGGTGCAGCCACAATCTTCGGTGCATCGATGAGTGGGACTTCAATCATAAAACATGAACCCTTACCTAACTCCGAATACACATGCACAGGATAACCCAACATGCTGGTCATTCTCTGAACGATGGCGAGTCCAAGACCTAAACCTTGTTCACCCCATGGCGAGGTATGTCCACAACGTTCAAACTCTTGGAAGAGTTTAATACGTTGTTGTTCAGCAATCCCTGGACCAGTATCCCAAACACCAATACGAATATGGTTTGCTCTTTCTGCTGAACGTAACACCCCAACAATTACACGACCTTTTGCTGTGTATCTTAGGGCATTACTGACAAAGTTTTGAATAATACGGCGAATCCATTGAGGATCTGTATCAATCCAGAACTTCACGTCATGCACTCGGAAGGAGATCGCTCGTTGTGCTGCAATTGATTTAAATTGTAGTTCTAAGTCACTCAATAGGTCATGTAATGGATAGGCTTGTCGTTTAGGTTGTATTGTTCCACCTTCTAAACGTGCAATGTCTAATAATGCAGAAAGCATACTCTCTGCACCATGTAAGGCACGATCGAGTTGCTGTAGCGTTTTAGCATCTTCTTCATTTTGAATGCTTTGTTCTAATGCCGTACTGAATAACCGTGCAGCGTGCATAGGTTGAAGTAAATCATGACTTGCTGCAGCAATGAATCGACTTTTTGACATATTGGCTTTGTCAGCTTGTTCACGTGCCAATTGTTGTTCTGCCAAGGCATTGGCAAGTTGTTGAGTGCGATCTTGAACGCGTCCTTCAAGTAGTGCTTCAGTTTCTCGGAATGCCGTAATATCAGCAAATGTCGTCACGAAGCCACCGCCTTCGATTGGATTTCCTCGCATTTGGATAACACGACCATCTTTACGAATACGTTCAAACTCATGAGCGCTACCTACTTTCATCCAATGAATACGTTTACGTACGTGCTCTTCAACGGAACCAGGTCCACATTCACCGCGCTCTGCGTTGTATCGGATCAAGTCTGCAATCGGGCAGCCCACATATACCAAATCTTTTGGATAATCGAATAAAACGAGATATTGATTATTCCATGCGACTAAACACATGTTTTCATCGACAACACTTACCCCTTGGGTCATGTGGTCGATCATGGTCATAATTAGATTTTGGTTAAAGCGTTGCCATTGTGATGCTTGGTCTAGAATATTAGCGACCTGTCCAAGTGCTAATCCATTGTTAACCATGGCTGTAGTGAGTAGGGTACGTGCCGATGCAGCTCCAATTGTGCCAGCAAGATATTGTTCAGTGAAACGCCACCACATCCCATTGGCACTGCTGTTTTCGTTTAATATCACATTATTGGATAAGCAGAATTGATTAAACGCATGCATGGTCGGACCTTCACCCGTAATCCGTTTGGCAAGCGTGATCAGGTCACCCACTTTTAATCGTGCGACATCATGATGTAAATAATTAACTTCATTTGAGGTTTGTTGCGTTTGTAGGGGTTTTGTTTCGTAATAGAAGAAACTTTCTGCCTGTATTTGCTCAGCAATACTTGGACGATAAATTCGTGAGATCCAGATGTAGAGCACGATATTTAAGCCAAGTGACCAAATTACACCATGTGTTAATGGCGCAAATGATTCAAAACCAAGTAATGCTTCAGGCTTTAATAAGTCAAATCCCAGAGGGCCAAACATCAGAAACGAATAAGTAAATTGATAATATTCATCTGGTAAACTTCTTAAAATTGTTGGTAAGAGCAGTGTGTAACTCCACATCACAAAACCAACGATGAGACCTGCATAGACCCCTTGTTTACTTCCACCACGCCAGTACAACCCCCCAATAAGTGCAGGTGCAAACTGTGCAACAGCACTAAATGCCAAAAGACCAAATACTGACAGCTGATCAATGTCATTAAAGAAATGGAAGAATAAGAATCCAAGTAGCATGACCGCCAAAATACATACGCGACGTGTGAATTTCAGCATTCGAGGTAAACGCTTGTCATGACGAGAAATCCAACCCAAGCGCCATAGCGCAGGCATAATCAAGTCGTTACTGAGCATGATTGAGAGTGCGACTGAAGAGACTAAAAGCATACCAGTTGAAGCCGAAAATCCTCCAAGGAATGCTAAGAGCGTCAGCCATTCTTGGTTATAGCTCAAAGGCAGTGACAGCACGGCAACATCAGGGACTGCCATGTATTCTGGTGCAGCATGAAGTGCCCAACTTGCAATCGGAATAATCGCGACAACGGTTAAAATGATGTAAGCGGCAAACCATCTGCGCGCACCACGAATATGTTTTTCATCACGTAATTCAACTACAGCAACATGAAACTGGCGTGGCAAACATATAATCGCTAATGCTGCTAAAAGTGTTTGAATCCAAAAGGTATCTGGCACGCCCATCAGTTGAATTTCATGGAAGGTTTTGGATACGTCTGCGGAAACTTGAATGAGGTTTTCGGGGCGTTCAAATAAAAAGAAAAAAGCGACACAGAGGAGTGCAAATAATTTAACAAAGGATTCAAAAGCGACTGCCAGCATTAAACCGCCATGCTGTTCGGTGTTGGCAATCTGACGTGTACCAAACATCATAGCCAAAATTGCGAGAACCCCTGTAAGTGCAAGAACACCATTGGTGGTCAGATTCATCACTTCTGAATCTTGTTGCAACATCACGGATGCACTGAGTGCAATGGCTCTCAGTTGTAAGGCAAGATAAGGAATGATGGCGATCACGGCTAAAATGGTGACGAGTGAGGCGAGAGGTCCGCTTTTGCCATAACGTGCTGCCACAAAGTCAGCAATTGAGGAAATAGCATGGTGCTGACGTACCCGACCTAAGCGACGCCAAATATCATAACCAAACCAGACAAACAGAAGTGGGCCTAAGTAGATTGGAAGGAAAATGATCCCTTCACGAACAGCAGCACCCGTTGCGCCGTAGAATGTCCAAGACGAACAGTACACGCCTAAGGTCAAACTAAACAATAACATGCGTCCACGTGGGCTGAGCCGACTGGCATGTTTTTCACCAAAAAAGGCGCAAATAAAAAGGATGAGGATGTAGAGGGCGAGTACCCCAATAATCAACCAACTGTTCATAGGACTTACACTTGAGAATCTCGTGTAATGATAACGCATCCATGAACTGTCACGTTCAAATTGATCAAAATTTAGCGACCAAAGTCTAAATTACAACCAATGCAAAATCTTGCTAATTTAAAAATCGGAATAATTTAAATAAAAAAAATGACCTACGGTTGGGTCTCATATGGAGTCTTGTTTATGGATGAGAGACAAGTAGAGCAAATTCTACAGAATCCCAAATTCAAAGAAATGGTCAAAAAGAAAAGCACACTGAGCTGGACATTGACAGGCATTATGCTGTTTGTCTACGTTGGTTTTATGCTTTTAGTTGGCTATAACAAAGAATTTTTATTGTCATCGCTTTCAGGTGGTGTAACCACTTGGGGTATCCCTCTAGGATTAGGCATCATCGTGCTGTCTTTCTTGTTATGTGGTGTGTATTCGTACATTGCCAACAATAAGCTCGATCAATTAAACGAAGAAGCTATGCGCGAAGTTGAAGCCATCACTCACGAGAAGGGACTACACTAAGATGAAATGGAATTCTTTACTCACATTTGCAGGGACTGCAATGTTATCTGGATTGGCATTCGCAGGTCCTGATTTAGGTGCAGCAGAACAACAAGCAACAAATTGGCCTGCGATTATCATGTTCTTGATTTTCGTCGGTGCAACGCTGGGGATTACCAAATGGGCAGCTAAACAAACCACAAACACCAAAGATTTCTATACCGCAGGCGGTGGAATTTCTGGTTTCCAAAATGGTTTAGCCATTGCTGGTGACTATATGTCCGCAGCATCGTTCCTTGGTATTTCTGCGATGGTTTTCCTGTCAGGTTTCGATGGCTTACTCTATTCACTTGGTTTCATGGTAGGTTGGCCTATCGTACTTTTCTTGATAGCAGAGCGTTTGCGTAACTTGGGTAAATACAATTTATCTGACGTTGTATCATTCCGTTTACAAGAAAAACCTGTACGCACACTGGCAGCGTTAAGCTCTCTTGTTGTTGTTGCATTCTACTTGATTGCCCAAATGGTCGGCGCTGGTCAGTTGATCAAGCTTCTGTTTGGCTTGAACTATAACATTGCTGTCGTCATCGTCGGTCTGCTTATGATGGCATACGTTATGTTTGGCGGTATGTTAGCGACAACATGGGTGCAAATCATTAAGGCAGTGATGTTGTTGTCAGGTGCTACCTTCATGGCATTTATGGTGATGAAAGGCGTTGGCTTTAGCTTCACCAATATGTTCGAGCAATCGATTCAAGTCTTCTCTAAAGTACATGATTTAACCTTAGATGATGCAACCAAAATCATGGGACCAGGTAGTCTGGCATCAAACCCAATTGATGCGATTTCTCTTGGTTTAGCATTGATGTTTGGTACAGCTGGTTTACCACATATCCTCATGCGTTTCTTCACAGTAAAAGATGCGAAAGAAGCACGTAAATCAGTTGTTGTTGCAACAGGCTTTATCGGTTACTTCTATCTTTTAACTTTCATCATTGGTTTCGGTGCGATTCTCTATGTATCGAACAACCCACAATTCCTTGATATTGCGAAAATGGCAGTAACTGGCAAGCTAGAGCTTGTTGGTGGTAATAACATGGCTGCGGTTCACTTGTCTGATGCTTTAGGCGGTGACTTGTTCATGGGCTTCATTTCAGCGGTTGCATTTGCCACGATTCTCGCAGTTGTTGCAGGTTTAACGTTGTCAGGTGCTTCAGCAATTTCACATGACTTATATGCGAACGTATTGAAAAAAGGACAAACTACACCTGAATCTGAACTTCGTATGTCTAAAATCGCGACTTTAGGTCTTGCGATCTTTGCGATGATCTTGGGTATCTTGTTCGAGAAACAAAACGTTGCCTTCATGGTAGGTTTAGCATTCTCTGTTGCTGCATGTGCAAACTTCCCAGTGCTTGTACTTTCAATGTTCTGGAAAGGTTTAACAACGCGTGGTGCAGTTGCCGGTGGTGTTGTTGGATTAGTTTTAGCGGTTGTACTCATCGTACTTTCTAAAGCAGTTTGGGTAGATACGCTTGGTATTTCTGATACACCAATTAATCCATATAACGGTCCTGCATTATTTGCGATGCCTTTAGCATTCTTCTTCTGCTGGTTGTTCTCTGTGACAGACAATTCTGCACAAGCGCAAGCAGAACGTAAAGCATTTGATGCACAGTTTGTACGTTCACAAACAGGTATTGGTATTTCTGGTGCGTCAGACCACTAAACCATACTGATCATGATAAAAAGCCCCTTTAAGGGGCTTTTTCTTTACCAAATTTCTATTTTAAATGACATACAATCTATCAACTGTCCGCTATGCTTTCATTCAAACAAAACAATAAAAATAGTTGGAGTTTAGATGAGTTTAATATGCCGCGCGATACGTGATCTCGTACGTTTACCATCCGCTTGTCTACTGATTTTACAGCTGCTGATTTTATTCCTCGCAGTGGTATCAAGTCATGATTTGGCTTATCGCTCCATGACTTGGATTCTCGGTGCTTTAGTCCTTCTCATTATTGCTAAAGTCATCAAAATGACCCCAATTTTTAGTGCTGTAGGTTTATTTGGGGTATTAGGAGCTCTCATTTTTTCTTTCTTGATTCTGATTGGATATCATCAAGCCTATATTCAAATTACAGCGCATGTATTTGAAGTTATCGCGTATACGACAGCGGCTTATGGTTTGGTTCGATATATGTTCGAAGACCGCTATTTGACCAAAGATGAATTATTTGCGGCAGCAGCTGTTTTTACTTTAATTGCATGGAGTTTCGCATTTTTATATAGCATCTGCCAGCTATATGACCCACTGAGTTTTAGCATAACGCCTGAACAATCTGTTCAACATAGTTGGTTAGATTTGTTGTTTCTTAGTTTTAGTATTCAGTCGGCAACAGGTCTTTCAGATATTATGCCCTTGAGTCCGCTAGCGAGACTGATTGCCATGATTCAAATGTTTAGTGGAGTCATGTATCTGGCTTTGATTGTTTCGCGTTTAATTGCATTGCAATACATTGCTCATTTGCCAAAGCATCAGGATGATTAAAACAGAACGTTACATCTTGCTAACGGCATTCATCTGCAAAATCATGAATAATAAGTACTTAGATCAAAAAACAGTCTCCGATGCTCTATATTGAGCCGATTTTTCTATGCCGTCTTTGATGAAACTAACTCGGCTTTGTATGAGGTTGAGGATAAATGATCTCATTTCATATAGCGTTTTATCCAGTTTGAAGCGTTTCACCGAAAAATAAATATATAGGGGAATTATGTCTTCTCAGCATCCTTCATGGTATTCAAATGTGAATCCACGTGTTTTTATCAGCACGGTACTCATTATTTTTGTATTTTTGGCCACTGTGGTGTTATCTCCTCATGGTTTTGAATTAGTTACTCAGCAACTGAACCAATGGATTACGGATTCTTTTAGTTGGTTTTATGTTTTAGCAGTTGCCATATTTCTGATCGTGCTGGCTTATATCGCAATTTCTGACTACGGCAAAATCAGGCTCGGTCCAGATCATAGCCAACCGAGTTACAGTAATAGCTCTTGGTTTGCAATGCTCTTTACCGCAGGTATGGGGATTGGCTTGATGTTTTTTGGGGTAGCAGAACCTGTAATGCATTATGTCTCTCCGCCAGTCGGTGATGGAGAAACGGTTATGGCAGCGCAGCAAGCGATGCGAGTGACTTTCTTCCACTGGGGACTTCATGCATGGGGAATCTATGCATTGATTGGATTGTCCTTGGCCTATTTTGCTTATCGACATCAATTACCTTTAAAAGTACGTTCCGCGCTTTATCCGATCATTGGAAAAAAAATTCATGGTCCCATGGGGGATGCAGTAGACACATTTGCCACGATTGGAACAGTATTTGGTGTGGCGACAACGTTGGGTTTTGGTGTAACGCAAATTAACTCAGGCTTGAATTATTTATTTGATATTCCTCAATCAGCAAGTACTCAAGTGATACTGATCATTATCGTCAGTTCATTGGCATCACTGTCCGTTTTTCTAGGTTTAGAAAAAGGAATTAAACGGTTGTCTGAGTTGAATTTGGTATTGGCAATAAGTTTATTGCTCTTTGTATTCTTCGCGAGTTCTACCATTTATCTTTTGCAAACCACAATTCAGAACATGGGTCAGTATGTTTCTAATCTCTTTACCATGACATTTAATTTATATGCTTATCAACCCAATGGTTGGATTGGTGGTTGGACGATTATGTATTGGGCATGGTGGATCTCATGGTCACCATTTGTCGGGATGTTTATCGCACGTGTGTCACATGGAAGAACCATTCGAGAGTTTATTGTTGGGGTTATGTTGATTCCTACTGGATTCACACTCATTTGGATGGGCTTTATGGGGAATGCTGCGCTCTCCAGTATTATGCAAGAAGGCAATGAAGCACTGATGCTAGCAGTACAGAAGGATTCTTCGGTTGCATTATTCGAATTTTTAAATAGCTTACCACTCGCTTCAATCATGAGTGTAGTAGCAACATCGCTGGTTATTTTATTCTTTGTCACTTCAGCGGATTCAGGTGCATTAGTTACAGACTATTTGACGGCTAAAGGTGAAGGTTCACCGACATGGCAACGACTCTTTTGGACGGTGCTTATGGCGGTATTGGCAATTGTATTATTATTGGTCGGTGGGCTTGGTGCTTTACAATCTGCGACCATCATGAGTGCGTTGCCATTCTCCGTCATTATGCTTTTTATTTGTTGGGGATTACTCAAAGCCTTAAAAGTAGATTTAATTAAAATGAATGCTCTGCAAGAGGCGAGAATTACACCTCGAGCAATTCATCAACCACGGAGTTGGCAAAAACGCTTAGGATTGATTATGCACTATCCTCATTCTAAGGAAGAGGTTGATGTATTTATTGAATCTCAAGTATCTCAAGCATTAGAGCAAGTGCAGAAAGAGTTCAAGAGAAGACAGTTTAAGGTTAGTGTAAATCGATTGGGTGAAGGGGTAGAGTTGAGGGTAGATCATCATGACGAGTTGAATTTTGTATATCAAGTGATGTCACAAAGAACAACGCCACCAAGCTTTATGCCAGACACAATGGTGACTGAGCAGGACTATTATCAAGCAGAAGTCTTTTTAAGAGAGGGTGGACAGGCCTATGATGTGATGGACTGGACACAAGAAGACTTAATTCAAGATGTCATTGATCAATATGAAAGACATTTACATTTCTTAAGTGTAATTCGTAGCCCTGAGTAACTAGTGACTGATAAAAAAAGGACGCATTATGCGTCCTTTTTTGATTCTGTATCTAATAATTTATTAGAAACGGAATTTAGCATTTAAGCCAACAGTTTCAGTATCACGGCTAGAACCATTTTCAGCGTTAGCATTTACATAACTTGCACCAACAGCTACAGCTGGAGTGATGAAGTAGTTTACGTTAGCACCGATAGCTGAGCTTGGAGTGTCATTAAAGCTTGATTCAGTATAAGAAACGCCTGCGCTTAACTGTGGATTGAAGTAAAGGTCAGATTTTAATTGGTAAAGTGTATCTTCACCGTATACTAAACCAGCTTCAAAGCCAACAGACATATTTGTATCAGTGATGCCGCCTACATATTTAGTACGAGCTGTGATCGCATCTTGATCTTCAGCAATAGTACCTGTTTCAAGTGCTGAGAATACGCTGCCGTTGTTGATTGCTTTAAAGACATCAAAAGAGTATTGATCAGCAACGCTTGTATAACCTACAGCAACTAAGAAGTTTGGAAGTAACATTGCACCAAGTTCTAAAGCATAACGATCGCCGTTACCATCTGCTAATTTAGCAACTTGTGGGTGGTTTAATGGGTTGTTTGCAGTGAAGTCATTTTTAGCATCAGTTTTTGAGTGGCTATATGACGCGCTTGCATATAAAGGAATAAGTTTAGTTGGGATATAAGCTTCAGCTTTTGCACCATAGTTATGTTGCTGAGCTTCAACTTTCTGATTAGCAGCTTTAATATCAGCAGAATATTCACCGAAGTTATAAGCAACAGAAACATTAGATGCTTGATTTAAGAAAGCCGCTTCAGCTAAAGGACCTTTAGTTGAGTCTACATTCTTGAAGTAGTAAGTACCTTGAACAGAACCAGTATAGTTATCATTGTTCAATGAGTCATCAAAGTATTCAGCAGCGCCTTGTACTTCAACTTGATATGCGTGTGCCCCAGTCATTGCTACTAATAAAGCAGTGGCTAAACTAATTTTTTTCATAATAGTTACCAAATAAATGTCGAATGAATATGCAGTAAATATTGTATTGTAACAATGTATTAAGTCAATGATCTTTAAGGTAATAGCCTGCTGGTCTAAATTTATTTTGTGTGTTATGTCTTTATACAAGAAGATTAAGAACATGAATTTTTGAACATTTTATTCAAAAATAACAATGTGATAAGGAGATTTTCAAGGTCGATTAAGCTAAAAAAATTGCATCGAAATTATACAAAAAAAAGATTATTAGAATCGGATAAAACGTATAAAGAAAATGTTAATTTACATGAAATTTAAGATTTTCGTTTAATTTTAACTCATTTGAAAATAAATAATGTGACTTTTTTCACCTACTTGGTTGTAAAGTGTTAGGTCGATCCGGAATTTCAAAGGGTTACGATGTTTGCAATTTAAGTTAATTTTCACATAATTACATGCTCGTTAACTAAGTTTTTTTTTATATTTAAATAAATTGAGTTTTACCTTTTAGATTTACTAAATATTATAGTGGTTATTTCTCTTATATACCCAGCTTTCCCCAAGGCTGGGTTTTTTTTAACTTATATTTATTGCACTATTATAGTGCATAATTGGGTGTATTCTTTATCAATATTGAGCAAAAAAAAACCTAGTTTTCATAGAAAACTAGGTTTTTTCGCCAAAACTTGAGGGAAATACAGAAATTCTGCTGAGGTATATTTCTATCTCGCCCTAATGTGGGGCATTATGCACCAGCATATTGCACATGTAAATATTATTTTTAAAAAAAGTGTTAAAAATAGACAAAAAAATTGGAAATAATCTGTCAAAATTGAATTAAATGCATTGGTCAAATTGGAACATTGAATTGAAAGGAATCTACGTTGTTGCACTTGTTTTAACGTCTGTTTTTTTATCTGCCTGCCAGGCCTTAGATCATATTAATCCGAGAACAAAAGCATACGATTTAAAAGACGATTCAATGCTGAATAGCAGTGAATCAAAGAATCAGCATCATATTGAGACCCTATTTAATCAGCAAAATATTCAAGGTGTATTTCTCACCTATGATGGCAAACACGTTAAAACTTACGGTTCTGATCGAACAAGAGCAAAAGAAAACTTTATCCCTGCATCCACTTTTAAAATAGTGAATGCTTTGATTGGATTAGAACATCAAAAATCAACTCGGTATGAAGTGTTTAAATGGGATGGAAATAAGCGTTCATTTGATAGTTGGCAACGTGATTTTACGCTTGGTGAGGCCTTACAATCATCTGTTGTACCTGTGTATCAAGCCTTAGCACACCGTATTGGACCAACATTGATGCAACAGGAATTAATTCGAATTCAGTATGGAAATGCAAAAGTCGGGGATGAGATAGATCAGTTTTGGTTAAAAGGTCCTCTAGAGATTACACCTGATCAACAAGTTAAATTTGTTTATAGATTGGCACAGTTGTCATTGCCGTTTCGTAGAGATGTACAACAAGATGTAAGAGACATGATGTATGTCGAATCACGTGGTGCGAATAAGCTATATGCCAAAAGTGGTTGGGGAATGGATATTGAGCCTCAGGTGGGCTGGTATGTGGGTTTTGTAGAACAAGCCAGCGGTCAAGTCACTGCCTTTGCATTAAATTTAGAAATGAAAAATGGTGATAAAATTCAGCAACGGAAGGAAATCACTTTAGATATTTTAGATCGACTTGGTTTATTTCATTATTTACGTTAAAAGTCATATAAAAGATAAAAAAACCCAGCCGATTGGGATGGCTGGGCTGAAAAAGGATGTTCTGTATGTGGGAGAAACATCCGAGGGTAGAACAAAATTCATTAAGCAAATCTGATATGAATCAGTGTCTTTGCAATGTAAGCATTATGGTTTAAAGGATGAGGTTTGTATAATGATTAAAAATTATGCGCATGATCTATTTTTTCGATGCTGATTAAGTGATCAAAATAATCATCTGATTTTAATTCAAAAAAAGTAAATACTGCCAAATATGTCATTTGTATATTGGTGGAAAAATAATTTAAATATTGAACAAAAAAAATTTACGGCATTACAATAGTGTGATATTTATCACATTGTTTCTTAAATAAAAACTTGTGCTTTAAGTGCTTTTTAAGCATGGTTATATTGTAAAATATAATTAAGTTCAAAGAAATTTTATAAATCTCACCGCTTTATACGGTCTTTTATTTTAGAGGTAGTTTGGATGTTAAAATCACATTCCGAGCAAATTGGTCGCCGCCTATTTGTGTTCGTGATGATTATCGTCTTATCTATCCTTTGTATTTCAATCCCATTGGTCATTAGCCATTATCGCGAATATCAGAAATCACAAACAGCATTGATTGAAATAGAAAATCTTCGTGCCGTTGCTGCTCTAGCGAATCGTATTTCACGCGAGCGTGGCCCTGCGAACATGGCAATGTCGAGTTCACAAGAAGAGTTTGAAAAAAATAAACAAGCGCTTATTGAGTATCGCGCGGGAGTAGATGAACAAATTAAGGTCTCGATTCATCGATTAGATCAGTCTGGATATGATGGGTTAGAAGAGTACGTCGCTCAATACCTAAATCCAAAATTAGCGGAAGGTCGTAAACAAGTCGATCACTATATTTCGTTGCCATTTGCAGAGCGTACGCCTGAAGCTTTAGATCAAGCTATTCTTACAATGTTTAATGCGTGGGATAGCAGTCATGATTTACTGAAGAAACTGGTAATGCAGTCTAAAAGTAAAGATAGTTCGATGGGGCATTATTACACCATGATTTTGGTGTTGGCTGATTTGCGAGATCAGGCTGGACGTGTTGCTTCAAATGTAACTGCACATGTGACATTTCAGCAGCCGTTACCAAGTGACAATATTGCACGTGCATTACAAACGCAAAAACAAGTTCGCTATTTGTGGGATTTAGTGAATACCATCCAACCCGAACGCCATCGTACAGCTGAATTCGCTCGCTTACACAAAGAAGTGAAAACTCAGTTTATTGATCAGGGTTTACCTATCATCATGCGATTAATTGATGAAAGCCGAAAGGGACAACCTTATTTTTTATCAGGGACTGAATTAAGTGTAGCTGTATCTGGTAAATTCTTAACAGTTATCGATTTACAAGACTATTTGCTCAATAAGAGCGTTGAAATCGCAAAGTCAGAAAAAGACGCGAATCAACTCAACTTTATACTCACATTGATTGTCTCTTTAATTTCACTATTGGCTGCTTTATTTACGATGATCTATGTTCAACGTAAAGTTATTTCGCCGCTTATTATGGTGAGAGATAAATTAGTTGAATTGTCGTATGCCAATGCTTTGGTCGATAGTCATTTTATAGAAGATCAGCAGAAGCAAGTACATTCATTACATGAAGCGATGCAAAAACTTCAGAAAATGTTGCATCAACGTGATGAGTTTGAATTTGAATTAAAGAATATTGCCAATACTGATAAATTAACAGGTGTTTCAAATCGTTTTGCTTTAGAAGCCTATACCAAACTTATGGAAGCTCAGCCCAATAAGTTTACGCAAACGTGTTTGATGATTGTAGATATTGATTATTTTAAACAGGTTAATGATCAATATGGTCATGTGGCAGGGGATCAAGTCATTCAGCAGGTGGCAAATTGTTTAAGTCATAATGTTCGTTCTACGGATTTGGTCGTACGCTTTGGTGGTGATGAATTTTTGGTGTTGATTGAAAATTTAGACCTTGAACATGGGTTACGTGCTGCAGAAAAGATGCGTAAGGGTATTGGTGATTTACAATTTACAGATGAGCAAGGTCAATCATTTACGGTTTCGATCAGTGTGGGGGTTGCGGTAGGTGCTGATTCTTGGAAAGCATTATTTGCTAAGGCAGACCAAGCATTATTTAGAGCGAAAGCACAGGGGCGTAATACAGTTTCGAACTAATGATATTTAGATGAAAAGGCGACTGTGATGTCGCCTTCTTTGTATTGTGATTCTAGTTTTGATCTTGATTATTTCGTAGCAACGTAATAATTACTGGTAAGAGTTTATATTTCCCAATCATCTAGAGGTCTATTCAAAGAGTTTGCTTCTACAGGAGCCCATGAGACTAATTTTTCCCAAAGTTTGTCATCAAATCTGTTATCTAAGTAAGTATATCTAAGAATTCTAATTAAGTTTGCTCTATTATCTTTGCCGCCAAATTTATCTTCTAAAGTATAGAAATCATATAAATTATCTTTAAGCCATTCGTCATCAATAAAGTTTACGACTTCACTAATTTGTTGAGAGCTTATTGAATAGCAATGCACAAATGGATCATTTGTAATTTCATTTTGGAAAAATGGGAATATATCATTCGCAATAGCGTATATATATGATGGAGAAAAACCTAATTTTTCACCATGAACTCTAAAATTGAGAGTGATATTAAGTTTTCTATTCTCATATAGGGCTTTTAAAATATCTTCGTTACTCACCATCTTTTATGGCTCCATCTATATTGCGTAAAAGCTGATTTGTCTTAGTAACAACCCCACGAATATCGATTTCAATGCTTATTGGATCTTTTTTTAAATCTAGTCGATGCACAGATGATAGGATTAAATCGATTTGTTTTTGATAAGTTGTGAAAATAGTTTCGCCTGAAAATTCATTAAGTAATCGATTCAATGCATCTATATCCTTATCTAACTTCGATCCTCTAGGGTTATAATTACGTGTATATCTAGATAATACATCCCGAATTTCTCTTAATTTTTGAGAATGGCGATCTAGTTCCCTTCTGTTAATAGTATCCTTCAAAATTTTTCTTGCACTGTCAGCCGATTTTTTAGAAGCTTCTGCATATTGTTCTGATTGGTTTGCAGACACTTCGGAAGCTTTTGAAGCTTTTGAAGCTTTTTTTGCTTGTACAATAGCTACAATAGTACCAATACATGTGGCAATTACACCAACAACAGTAATCCAATTAAAAAAATTATCTGGCATATCAGATACAAAGAAAAAATTATTTTATTTCTTTGTATCTGAATTCATGCATTATTTCAACATCGGCTTTAAGAACCTTGCAGTATGTGAAACCTTATTTCTTGCTACTTCTTCAGGCGTACCTTCCGCAATAATCATACCGCCACCTGCACCGCCTTCAGGCCCTAAGTCCACAATCCAGTCGGCAGTTTTAATGACATCTAAATTATGCTCAATCACCACAATGGTATTACCTTTATTGCGTAGCTCATGAAGAATATCGAGTAACTTCGCAATATCGTGGAAATGCAAACCTGTAGTAGGTTCATCAAGCACATATAAGGTTTTACCCGTATCACGTTTCGCAAGTTCACGCGCCAATTTCACACGTTGCGCTTCACCACCTGAAAGGGTAGTTGCAGATTGACCTAAACGAATATAGCCCAAACCAACCTGATTTAATGTTTCTAAGCGACGGTGAATGACAGGAATCGCATCAAAGAAATGCATTGCATCTTCAACGGTCATCTCGAGTACGTCAGAAATGTTTTTGCCTTTATAGCCGACTTCCAAGGTTTCACGGTTATAACGCTTGCCGTGGCAGGCATCGCATGGCACATACATATCCGGTAAGAAATGCATCGCCACTTTAATCATACCGTCGCCTTCACAAGCCTCACAGCGACCACCTTTCACGTTAAACGAGAAACGACCTGCGGCATACCCACGTGCTTTGGCTTCTGGGGTTTGAGCAAAGAGTTCACGAATTGGCGTAAACAAACCTGTATAGGTTGCAGGGTTTGAGCGCGGTGTACGTCCAATTGGGCTTTGGTCAATATCCACGACTTTATCGAGGAATTGTAAGCCATCAATCGAATCAAATTTTTCTGCCGTTAACGTCGTTGCACCATTCAATTGTGTTGCAGCAAGTGGCAATAAAGTACGGTTAATTAAAGTCGATTTACCTGAACCCGATACACCCGTCACACAGGTCATAACACCTAAAGGAATGGTGAGATCAACATTCTTTAAGTTGTGACCACATGCACCCATCAGCTTAATTTGCTCATCAGGTTTAGGTGGTTGTACACGCGTTTTCGGCACCTCAATTTTTAACTTACCTGAAAGGTATTTGCCGGTCAGAGAATCCTCATTGGCTGCCAATTCATCATAAGTCCCCTCGGCAATGACATGACCACCATGCACACCTGCACCAGGACCAATATCAATAATATGATCGGCTGCGCGAATGGCATCTTCATCATGCTCTACCACTAAGACAGTGTTACCGAGATCACGTAAACGAACCAAAGTCTCAAGCAAACGGTCATTATCACGTTGATGCAAGCCAATTGATGGTTCATCCAGCACGTACATGACGCCCATAAGACCTGCACCAATTTGCGAAGCCAAACGGATACGCTGTGCTTCACCCCCTGATAAGGTTTCGGCTGAACGAGATAGACTTAAATAGTTCAAGCCGACTGATACAAGGAAGTGCAAACGCTCACGAATTTCTTTAAAAATCTTATCGGCAATTTCACCTTTGGCGCCTTCAAGATTGAGATCTTGATAGTAGCTTTCGGCATCGCCAATCGACATTTTGGTGATTTCGGCAATGGTTTTGTCTTTGACACGCACATGACGTGAAATTTCATTGAGACGTGAACCGCCACAAGCGTCACATGCAGCATTCGATAAATACTGAGCTAAATCATCACGTACATAGTTTGATTCAGTTTCACGGTAACGACGTTCTAAATGTGGTAAAACCCCTTCGAAAGCCATCACACGGTTATGACGGCGACCACGTTCATCGATATAGCTTAAATCAATTTTTTCTTTGCCTGTACCGTAAAGGAATTTCTTTTTGGTTTCCGCATCAAGTTCATTCCACGGCGTATCAAGAGAAAAGTCGAAATGTGCAGCGACTTTTTCAATCATGCTGTAATAGTATGGACGCTGACGATCCCAACCACGAATTGCCCCTTGGCTAATGCTGACTTCAGGGTTTGGAATGAGTTTGTCAGAACTAAAATGGCTGCGTGTCCCTAAACCATCACAGACTGGGCAAGCACCAAATGGGTTGTTAAAAGAAAACAGACGAGGTTCTAATTCGGCAACGGCACGGTCACATTCAGGACAAGAGTGTTTTGCTGAAAACACACGATCAGATTGTTCGCCTTTCATCCATGACAAAATCGCAATATCGCCACCTAAACGCAGTGCGGTTTCAAAACTTTCTGCAATACGGTTGCCTAGGTCATCGCGGACTTTAAAACGGTCGACCACGACTTCAATGGTATGTTTTTTCTTCTTATCCAGTTCAGGCGGTGGATCAATTTCCATAATTTCACCGTCTACACGTGCACGGACGAAACCTTGGCTTTGTAATTGCTCAAATAAATTGGTGTATTCACCTTTGCGCTCACGTACAACAGGAGCAAGTAACAATAAAGCAGTACCTTCTTCAAGTGCTTTAACCGCATCAACCATTTCCGACACGGTTTGTGCCACCATCGGTAAGTCATGCTCAGGGCAGTAGGGTGTACCCACTCGAGCATACAACAAACGTAAATAGTCATAAATTTCAGTAATCGTACCGACCGTTGAACGTGGGTTATGACTGGTTGATTTCTGCTCGATGGCAATAGCTGGGCTTAAACCTTCAATCGAATCGACTTCAGGTTTTTCCATTTGTGACAGGAATTGGCGTGCATAGGCAGATAAAGATTCCACATAGCGACGTTGACCTTCTGCATATAAGGTGTCGAAAGCCAGTGAAGATTTACCTGAACCTGAAAGTCCCGTAATCACCACGAACTTATCGCGTGGAATATCAAGGTTCACATTTTTTAAGTTATGGGTGCGTGCGCCTCGAATACGGATATGACTTTGGCTCATAAAACATCTCGAAAATATGCTGAGTGAAGGTGATATATGATAGCGATTTAATTTTGTTCAAGCACAAATGAAAAATAAAACACGACAAATTATGTCGGTAAAATTTCATTGAACAGCAAAAGTCCAATGTAAAGTGCTTTGAGAGCTCCTGTAATCTGATTTTAAATAGATGAACAAGACATAATCAATTCGCAAATTTGATGTCATGATGAGCCATAGGATGTTAAATATAAGTGAATTTCGGGTGAATATTGATCAGCAAGCACGTGAATAGTGACGTTCGAAAATAGAGTCCACCTGTTCAAAACATATATGTCTTTCAATAGCATGATGTTGACGTGCGTAAAAATTTACTTCTTTTTCTAAGTGTTGAAGAAAATCGTTATATTCGGCTTCGAAATGTTGTAAATCTAGAAAATCAAAACGTATAGAGCTTGAACAAGAGTATTGTGCAATGAAGTCGAGCATTAAATTTTGAATATGATGATTGGTAAAATAAATGAGATATGTGGCAGCAGATCCACAGTGTGTACATCCTTTTTCTAAATAAACTTCTTCATTATTTAACCAACAGCATTGTAAAGTGAAATATGCACGGATTGCTTCTGTTCCCAGTGAATGTTGCATAGAAAACCTCAAGTAAATTTTATTTATGATAATGAGAATTATTATCAATAATAATTGTGCTTGAAGTTTGCTTTAAAATCCAGTCTTAAATCCATTTAAATCGAAATGAGCCTGAAAGTCGGCAATGCAGTTTAGATCACCGACCTTTAATTTGGTTATGCAGGTAATAGCATCATGAGTGATCTAGGCTTAACCATTGACGTTGATGATAGGCACTATCCCAGAATAAATATTCGAGTTCAGCTCCCCGTGTGTAAGCTTGATGCATTTTTTCAATGGTATGTTGATCGCTTTCTGCCGCAACACGGTCAATAATTTCAATGACTTTTCGTACTTCTTCGTTGAAATGCTCGCCAGCATAAGTGTCAATCCACGCTTGATAAGGATTATTTGCAATATTACGTTTAAGAATGTCTTTGCCCACTTCCGCATAAATCCAATAGCACGGCAGTAATGAAGCTAAAACGACAGGATAACTCTCTGACCATGCAGTAGCTGTCAGAAATGAGGTGTAATGATGGCAAGCAGCAGTCAAAGGTGTATTTTCAAAATCAGCTTTAGTGATGCCAAATTCGTGCATAAAACCATTGTGCAGTTCACGCTCAACCACAATTGCTTCATTAGCACCTTGCGTAAATTGAATAATGGCATCGGAGTCATATGCTTTAGCACCACAAATAGCCAATGCTCGACCATAGGCAACCAAATAATGCGCATCCTGAATGACGTAATGGCAAAAAGCTTCTTGATTCAGTGTTCCAAGCGCCAGTTCTTGGTTAAAAGGGAGTGCTAATGTTTTTTGATATAAATCGTAGTTTCGTTGCCAAACGGCTTCTGAAAAACGCATAAATCCATCCTGAATAAAATCATCTCTAGGTATCAGCTAAGATCATATCAATTTGTCGTTACAAAACTAGCTTGAGCGATACATCATCTTCAACAAAAAAATCATACGAAGAACTTTGGATAAATTTTGAAAACTCGTCATAATTAGCACAGTTTAATTGAGTGTCTTTTAGCGCTAGAAATCAGACATTCAATTTTTAGAATTTTTACAAATCACTAAGCACAGACTTCGTTTAATAATCGTCATATAAAAACTCTAAGTTTATGTTTTGTAAAATTTTTATTGATTCACCTCATTTTTTATAAGGTCGCTAGATTATGTGGAAACATTTTGGTTTCTCAATCGTATTCACGATCGTGTGTCTTGCGCTGTCTGCCTATTGGGGTTATACCCATGGTCCAGAAGCTGGCCTCAAGACCATGTTCACCGTACTGACCATCACTGCAATTTTAGCTGTGATGGAAGTTTCACTTTCTTTTGATAATGCTGTCGTGAATGCTTCAGTGCTTCGTCATTGGGATCACTTTTGGAAAATGCTTTTCCTGACTGTGGGTATTCTCATTGCAGTATTTGGTATGCGTTTAATCTTCCCAATTGTGATCGTCGCGGTCACAGCGGATATGGGCATGATGGAAGTTGTCGATTTGGCATTAAATGACCCTAAAGAATATTCGGCACGACTGATGAATCATCATCCTGAAATTGCAGCATTTGGTGGTGCATTCTTATTGATGGTATTCCTTAACTTTTTCTTGGATGATGGTAAAGACACGCATTGGTTCAAATGGATTGAGCGTCGTTTAGCGAAATTGGCATCTGTACCTGCACTATCTGTATTTGTTGCTTTAGTGGCTTTACTGATCATGGCTGCTAATGTTGATGAAGCTAAACGCTTAGTCGTGACTATGGCGGGTATTTGGGGCATCGTCATTTATATTGGGGTACAAGTACTGAGCCATTTGCTGGGTGGTGAGCCTGAAATTGATGAAAATGGTAATGCAATTGGTCACGATGGTAATGGTGTGCCAACAGGCGTAGTCAAAGCAGGTATCGGCGGGTTCTTGTATTTAGAAGTATTGGATGCATCATTTAGTTTTGATGGTGTGATTGGTGCTTTTGCGATTACCTCAGATGTTGTGGTGATTATGTTAGGTCTTGCGATTGGTGCTATCTTTGTTCGTTCTATTACCATCTATCTCGTTGAGAAAGGCACTTTAGATGCTTACATCTATTTAGAACATGGTGCGCACTATGCAATTGGTGCATTGGCTTTCATTATGATTGCGAGTGGTACAGGCGTACATGTTCCTGAAGTGGTTACAGGTCTGATTGGTGTAGCATTTATTGTTTGGGCAGTGATTGCATCTATTCAATATAAGAAGCGTCAAGCGCTACAAGGCTAGATGAACACATCGAAAAAAGCACAGCACAAGCTGTGCTTTTTTTGGCTTAAGGCTTTTGCCCTAGGGAAAACAGATGGTGTTGATCTTTATTTCAAATAAAATTCATGCCTGTTCATCAGCCGAATATTCTATAATCAAAGTAGACATAGAAATCACGCGATTACCTAAATTTTATGATGAATGCCTTAGAACGCCGTTCCACATTTGCATTGAGCAGCATTTTTGCATTGCGAATGTTAGGTCTGTTTATGATTGTCCCGGTCTTTTCTGTTGCGGGACAGGCTTATGAATATGCAACACCTGCTTTGATTGGTTTGGCCGTAGGTGTGTATGGTTTGACTCAGGCAATACTACAAATTCCTTTTAGTTTGATTGCAGACCGTTATAGCCGAAAGCCGCTGATCGTATTGGGTTTATTGTTGTTTGCCTTGGGTGGTGCAATCGCAGCAATGTCAGACACAATCTATGGTGTGATTATAGGGCGTGCAATAGCTGGGGGTGGAGCTGTCTCTGCTGTCGTCATGGCGTTATTGGCAGATGTTACGCGTGAAGAAAATCGTATGAAGGCGATGGCAATGATGGGGATGAGTATTGGTCTCTCTTTCGTTATTGCATTTAGTTTAGGGCCATGGTTGACCAGCGTGGTGGGTATTTCAGGCTTATTCTGGGTGACCACACTCATGGGATTACTTGCCATTGCAATGCTATTTCTTGTTCCCAAAACAACACGTCATCATAAAAATTTTCAGCAAGGTTATCTCACTCAGCTAAAACAAGTTTTGAAAATGGGCGATTTAAATCGCTTACATGTTTCTGTGTTTGCTTTGCATTTATTGCTGACGGCGATGTTCATCTATGTGCCTTCTCAATTGATTGACTTTGCAGATATTCCTTTAGCTCAGCATGGTTTGATCTATCTTCCCTTATTGGTAATCAGTTTATTTTTTGCTTTTCCTAGTATCATTCTTGCTGAAAAATATCGAAAAATGCGAGGTATTTTTCTGACTGCGATTGCTGGGATCATCGCCGGTTTGATCGTGATGATTTTTGGATTTGAATCGAAATACATTTTGTTGCTTGGTTTAGGTCTTTTCTTTATTGCCTTTAATGTGATGGAAGCACTACTGCCATCTTGGTTATCGAAGGCAGCACCTATCCAATCCAAAGCGACAGCAATGGGTGTGAATGCCAGTGGTCAATTCTTAGGTGCTTTTTTTGGCGGTATACTGGGTGGGCAATTGCTGATGTTAAATAACACTGCTCTAGGCTGGGGGGTATTGACAGGAATTGCCATTCTTTGGCTGTTGATTAGTTTTGGATTAAAGCAGCCACGTTATTTATCATCACTGATTTTGAGTTTGCCCAAAGTCCAAGAAACAGATGAATGGACTTCTCAGTTACTGGCAATTCGTGGTATTGAAGAGGTCGTGGTGATGACTGATCAACAAGTGGTCTATGTCAAAGTTGATAAGCAGCAGCTAGATGACACTGCGCGACAACATTTAACGCACTTGTTGGGTAAAGAGGTAGCCATTTAATCATAACTCTTATAAAGTAAAACATAGAATCGAATAGGAAGATTAGAGCACATGCGCGGCGTGAATAAAGTTATTTTAGTTGGTACTTTAGGTAAAGATCCTGAGACAAAAACATTTCCCAATGGTGGTTCATTAACGCAGTTTTCAATTGCGACAAGTGAATCTTGGACAGATAAAAACTCTGGTGAACGCAAAGAACAAACAGAATGGCACCGTATCGTCTTACATAATCGTTTAGGTGAAATTGCACAGCAATATTTACGTAAAGGTTCAAAAGTTTATATTGAGGGCTCTTTACGTACCCGTCAGTGGACAGACCAAAATGGTCAAGAACGTTACACGACTGAAATTCGTGGCGAACAAATGCAGATGTTAGATTCTAATAATCGTCAGCAAAGTGAAAATGGTGGTGAAGGTTATAATCAACCACGTTTTAATAACAACCAAGGCGGTGGTTATGGCAACCAAGGTGGTTATAACAATAATAATCAAGGTAGCGGTTATGGTAACCAAGCTGGTTATGGTAATAACAACGTTAACCAAGGCTTCCAAAAGCCACAAAATCAACCAGCGCCGAAGCCAATGGCGACAGCACCATCTGATTTAGATGATGATTTACCGTTCTGAATCATATACCTAATTAATTTGTTAATTTATTTGAAGTGTAATCGTTTTAAATATATTTAAAATTAAATAGTTAAAAACCCTTTGTATAACAAAGGGTTTTTTGTTTTTATGGTGATATAGTAAAACGTTTGTTCATAGTTGAATTAGGGATAGTTGAATGAAAGACGGGATTATATTATTAACTTGTGTGCTGTGTAGCAGCATGAGCTTAGCACAATCACCACAATGGACCATGTTTGATCGGGATGATGGGGGCTGGTCATATATTGATAAAACGACCATTAAATCACTCGATCAAGCCTCGCATATTTTTGAAATTGACTATAAATATGTGTATGAACATGGCGTACCCTCATTAAACATCAAACCCAAGGGCTACATACAAGCCGTTCATCAAATTGATTGTCAAAATAAAGCCAGAGCCTATGTCAAAAGCCAGCGTTTTACGCCGCAAGGTAAAGCCGTAGATGATAATAATTCATTCGATACGATTTATTTTGAACCCATGTCAATGCAACTTTCTAAAAATATTAAGTTAATTGAAATGTTATGCATTAAATAAAATTTATTAAAGACTTTGTATAACGCTACAACTTATTGAGATTTGATGCGAATCCATGAGTGATCCTTCAAAGCCTTTTTAAATAACAAGGCTTTGAAGGATAGTTAACCTAAAATTAGAATTTACCATTCATAACGTAAACGGAATAAATGCATATCTGGGGTTTGGAACGTATCATGTGTATATAAACGTTCATAATCAAATCCAAAACCATGGTTAAATCTAGCTGCTATACCAACACCGAGATCACGGCGTTTAAACTCTGAGCCACTGGTATATTCAAGTTGATTTCCCATGATATAGGGCTGAATGAATTTGATACCGTATTCTTCAATCTTGAAGTGCTGTCCCGCATAAAATTCAACGCCATAAGCCTCAGTATTCAGCAATGATTGAAGTTGAAAATCGCTCGATTCACTGTAAGCATCAAAATTTGGAACTAGATTTTTATACCAACCAGCGCCAAAGCTAAGCATCCATTTTCCATCAAAATAAAATAATGAACTTGCCCAAATTTCTTGCTTTAAATCATGTTTATCTTGTTGATTGTTCAGACTAGCATCGTTGTACTTCCATGAGGTCGCCCAACTTAAATTTTTATTTAAATGCACATCAACTGCCAATTCGGCACCATTTTTACGTTGATATTGCACATCCGTATCTGCGACCGTCGTACTATCCTTGAACAAATAGCTGGCATATAAGTTTGCTTTATCCGTTTTGAGCTCATAACGTAAAGTTTTATGAGCTGCTTGCGTACCATCTGTATAAGCGACAGGGCTCCACGTTTGGGGCTGAGCCAAGGTTGAGTAATTCCATAGGTCAGTTTTGGCACCTACAATGTCGTAATAAATACTATAGATTTTTCCAAATTTAACGGTACCGTATGCTGAATCACGCAGACCAATATACGCCTGTTCGGTGGTGATGTTTTCATCAGAGGAACGGTAATGACCGTCCCAATCCAGCATCTTGGGAAGATTGATATAGTTTTGATAGCCTGCAATTAAATGCAAACGTTCATTCCATGCATAATCAGCATTGGCATACATACGGCTATTTGAGCTATAACCATCTCTGCGATATTTCTGATTTTCGTTAGATTGATCGTAATGATCGAAATTTAAGGCTTGTAGACGAATACTACCAGACGTGGTGAGTTTTAAACGATCGGATTCACTCACAATTTGCTGTTCATCAATGAGTGTTATCTCGGCAAATGTAAGATTTGACAAAATAAAGGTGCAGGAAAGCAATAGCTTGTAAAAGCATGGTTTTGACATAGTAACATCCGTGTGACTAGATATGAATTAAGCTGGTGATTCAGCTGATTAAAGCTGAGTAGAAATTAGGTGGTCATTATCGATTTAAAATATCGTTCCAAAATGGAATAGTGGTTGGTGTCTGCAAAACTCAAGAGATGCGTGAATTCAGGCTCTAGTTGCTGCCGAAATTGATAATATTTTTGGCTTTGCCATCTCAGTTCTGGTAACTCATCGAGTCCATACACAATCGTACAGGGCTTAGCAAAGTGCGTAGAATGTTCAACTGGACTTAAGTTTTTAATGTCTAGCTCAGATAAATTTAAAGCCTTGTTTAAATGCGTTTCTTGAATCGGTTTTAGGTCATAGATCCCACTGAGTAATACCGCTGAACAAATCAAGGGATGATCTAAATTTAAAGCAGCCAAATGGGCACCAGCAGAATGTCCAACCACAATGACATTGGGGCTGATCCAAGTTTGTTTGTGGATATAATCGAGCGCTTTGCGAATTTGTAGATTAATCAGATTTAAACTACTTTGAGGCGCTAAATCATATTCAACCAACACACATTGAGCATTTTGCTTTAAAACAAATTCAGCAACAAAGGCAAAATCCCTTTTTTCACACCATTGCCAATAACCACCATGTATAAAAATAACAGTAGTATTGGTGGCAACAGGTGTGGGGAAAAAATCAAGTGTAGATCTTCGCTGAAAGTCGTACTGTAAATCGGCAATATGGTGGTGTTGCTTATAAGTCGCTTGGCTCATTTTTTGAAAATCAGATAAGATCTGATTTTCATCCGTCACAGTTTGCGAGTTGTCATAGAGCATGATTTACAGCTCCTTTACTAGGCTTGTTCATTTTCAGTTAATTGATGCTTTAAGGATGATTTCTTCATTTGATAGAAAATGATTAACATCACGATAAAAGGCACGCCAAACTGGAGAGTTGATTTAAATTCTTGCGTAAACCATGTGGTAAGCGTGATTGCAAGAATGGCAAACAAACCAATAAAGGAAATATAACGACTACCAGGAATGCTGTATTTGAGGTGGATATTATTTTTTGCTAAGTTCTTTCTAAAGAAGTAGTGTGTGGCAAAGATCGCCCCCCAAGTAAATAAAGCTCCAAACATGGACAGTGCAATCATGATTGGAAATGCTGATTCGGGATTAATGCTATATACAATACTCGCCACGGCAATACCTGTTGCCGAAAGTAGCAAGGCATTGATGGGCACCCCATTTTTACGAATTTTACCAAACAGTTTCGGTGCATCTCCTGAACGTGACAAACTGAATAACATACGCGTTGAGATATATAACATGCTGTTCATTGCGGACAGTGCTGCCACAATCACAATGAAGTTTAAAATATGATCAGCAAAAGGAATGCCGACAATTTGCATAACAGACACGAAAGGACTGGTTGCACCTGGTGCTATCAATTGAGTCCATGGAACGAGAGTGACAATTAAACTCAGCGATAGTAAATAAAATAGAAATAAGCGAATCGCAGTGCTTTTGAAAGCGTATTTAACTGCTTTTTCAGGATCATTGGCTTCACCTGCAGCAACCGCGATCATTTCGATACTGAGATAACTAAAAATAGAAATAATGACACCAATCCAAACACCTTTAAATCCATTTGGCATAAAGCCATCATGTGCAGTGAGATTGTGAGTTAGCGCTTGATGAGGATTTGGATCTTGCGTCAAAATACCTATTGCCAACAGAATAAACACAATGATGGCAAACACTTTGATCGTCGAAAACCAATATTCAACTAAGCCAAATGCTTTGACACTATAAGCATTTACTGCGAGAAGTACGGTTGAAAAAAACACGATCCAAATACCTGAACCGACATGAGGAAACCAAAGTTTCATATAGTCAGCCACGGCGGTAATTTCAGTGCCTACAGCCAATACGATACATGCCCAGTAGCTATAACGAACTAAGAAACCAGAAAGTGGGTTGATATAATGTTCAGCGTAAGCACCAAACGAGCCTGAAGTGGGGTGTTGTACAGTCATTTCTGCCAAGCAAGCCATTAGTGCAAAAGCAATTAATCCGCCGATCGCATAGCTTAGAATGACAGCAGGTCCTGCAAAACTAATGGCAAATTTACTACCCATGAATAGACCGGTGCCAATGGCACCGCCTATTGCAATCATGCCCATTTGTTTAGCGGTTAATTTTTTATGTAATCCTGCTTCGCGTGTTTGAATTTTATCGAAGTTACTCATAAGCCCTCCTGGCCATGGTGATGTAAAGTGAGTAACTGAATTAAGTTACTTGACCTCGCACCGAATATTTTTCATTTTTCCATTCTTCATTCAGCATCACTTGTTTAAGATGTTGAACAGCATGCCAAATGTCTTCATGGCTTAGGTACAAAGGTGTGACCCCAAATCTGAGCACGGCTGGCTCTCGGTAATCTCCAATCACACCACGTGCAACAAGCGCTTGGACAATGGCATAACCGTGTTCATGGCAATAACTCACATGACTACCACGCTGTAAATGATCGATTGGTGTAATTAACTCAAAACCAAATTCAGCACATTCCTGTTCAACCAATTGAATAAAGAGATCTGTTAAATTTAGAGATTTTTCTCGGATCTTTTGCATGTCAGTTTTTAAGAACACATCTAAACCACATTCGATCAAACTCATGGACAAAATACTTTGTGTGCCACATAAAAAACGACGAATGCCTTGAGCTGGCTCGTAGTGATCAGCCATATCGAAAGGACGTTGATGACCCCACCATCCTGAAAGAGGTTGCCAAAATTTATTTTGGTGTTTTGCATTTACCCAGATGAGGGCAGGAGAACCTGGTCCACCATTAAGGTATTTATATGTGCAACTTACGGCAAAATCACTTTGGGTCTTGTTTAAATCGATTGGAACAGCGCCTGCAGAGTGGCATAGATCCCAGATGACCAAAGCGTTATATTGATGAATCGTTTGGTTGACTTGTTCCATGTCATAGAAATAGCCTGAGCGGTAATTGATATGTGACAACACCACAACTGCCGTTTGATGGGCTTTCAGAGTGGTTTCTAATTCATCAGGATGTTCGATTAAAACCAGTTGGTAGCCTTTTTGAACAAGGTCAATATAACCTTCAATAATATAGAGGTCAGTCGGGAAGACGTCCTTTTCCGCAATAATCACTTTACGTTCAGGAGCGATTTCAGCTTGGATTTTGACAGCAGCAGAGAGTGCTTTAAATAAGTTGAGTGTGGTTGAATCAGAGATCACCGTTTCGCCTGGATTTGCCCCAATGAGCTGAGCCACCTTATCACCTAACCGAGTCGATAATCCCCACCAATCCGCTTTGTTCCAGCTATTGATGAGATCTTCCCCCCACTCTTGGCTCACCACTTCTTGAGCACGTGTTAAAGCAGATTTAGGGCGTGCACCAAGGGAATTTCCATCTAGATAGATAGTATTCTCAGGTATAGCAAATTCATTTTTTAAATGTTTCAGTTCGTCTTCAGCATCCCATGCTTTGCATTGATCTAAGGTAATCATTTTTATCCTGACTCGGTCCGTGTTATTTCATTCGATTTTATCACGGTAATTTTTAGTATTTATCCGATAATTATGCTTGAAATTGCATGAAAACTGGATAGTATTCGAATTAAATATAAAAAATCAGGATGATATTTAGGAATGAATTTAGACCTCATTGATCATAAAATTTTAAGACTATTACAACAAAATGCACGACTAAGTCATCAGGAATTGGCAGATTTAGTGAATCTTTCTGCTTCAGCATGCCATCGACGTGTCAAAATTTTAGAAAACAATGGAGTCATCGAAAAATACCAAGCAAAAATTAATTATGAAAAATTGGGTATTCAGGTTGAGGCGATTGTCGAAATTAAACTCAATCAGCTGACCGAATCAGATCATCAGCATTTTCTGAGCCAGATTCGTAATTTTGATGAAGTGATCAATGCTTTTATAATTACAGGGGATTCGAATTACGTTCTCTTTGTGGCCACCAAAGATTTAAATGGGTTTTCCCAGTTTATTATTAATAAGTTAAACAAAATTAAAGGTATAGCCAACATTAATTCTAAAATTATTCTTGAAAAAGTGATCGAGAAGACCTTCATGTGATCATTAATTTTTTTATGAAAAGTGAATCCGTATTTTAAAATCAACCTCGAATTGATTTTACAAGCGATGTTTTTTTATGAGTTAAAACACATAAAACTGCTATTATGGTCCATCTTTTTTTTAAAATAATTCTATGAACGAACATTACAAATATATATACACTAAATTTAGTTTTTTTGGTTCATTACCTACATATAAGGTGTTTCTGAATGAACAAAATAAGATCGTAAAATGGGTCTTTGCTGATAACTCTTTTATCTATGGGTATATATCTGATTGGGCATTGAATCATTCTGGTTTAGATGTGGGAAAGGCTACTTGGGCTGAAGAGTCGACATTATTACTAAATAATGAAAAATTTAAACTCAATTTGTATAGGTCTTTACATCAAAAATTTAAAACAGAATTATCTGAATAATTTATCTAGTAACGATAATGATTTTATAGTTTTTGATAAAAATAAATTATTTAGATTGCTATATATCTCAAATTAGCGTACAAATGCACTTGTTGATGCGGGATGGAGCAGTCTGGTAGCTCGTCGGGCTCATAACCCGAAGGTCGTTGGTTCAAATCCAGCTCCCGCTACCAATTAAAAACTAATTTAAAAGTTTACAACCTAATTGCGGTCGATCTGTAGTTAGGTTTTTTTATTAAAGAAAATTAAATCAATTAAATATGTGTTATATTGGTTTTCTAGAATTATAATTTTATTGTTTACTAATTTTATTTTGATCTGATATTAATTACATCTTTCATTCTATTAAAAGTCTATCTTCAAAATTATTTTCTAATTATTCATTACATAATATAGGAAATAAATGATGTCTAATTTAACAACTGGTACTGTTAAGTGGTTCAACGAAACTAAGGGTTTCGGATTTATCGCTGTAGATAATGGTCAAGATGTATTTGCTCATTTTAGTGAAATTCGAGCAAATGGTTTCAAGAATCTAGTCGAAGGACAGCGAGTTCAATTTGTTGTGCAACAAGGTCAGCGTGGCTTACAAGCAAGTGATATTGTAGCTATTTCATGAACACCTCATTAATTGAGGTGAAAGATCAGTTTGAAGTTAAATATGCAGTGATAGGTACATTTAATACTTCGCAGCATGCTTCGAACTTATCTCAAATAAATATTAAATTTATCACTGTTAATAATGAAAATATAAGACCTAGTTTTGATTTAAATTTTCATAGTTTAAATACTGGTAAAATTTATCAGCTCATTTAAATATTAAAATTAAACCATAAAGTATTTTTTATGGTATAATCGTTGTTGATCGAATCCGTAAGCGAAACGGAAGTGTTTAGATAGAACTTAGAATTGCGTATTCTCAATTTATAGATTTTAATATCTATGATGTCTAAACAGTTAACGCAGAGCATGAACTCGCACCATGCCGATCTTAGAAGTCCACAATCTCATTGTGGGCTTTTTATAATTAAATACATGCTAATGTAAAATTGTAATTTGAATTATAGGCTTGAGCCTCTTCGATATCAGAATCCATACTCTCGATTTAAATATTTAATATTATTTTTAATTTTACATGAGCTCATTAATGAGTAAGTGAAAATGAATATCTCTAATGGCTGGACTACAGCAAAAGCAGTGAATGGTGAAACCATTCGAATTAACATTATCCCATTTCATAAAGTTCAAAATACGATGAGAGGGCAAATTCTTGTAGAAGTTTCTAAACAAGTTGAAGTCGAATCAGGTGAAGTATTTGAAATAAACTTAGATGGCCGATCTTTTTTCTTGGGATTTAATAATCTATATAAGATTATGATTTAAAAATATTTTTCATAAATGATGCTATTTTTAGTAGTAAAACCTTTAAAGATCATCAAGATAAATTTAAGAAAGCGATACAAAATCACAGACTCTGGTCTCGAGAGGATATAGTAGCAAGTATCCCAGCATAAAAATAAGAGAAGCCTAGATTCACTATCTAGGCTCTTTTTTTAGGTAGTCATGATAGGTTTATTGATCGAATTATTTTGATTGGTCTTAAGTAAATATACCGTGAAAAATCTGAGCACAGTTCATCATAGAGCTTTTAGACTCGTAATTCGAGCGACGTTAGATCGCTACTTGATTTATTTCTATTGATGACCTTGAGTAATTTGATACAAAGTTAATTTTGATTTGTCTAGAGAATTGCTATTCTTGAGCTAGCGCTTGAAAATTTGAAATGTGAAACCGCCATACATATTTGTAAAAGTAATTCTATGAAAGATAATAAAAATGGGAAACAAACTTTGAGTAATGAACGGTGTCCTTTTGAAACGTCACTCCCGATACTACAAAAATCTAAGTTGGGGCATCATTTCTCTAGAGTGCAAAACTCACATATATCCATGGATCTTATTGAACTGATTCGTGGAAGAAAGTCATGATCGGTGTAATCGATGTGGCAACCAATCAAATTGAAACACTTGACGAAATGGTGAACACTTTGCGTAAAGTTTTGCAATTTGTCGATGCTGATAAGCTATACCCTTCAACCCACTGTGGAATGATACCACTGTCTCGTCACGTGGGACGTGACAAACTTGAAGCCTTAAGTATGGGTTCAGCGATCTTAAACTAAGAAGTTAGTGCTTTAGCTGAGTTTATTTTCTACATTCAAGATGGATCATCTGTGCAATCACCTATATCCTAGGTTCGCACGAGTTTAGCAATTTATATTTGAGAAGAGAAAAATGGTTGAAGCTTCAGACTACAGAAACGCAATGTCTTTATTAACCACTGCAGTCAATATTATTACAACAGCTGGTGAAACAGGACAGCATGGTTTCACGGCTTCTGCTGTATGTAGCGTTACTGATTCACCTGCTACGCTTTTGGTGTGTATGAATCAATCATCCCGATCTCATCAGTATTTTATTGAGAACAAAGTTTTATCTGTCAATGTGCTCAGTTCTCAACATGAGTCTCTTTCAAATGCTTTTGCATCGAGTCAATTAAGTGCAGAACAACGTTTTGGATTAGCCCAATGGGGTAAATTGAAAACAGGTTGCCCGGTCTTAAAGGACGCTTTAGTCAGTTTTGATTGTGAGATTGAGCAAATTCAACGAGTGGGCACACACAGTATTTTTATTTGCCGAGTTGTAGCCATTCAACAAAGCTCGCAAGAGGAAAGTCTTGTCTATTTTAATCGATCTTATCATCAGGTGAGTGCAGAAGAGGAAGTTTAATGAGCTAGAGCAGCAAGATTTTCAATCGTTTCTTATAATGATTATAGAAATAGATCAGCGTTTGATTAATGATCTTGGGAAAGATGGTGAATCGTAAGCCTC
The DNA here is from genome assembly GCF_056779735.1 of Acinetobacter sp. 24-47-67. Classification (NCBI taxonomy): domain Bacteria; kingdom Pseudomonadati; phylum Pseudomonadota; class Gammaproteobacteria; order Moraxellales; family Moraxellaceae; genus Acinetobacter; species Acinetobacter sp. 24-47-67. The sequence continues at coordinate 207,130 of NZ_JBWYIK010000003.1, forward strand.
GAACAGTGAGCTTTCATAGTGTGAGGTTAAACCCAATGGATATTACTCGAATCGTTTATGGTCATACAGAGTGAATGATCTTTCTCTTTGGGATGAAAAAAGAAAAGTATTATTTTCAAAAATTTGAAACCAATTAAATAAGTTTTAAAAAATCAGTGTTTTATATTTAATTTATTCTCTTAAAGAAATATATTAACTTTTAAATCTGGAAATTCGATTGTTTTTATAAATACTTTCGGTTTTACCAATCCAATCATCTTTTGTATTCTCTATTTCAACGAAGCAACACTCTCACAAAGAAATAGAGGAAAACACATGAGTTTAATCAATACTGAAGTCAAACCATTCAATGCAACTGCTTATCAAAATGGTGAGTTCATTGAAGTTTCTGAGCAAGATTTTAAAGGTAAATGGTCTGTTGTCTTTTTCTATCCTGCAGATTTTACATTTGTATGTCCAACAGAATTAGGCGATCTTGCTGATAACTATGCTGAATTCCAAAAGTTAGGTGTAGAAATTTATGGTGTATCTACAGATACTCATTTCACACATAAAGCTTGGCATGATACTTCAGATGTGATTGGTAAAATTCAGTATCCACTTATTGGTGACCCAACGTGGACATTGTCTAAAAACTTTGATGTATTGATTGAATCTGAAGGTTTGGCAGATCGTGGTACATTTGTAATTGATCCTGAAGGAAAAATTCAAATTGTAGAGATTAATGCAGGTGGTATTGGTCGTGATGCTCAAGAACTTCTTCGCAAAGTGAAAGCGGCTCAATATGTTCATGCCCACCCAGGCGAAGTATGTCCTGCGAAATGGAAAGAAGGTGATGCTACACTTGCACCATCAATCGATCTTGTAGGTAAGATCTAAATTAAGTTGAAAAGTAAAGAACCAGCACGATGTGCTGGTTTTTTATTAAGAGGCATAACCTTCTTGATTTTGTGCTGCTTGTCGTAAACCTTCAACCAAGTGGTCGATGAGTTTTTCCATCACGAGTCGTTGTCCTTTACGTGATGCATAAACGAGTTGCACAGTCCCTATATTTGAGCACCAGTCAGGTAAGATGTGTATAAGCCGTCCTGCTGCCAAATCCTTTTGCACTGTAAGATAAGGTAGATCTGCAATACCTAATCCATCCATCACTGAATAATACACACCAGCCAAATCATTACTTTTAATACGTGGTTGTAATGGAATTTCAATGAGATCATGCCCTTCAATTCGGTGCAAATTCCATTGATAGTGTGTTTTTTGAGTTCCTAAAACAATTGTTGGAAAATCATTGATTTCAGTTGGATATTCTAAAACGCGACCCTGTAAAAGCTCAGGGGTTGCCACTAAACAATGAGTGGTTTTGATGACATCACGAACCACGATGGTGGAGTCTTCATTGGCAGAAAAATTAGTTCTGATCGCCAAGTCAATATCATCGTGCAATACATCTACGCGTCGGCTGGTTAATTCCATCTCGACTTGAACTTTTGGATAGCGCTTCAAAAAATCATTGAGTAAAGAGCGAATTTGATAACGCATCATTACGGGTGGGCAACTAATTTTAACTAGACCCTGAGGTTCACTTTTCTGTTTAAGTAAAACATTATGAGCGCAATCAACTTGGTTGATTACTTTTTCACATTCTTGAAAAAATTCTTGACCTAAAGGCGTTACTTTGAAATGGCGAGTAGAACGTTGAATGAGTGTGACATTAAATTTTGCTTCGAGTTCTAAAATACGTCGACTAAGCTTTGATTTAGTTATATTTGACGCGTCACTAGCAGCACTGAAACCGCCGTATTTAACGACCAAATAAAAATAGTAATAGTCATCAAATGAATGCAATTTTCACCTCGACGCCTGATCCGATAAAGTTTAAGCATAGGTTAAACTAAGCCGTTCAAGAAATCATCTTGGGTTTTGAATATGGTAAAAAAAAGCGACCCAAAGGTCGCTTTTATTAAATATTATTTTTTAGTGGTGTTCTTTACATAGCTAACCATTAAGTTTTTATAGTCAGGAATATGCTCACCGAATAAAGCACCTAAACCTTCGATATCATTACGCCAGTCACGATGTAACTCACCTGCAGCACCAAACCATGTCATAAGTTGAGCACCTGCTTGAGACATGCGGTTCCATGCAGCATCGCGCGTAATTTGGTTGAATGTACCAGATGCATCAGTAATCACGAATACATCAAAGTCTTCAGCAAGAGCTGAAAGTGTAGGGAATGCAACACATACTTCAGTCACAACACCAGCGATGATCAGTTGTTTTTTACCTGTCGCTTTAACAGCATTTACAAAATCTTCGTTATCCCAAGCATTGATTTGACCTGGACGCGCGATATATGGAGCATCAGGGAACATTTCAACTAATTCTGGAACGAGTGGACCATTAGGACCATCTTCAAAACTTGTTGTTAAAATTGTCGGCAAGTTAAAGTATTTTGCTGCTGCTGCGAGTGCTAAAACATTGTTTTTAAACTTATCAGGATCGATATCACGTACAAGAGAAAGAAGACCTGTTTGGTGATCGACTAAAAGCACTACTGCATTATCTTTATCTAAACGAACGTAAGGTTTGCCCATTATTATTAGCCTCTATGATGTTAGTAAGTGTGAATACGTATCAATGAACTCGTATTCAGTCACTAGTTATATTAGACTGAAAATGAGATAAATTTGTGACCATTTCTAGGATAATTAGTCTTATTAATAGGAATATTGTAATCATGAATTTCAAATTTCAGTGAATAGTCACATATATGAATTAATTTAGATTATTATAATCATAAAAATAGGAATCTGTGTGGCAGTAAAGCTCTTTTTATTTTCTGTGCAAAGTCTAAAATGAGCGCATGTTCATCCTATCGAATATAGGAGTAAAAGATGAAAAGAGTAATTGGGGTTTATCGTAACCAACATACACATTGGGTTGGTGATGGTCTGCCAGTGCGTAACTTATTTTCTTATGATCGCTTAGGTCAAGCACTTAGTCCTTTTTTGTTATTAGATTACGGTGCACCACATCACTTTGAGCCAACGACACGTCAGTTAGGTGTCGGATCTCATCCTCATCGCGGATTTGAAACAGTGACTATCGCCTACCAAGGTGGTTTAGCACATAAGGATTCCAGTGGTGGTGGTGGTGTTATTGAGGCAGGAGATGTGCAATGGATGACTGCTGGGGCCGGATTGGTTCACGAAGAGTTTCATTCTCCTGAATTTGCTCAAAAAGGTGGAATTCTTGAAATGGCACAGCTTTGGGTCAATCTACCAGCCAAAGATAAAATGACTCAACCACGTTATCAAGCGATCACATCTCATGATATTCCAACAATTACCATGGATGATGATGCTGGTCACATCCGTGTAATTGCGGGTGAGTTTGGTGGTCATTATGGTCCTGCTGAAACATTTACTCCAATAAATGTGTGGGATGGTCAGCTTAAAGCTGAGTATGAAACATTCATACATGTTCCTGTAGATCACAACGTATTGGTTGTAGTGTTGAATGGTGAACTCGTAATTAATGGGACTCGAAAAGTTCTAGACAGTTCAATTGTGATGTTTGCTCGTGATGGTGAGGCAGCAATTCAATTGCAAGCATATAAAGATACACAATTTTTAGTGCTTACAGGTGAGCCACTAAATGAGCCAATTCAAGGGCATGGACCATTCGTCATGAACACCAAAGAAGAAATCATTCAAGCTTTTCATGATTTCAATAATGGTAAATTTGGTGAAATTGCACGTTAATTGGAACGAGAAAAGCGGAAATATCATTTCCGCTTTTTTTGTGATCATCATTTTAAAAAAATAAAGGACCTCTATCCCACACAACAGAGGTCCTTATACGCTGTAATTTATATTTATTTTCTAGATCACATTCTATTTGTGCTTCTTATTAATGTGATGTAGTTCTCATTTTCAAAACAATGATAATGCATTTTTTTTAAGCTGTAAACTAAAAAATTAAATTATTGGTGAAAATATCTATTTTGTTTTTAAACATTTTTTTTGATTTCTTAAAAAATACAAGTGTATTAAATATTTAGCGTATGACGAATAGTGTAGCAAGAATTTTACGCAAATTTATTTGATTAAAAATTAATCAAAAACAAATAAAATCTGGAAGTTTTTAATAGCAAGTTTCAAAGTGTTCTATCGCATAATTAAAAAAATTTTTAATGCTTGGATCATAATTTTGAAAATTGCAGTGATTGGAAGTGGTATGGCAGGGTTGGCAACTGCGAGAATTCTCAAGGATGCTGGTCACCAGATCACAGTTTTCGAGGCGCTTCCAGGGCGTGGTATGGATAGTTATAGTCTTGAGTATGAAGGTGGGATTATTGATTCGCCATTACGTGTCATGAATCCAATGCTCTGGAAAAATACATTGAGTCTTGCCACACATTTGGGTCTCAATACTTTTCCAGTACGTACCTATATGTCATGTAGCTGGTTATTTGAAGATAAAATCGATACTTGGTTGACAACATCACGTTCACGCATAGGCAACTTTCCAATCATTAATAATCGAAAAGGATTAAAGCAATATGGCATCCGTTTAGTGAAAGGGATGTTACAACTTAGATCTGCATTGAAGCAGTTTTTTAAATCTAAAAATCAAGATATCACTTTAGATGAGTTCGTTAAATATAACCAAATAGAAGAAGTATTTTGGAATGGGGCAGTCATGCCTGTCCTATTTACCATTTGTACATGTGATGCAAAAACCATTGGTGAATGGCCAGCGAAACCATTGTTGATTTTCTTACGCCAACTGACGGATGGAGATGCACTTCTTCGAATTCAAGGTGGGACTCCAGCTTTCGTAGATAAATTGCTGGAAGATATCGATTTAAGAAGTGGGCAGCCCATTACTCGTGTACAAGAGCAGGGTGATTTAGTCTATGTGGAAAATGAAGCAGGTGAATCTGACTTATTTGATCGTGTGATAGTCGCGACACCAACAACAAAAGTTCATGAGTTTTTAGATGCTGAACAGTTTGCGGATGATATTGCACTTCTCAAACAATTTAAGTTTGTTGATGGTGAGCTGGTCATTCATACTGATTCAGTGGTAATGCCTGTGAAGCGTAAAGATTGGTGCGTATTGAGTTATATGATGGATCGTAAATTTACTAAACAGCATTTCACTGTTTGGCTGAATTCGATTGAGCCAACATTAGTGGGTAAATCTCCTGTTTTTCAAACTTGGAATCCAGTAATTGAGATTGATCCTAAAAAAGTAATACATAAAGTGAAGCTCACTAGAGCTGTTGTAGACCGTCATACTTTACCACTAACCCATGAGTTGAGTGCTCGTCACCAACAACAAGGTCGCAAAGTATTTTATTGTGGTTCTTGGTCATGTGATGGATTGCCAATTTTGGAGTCAGCGGTGACTTCAGCAATGGATATAGCAAAATTACTTGATGCGCCGTTACCATTTTTAGGTTTAAAGCCTAAGGTACAGGTTGCACCAGAGTTAGGATATTAAGGGATTGAATGAAGAAGCTCCAAGCATGGATGAAAGCACCTCGACATAAATATGCGATCAATGCAGCTTTATTGGGGGATTACCGTAATTGTGCTTGGAGTAATTTAGGTCTGTGGAAAACTGACCAGCTGAATTATCCACAAGCCTGCGAGTTACTCGCAATAACCCTTGCTCAATCTATCGATTTAAATTCAAAAGATAAATTAATTGATTTAGGTTGTGGGCAAGGTGCTAGCTTAATTTTATGGAAAGAAAAATTTCAAATCGAATACTTGGAAGGAATTGAATTACAAGAATATTATGTAAATCATACGCGTAAGTTTTTACCTCATGTCAATCGGATCTCGCAGGGAACATTTTTAAATTTAGAATCTAGATCATTTGAATTTAAATTTGATGCGGCAATTTGCATCGATGCTGCTTATCACAGTAATTTGAATTTATTTCTTCGTTCTATAGATGGGGTTTTGAATTCAAAAGGACGCTTAGCATTTCATTATCTTGCTTTGAATTCAAAGTTCTATACTTTGAGTCCTCTAGCGCAATTGAAAGTTAAATTATTATTAAAAGCAGCTGACGTTCAACTGAACCATTTGCACTCATTCGATGAAATGCAATCAATCTTAGCGCAAGCGGGCTTTAGAGATATACATATTCAAGATTTGAGTCGCGAGGTATTTGCAGGATTTGCAACGTATATTCAGAGTGATATTTTTAAAAAGAACATCCAAGCTCATTCGTATCACGTTTTAGATTTGGCAAAAATTAAGATGACAGCAAAGTTGTGTGCGAAACTTTATCAAGAGGGAATCGTACGATATGTACAAGTGAGTGCAAGTAAAAAATAAATCATCAAAAACAACAAAGCCTCACTAAAAAGCGAGGCTAAGTATAAAATGGTGCCGGCACACGGATTCGAACTGTGGACCTACTGATTACAAGTCAGTTGCTCTACCAACTGAGCTATGCCGGCAACGTGGAGAGAATAATAGCGTTTTTTCACTAAAACGCAAGTCAAAAATTAATCGATTAATTAAAATTGAGCAGGATGAATTGTTTTTGCTTTATTTTTGATCGTCTTTTCTCCTCATTTTATAGTGATGCCCGTCATAGCGTGTACAGGCATCTTGAGAAAATTTTATAGGATCAGCTATTTGTTTTTTAGAATACGATCAAGGTCTTGTGCACACTCTTCAAGAGTATAAGCCATATCAAATTGCATTTGAGGTTTTAACTCTTGTGCTAATTTTCTCCATTGCTCAATTAATCTTAGCGCTTTTTGAATTTTGTGTTTATTCACATCTTTAGCGATAGTGGGTGTGTAGCCACCACGTTTTGCATTTTTAATTTGTTTTACATAGTTGGCGCTGTTATTCATATTATCTCCGGAATAGCAGGTTCTCTATTTTATAGGTGTGCAAAAATCATCTATTTGAATAACGTTGTTAGGTTGTTCAGCTCCTTAAGTATTGTTTTTATTAACTTAACATGATGTTGATGACAGTAAAATGAAGCGAGATACGTGCCAAAAGCGAAGTTTTAGGCGAAAAAAAACCGAATCTCATGATTCGGTTTTTTAAATTCTGGCGGTGAAAGAGGGATTCGAACCCTCGATACGCTATTAACGTATACACACTTTCCAGGCGTGCTCCTTCAGCCACTCGGACACTTCACCAAGGCGTGCGATGATAACTAAAAAAAAAGCAGATGCCAAGTTGAAACAATTGATTTAAAGAAAAAGTTTTTAGCCAGTGATATGATTGCCGAAAAATTCTGTCGAATGCATGAAGACTAAAATATGCAAAGCACTGCAAAAAAAGCCGCACTTCCTGCGGTAACATTGGCAGCATTAGGGGTGGTGTTTGGTGACATTGGAACCAGTCCTCTGTATGCATTGCGTCAATGCTTCCTTACGGCTCATATTGCAATTACTGAGGCAACCGTTCTGGGCATTTTGTCGCTCATTTTCTGGTGCATGATGCTCACCATCAGCTTTAAATATGTCTCAGTCATTATGAAGGCAGATAACAATGGTGAAGGCGGTATTATGTCGCTTCTTGCCTTAAATCTACGTTCAACTCGTATTGCAGATCAGCGCAAAATTTATCTCATTGCCTTGGGCTTTATCGGTGCATCACTGTTTTTTGGTGATGGCATTATTACCCCAGCAATTTCTATTTTATCTGCGATTGAAGGTTTAAGTATTGCGACTCCGATGTTTAATCAATGGTTATTACCATTGGCCGTCGGTATTTTAACAGCACTGTTTTTAATTCAGCGCCACGGCACGGCGACCATGGGTAAGTTCTTTGGACCAATCACATTATTGTGGTTTGCATCTATTGGACTATTAGGCTTACGGAGTGTTATGCAAACACCGTTCGTGTTGGCAATGATCAGTCCGCACTGGGCGTTTGGCTTTATCATCAACCAACCTTTTGTTGCATTCCTCACGATGGGTGCCGTCATTTTAACGATGACGGGGGGTGAAGCACTATATGCAGATATGGGACATTTTGGTCGCATGCCCATTAAGCTTGCTTGGTTTGTGATTGTATTGCCAAGTCTAGTTTTTAACTATGCGGGTCAAGGTGCTCTACTTTTACGAGACCCAAATGCAATTGAGAACCCATTTTACCTGTTGGTCCCTGATTGGGCTTTATTTCCAATGATTGGTCTTGCAACCGCTGCTGCTGTGATTGCCTCACAAGCGGTGATTACGGGTGTATTCTCAATGGTCAATCAAGCGATCCAATTACGCTATTTACCGCGTTTAACCGTGCAACACACCTCTGATATTGAACAAGGACAAATCTATGTCCCATTCATCAACTGGGTATTATTTATTTCAGTCATTATTCTCATTTTATTATTTGAAAATAGTGCGAATCTTGCCAGTGCCTATGGTGTAGCAGTGACCATGACTATGCTGTGTGGTACGATTTTAATTTCGATTTTAGCTTATGGCGTTTGGCGCTGGCCTGTTTGGAAAGTAGCCCTTTTTGCTGTGCCTTTATTGATCATCGACCTCATTTTTGTTGCTTCGACTTCTTTAAAAATTGTTGGTGGTGGATGGGTGCCGATCTTGATTGGTGCAATTGTATTTACCGTTTTAATGACGTGGAAAGATGGCCGTCAAATCGTACTTAATAAGCTTGAGTCTGATGCGTTACCTATTGATCTCTTTATTCAAAGTGTCAAGATGAGTGATGAAACGCTGATCGTTCCTGGGGATGCAATTTTCCTCACAGGAACACCTAATATCGTTCCACATGCGATGTTGCACAATATTAAGCATAATAAGGTTCTACACGAACGTAATATGATGATTACGGTCATTACTAAAGATGTACCATATGTACCTGATATTGAGAGAATTCGTGTAGAAAAGATGGATAATCGATTCTTTAGGATTTTTGTATATTATGGGTTTAAAGACCAACCCAACATTCCAGTTGCGCTGAAAGCGGCATATGAGCAGTTAAATTTTGAATTTGATATGATGCAAATTAGTTTCTTTATTTCACGTGATCGTCTGATTCATACCGTGGGAGAAGGAATGGCGCCATGGCGTGAAAAATTATTTATATCAATGCAGCGGAATACCAGTCCTGTGAGTGATTTCTATTTAATTCCACCAAATCGCGTAGTCGAAATGGGAAGCCAGATCGAAATCTGAGTAAGCGTTTGCTAAAATTTTGGATATAAAAAAACCGCCTCAAGGCGGTTTTTTTATTAAGTCTAATACCTTACTCAGCCGCTGGTGCTTCTACAGGGGCTTCTTCAGTTGCATTTACTTCAGGTTGAGCTGGAACTGCAGTTTGTGCTTGAGGAGCAGTTTCTTCTGCTTCAGCAGGTGGTAAGTTTCCAATAGGCGCTTTCGCATCAGCAGGCGCTTGTGTTGTAGCACCTTCAGAAATAACTTTCATCTGACCATTAGCTAATACTTCTTGTAAAGTACCAGGCTGACCATTCACTGTTGTTACGACTTTAGCTTTAGAAAGGCTTTCCAAAGTTTCGCCAGCTTGAACTGGTGGCTCAGCAAATGCACTTGCACTTGCTAAAGATAAACCCATTACTAATGCTGTCAAAGAAGTATGTGCTAATTTCATAGTGTCCTCACTTTCAATTCTTTTAATTTACTAAATAACTTTTATACCATCTCACAAGTAATTGATGTAATTCAATCAAATACACGTAAAACCTTAAAGAGTATTAAAAAACTATTCTATAAAAACAACAATTTGTTACTTATTTTGAGTGATATTTGAACGGAATGCGAAGATCCTTTATTCACTTGAAAATTCACTTGATGTACTTCAAATTCATAGCTTGTTAAGCTGTGGCCGGTTTTGAATAAAGCCCACGCATTGGGCCAGAAGTTGAACACGGAATGAATAGGTAATCTGAGTTTGAATAATATTGTGGTAAAAGCTGTATTAGGTATTGTTGCAGCAGGAAGCTTTGCAATTGCTTTCGGTCAAGAAAAGTTGTCTTCATATCTGCCATTTTCAGGTTCGGTTAATAATACAGCTTGTCTAAATCAATTTTATCGCCAAGAGCCACCTTATTTAATCAAAGAGAGCTTAAATAAAGATCGCTACCCATTATGCTTTAATGGATTCACCACTATGTATTCTGGTGTCTCAAAAACACCATTATGGGTAGCTGAATATCTGAATCCAGATCGGCTGAGCCAAAAAATAAAAAGAGAAGACAGTTTCCATGAGGAGACTCGTGTAGCAGAAAAGCATCGAGCATTATTATCAGATTATCGTGGGTCGGGATATGACCGTGGTCATATGGCTCCAAATGCTGATATGCCAAATAAAGCTGCACAGTACGACAGTTTTTCTTTAGCCAATATGGTTCCTCAAGCTCCGCAGAATAACCAACAAATCTGGCGAGAAATTGAGGAAGCGACACGTGCAATCGTTACGAAGCAGAAACATGATGTGTATGTGATTACCGGGCCTGTATATAGTGGCAAAAAATTGAAAACCATTGGACGCGGTGTTATTGTTCCAACAGCGGTGTTTAAAGCCGTATATATACCTAAAACAGGTGCTATTGGCGCATATTACGCTCCCAACAATAATTCACTACAGATGCAAGTGGTCAGTGTATGCCAGTTAGAAGAAGTGCTTGGCATGAATCTGTTTCCTCAACTTACATCTGAGCAAAAGCGTAATACTTATAAATTGCCATTAAAAGCCAATCAGGTCAAAGCCCAAAAAGCGATAGAGTATTCGCACTGGGATGCCGAAAGCCAATGTGCAGTTGATATCTCAACAGATCAACTCAAAGCGCTGCAAAAAGAGTTTAGTAGTCAAAGCGTACCTGTCAATACAACCGCAACGAATCAAGAGGCTAAGATCGATGAACAAGCACAAGATGCAATCGTGAAAGAGTTGGTTCAAGCGTTGTTGCAATATTTATTACAAATCCTTAAATAAAAAAGCTCGAATTCGCCCTGAAGATTCATTTATCTTCAGGGATTGATATTTATAAACTTAAAGAGATTTGCCATGTTTAAGCCTTTTGAAAATGGGACTGAGTCACATTCCATTCATGACTTGACGCTTGAAAACGATCTTGATCGTGTGAGTATTTATGGCAACTTGCAAATCACCAAAGATCAAGCCGGTTTAGCCGCTGCGAAAGCGTTAAAACAATATTTAGATGCAATGGTCATCTACTTAGAAGATCAAAAAAATTTAGCAGAAAAAATAGAAACGACGGCTGAGAATGAAATAGAAAATCCTTTCTTGTGATTCATCAATCATCTTTAGACTGAAGACTTAAATTCACAATCATCAAGTGCGAATATGATGTTGAATACGCCACTGTTGGGGTGTCATCTTCATCCACTGACGAAATGCGCGTTGGAATGCACTTTGTTCAGAATAACTGAGCAATAACGAAATCTCGTGTAAGCTGAGATAAGGATCTTGTAAATATTGAATCGCTAGAAGTTTGCGAACTTCTTGAACGCGCTGCTGATAGGTATCACCTTGATTTTGTAAATGGCGCTGAAGTTGTCTGACTGACATTCCCACTTGTTCTGCGACAGTTTGAATTTGATAATTGTGTCTTTGGATTCCAATCAGAATGGCTTGCTGTAACCGCTCATCGATTTGTGTGTTGTTGGGGAGTCGACTTAACAAATCTTGAGCTTGTTGCATCAGGAGTTTTTGTAAAGTTTGATCAGCTTGTTTAATCGGTGCTTGTAGGAGCTGGCTTGGAAAAGTAAGCTTGACATGAGGCTGAGAGAATTTTACTTTGCTCTGAAAAAAACGCTCATAAATCGCAATATTTTTTGGTGCTGGAAAGCGAAAGTGAATTTCTTGAATATGTAAATGCTCAATACCCGCATAACGTTTTAGAAATTCAACCAATAATGCCATCGCAATTTCATCCGTGATTTGTGTCGACAAATGCATTGGCAAATCTTCCCAACGTACGCTAAATACGCCTTGCTCCAGATCAACGGCGAGAGGTGTACCATCATAAATTAAACGATGATATTCATGATAACGGGTGAGTGCTTCTGCTAGGTTATCGCATGATAAAGCGATATACGCGATAATGCCTAAATGTTGCGGTTTGACCCATTGAGCAATTTCTAACCCTAACGCAGGTTGTGGGTGTACTTCATAAATTTCATTTAATATTTCACGCCAAATGCTAAAGTCAAAGCGTTCGGCTTGCTGAATACTTGCCAATTTTGCAGAAATAGGGAGACCGCTCTCTTCACAATAATTATGTAAGAGATGTCCAAGTCCACCATGAACCGAGCCTGAATAATCCTTTATCTGCTGCATGTGATTAATACTTTTCTTGTTTTATCAATTGAAATCACGATGAGTTATTAAGCCTGTTTTTACAGTGCCATACAAGCGCTTTTTCTACCATACGACATTGAAAAATATGTCGTGATTTGTCAATGAAAATTTTATCTTGCGTCAATGGTTGAGAGCTTGAGTTAGATATATTGAAAGAAAAGAAACAGGGATTTTGAACATGATTAAAGGTTTTGTTGCAGGCTTAATCATTGCCAATGGATTTGAATGGGTCGCGCATAAATATGTTCTACATGGTGTACACCGTCCGGGTAAAGCGAGGTTTAGTCCTGTGCCTAAAAATATGGAATCTCATTGGGCACATCACCGTGAAGTTAGAACACAAGATTTCCATGATGAGGGTTATGTAGAGGGAATCTCAAATTGGCGAACAAAAAATGAAATCGTATCATTGGGGATTGTTGCTGCTGTATTTGGAACAGCATTTTATCCAATCTCGAAAGGCATGAGTTTATCCGTGCTTTATAGTGCTTGTAACTACTACTACACGCATCGCAGAGCTCACCTCGAACCTCATTGGGCAAAAAAGAAAATTCCTTGGCATTATGACCACCATATGAACGCCAATCAAGATGCAAATTGGTGTGTCACTAAGCCTTGGTTTGATTACATTTTAGGGACACGTGTCATTTCAACGCCAGATTTGAAGGAAGATAACCCTTTAGGGGTGCAGTTACCGTCTTTTATTTCAAAACGAGTCAATCATATTGTTGAACAATATTTCCCCGCAAAGTGGGTTGAGCAGAAAGCAGCGCGCTCCGATATTTCAAAAAAAGCTTTGGCTATAGTGGAGTAAGTCAGATTAGATATGGAATTGGCTGAATTGACATCTGGTTTGTCATGATTGGTCAATAAAATATGTAGCTTTTGTCAAGATTTCGTGCAGATCTGTCATTTATGATATGAGATGAATAAATCGGAGAATGAAAATCTGATGGTAGAACTCTCCAGTTTATCGCTTTGCATAACGAACCAAGCGCTGTTTTTTCTTGGTTTTTAGAGCCTTCGGGCTCTTTTTTTTTGCAAAAAAAAAAGAGGCATTTGCCTCTTTTTTATGGGCCTGATTAAAGACGCATTTCAATGCCTTGTTCAGCTAAATATTGTTTTGCTTCCGGGATGGTGTGTTGACCAAAGTGGAAGATAGAGGCTGCAAGCACCGCATCAGCCCCCCCTTGTAAAATACCGTCTGCTAGATGTTGAAGATTACCCACACCGCCTGAAGCAATCGTTGGAATCGTTACACGATCATTAATTTGACGCATCAATGCTAAGTCATAACCAGCTTTTGTACCATCTGCATCCATTGACGTAATGAGCAATTCGCCTGCGCCGTATTCTGCCATTTTCACAGACCATTCAATCGCATCGATACCCGTTGGTTTGCGACCACCATGTGTGAAAATTTCCCACTTATTTTCACCCGTTTTTTTTGCATCAATCGCAACTACAATACATTGTGCACCAAAACGTTGAGAGGCTTCTTGAACGAATTCAGGATTAAAGACAGCAGCTGAGTTAATACTGACTTTGTCTGCACCAGCGTTAAGCAATAAACGAATATCTTCAACTTTACGAACACCGCCACCTACGGTCAGTGGTACAAATACAGTTTCAGCCATACGCTCAACCGTACGGTAAGTGGTGTCACGCCCATTAGATGTTGCAGTGATATCGAGAAAAGTAATCTCATCTGCACCTTGTTCGTTATAACGACGTGCTACTTCAACTGGGTCGCCTGCATCACGAATATCAAGGAATTGAACACCTTTTACAACTCGACCGTTATCTACGTCGAGGCAAGGAATAATACGTTTAGCAAGCATAATTTTTTCCAAAAATAACAGCCGATTATGAAACTTACAGACTTTGGTGCTACACCTTGGTAGTCGGAGCAGGTATTCTATCAAAATAATGTAAGTTTTTTCGCAGGTTTTTTTATGTCGGTTTATACCACTTTGACTTTAAAGGAAGTTCAGGATTTTGCTACGCCTTATGGATTAGAGGTGATTGACCTGATTCCGATTCAAGGAGGTATTCAAAATACGAACTATTTTCTAGTTTGTGCAGATCAAACCGAATTTGTTTTAACAATTTTTGAAGATATGGATAAGCAAGGCGCAGGTGAACTCGTCCCTGTACTTGAGCATCTGGGTCATGCAGGTCTGCCTGTGCCTGTACCTTTGAAACATTCAGGACGTTCGATTCAGATCTTAAAAAATAAACCTGCACAAATTGCGCCTAGAATGCGTGGCAAGCATCCTATGCCTTCATCACTTGAACAGGTTCAGTCCATTGCTATTGCACAGGCTCAAATACATGTGGCTCTCGATAACTTTCCCTTAGAGCGCGCAGAGTATCGTAATCATGATTATTGGTTAAGTGTGGCTCAGCAGCTTCGACCTACGTTAAATCCAGCCGATCAAGTATTATTAAATAGTTTGTTAGGTTTATATGACGCTCTTACCGCAATGTACCCTGATCGTCCACGAGGTTTTATCCATTCTGACCTATTTAGAGATAACACTTTATTTGAAGGGGCTACTTTAAAAGGGATACTCGATTTTTATGAGTTGAATAAAGATGAACTTTTGTTTGATATCGCCATTACGATGAATGATTTCTGTACGGAATATCCAAGTGTTCGTTTGAATGAGGAAAAGGCCTTAGCATTCTTGGAGGCTTATCAAAGTGTACGTGAAATGACCAGTGATGAAAAATCATGTCTAGAACTCTATTTAGCGATGGCAGCTGGGCGTTTCTGGATGATGCGTTTGCTAGTGGCTCAAAAGAACAAAGAAATGGGGCGTGTTGGCGAGGATATTTTGCAAAAAAATCCTTTAGAAATGCGCAATATGCTGGTTGAACGATTAAAATTTGTCACAGCTTAAAAATTTAAAAAATCAGGGGGAAATATGCGTGATCAAGGTCGTCTAGTTGAATGGTTTGATGAAAAAGGCTATGGATTTATTCAACCCAATGATTCATCCAAAGATCGCGTTTTCCTTCACATTAAAGATTTTGCCAAACCAGGCCCAAGACCGATTCCAGGTTGTGCTTTGGAGTATATCGTTCAATTGGATGGTCAAGGTCGATTTAAAGCGAAACAAGTAGCATACTTAAAAGCGACTCAGGCAAAAAAAGTAAAAACGAAGCCGCGTCATTCACCAGTTACTCAACAAAAAATGCAACCGATGCAAGTGGCGATTATTGCTTATATCTTAACGCTTGCTACATTAGTCCTATTAGGGCTATTGAGTATGATGGTGATGTTGGTCATTTTATTGATGAACCTGATCACCTATGGCTTATATGCACACGATAAAGCGGCGGCTCAACAGGGGAGTCAACGTGTACCAGAAAATACATTACATGTGGTTTCTCTATTAGGTGGATGGCCGAGTGCTTGGCTTGCTCAGCAACGCTTGCGTCATAAAACACAAAAACAACCATTTCGAAAAATTTATTTCTGTACTATAGCGTTTAATATACTGATTATTTTATGGATAATTTCACCATTTAATGGTTTGAAATTATAAAGCCTCAAAAAAATTAAAAAGGTGACTTTATGAATTATACAGCTGATCAAAATCCAAACCGCAGCTTAACGATTTTACTTTACATCCTGTATATCATCGCTATTTTTTCAGCAGGTATTTTGGCGGTTATTGCGCTAATTATTAACTATTGGAAACGATCAAAGGTACAGGGCTCAATTTTTGAAAGTCATTTTACTTGGCAAATTCGTACTTTTTGGTGGTATTTAATTTGGAATATCATCGCGTTCCTGCCGTTTTTGTTCTTATTCTTCACGGGTGACAATCCTAATGCCTTTGCTGGTGTAGCACTGGGTGCAACAACATTCTGTATCGCAGTGATTGGTTTGTCATGGGTTTGGATTGTTTATCGTGCGATCAAAGGAATTATTAAGGTCAATGATAACGAGCCAATGTATCAATAATTAAAACTCATGAATGGGGTGGTGTCATGATTATTGAGCATGTTCATTTAAATATCAAAATGAACCAGAGTGAGGCATTCGAAAATGCTTTTAAATTAGCTAAAGACATTATTTCACCAATTAAGGGGCTAAATGCGGTTCAGCTGATTAAAAATACGAATAATGAACATGCTTATATTTTACTGATTTACTGGAACAAACTTGAAGATCATACGGAAGGTTTTAGGCAGTCAGAGGCGTATTTAAAATGGAAGGAACTCTTGTATCCCTTTTATGCGCCTATGCCTGAAGTACAGTATTTTCAACCATGTATGATGTTAAAGCTAAAAGAGCCCCAATAAGCTTATTCTTTCTTCTTAAATTTTGGTCTCCACTCACTGGTAATTACACCGAGCACAACCAACACGCCACCTAAAATTGAGAGCATAGCTAAACGCTCACCTGCTAATCTCCCAATCAAAGCCGCCCAAACAGGTTCGCCAGAATAAATAATGGCAGCCTGTGAAGGATCAACCACGCGTTGAGCCCAGTTCATGACTAACTGAATGATTGCACTTGCAAGTCCTAATCCTCCAATAATCGCAACGAAGATCCAGTTAAACTCAGGGAGTTGTGTTTCACCCACCAATGGTGCCATTAGAAAACAAATTAACGATGCAAAAATGAGTTGTAATATCGTCACTCGGCGTAAATTGACTCGAGGTGCAAAGTAACTAATGAGAATAATTTCAAGTGCAATCGCAATTGATCCTATCAAGGTAATGATCTGACCAAATTCAAGCCGAATAGCACCAAACCCATTGCCTGTTAAGAAAACTAAACCTACAAAGGCGAGTCCTGCCCCTATCCATGTCATAACATGTGGCCTTTTTTTAAAGAGCAACCACAATAAGATGGGAACCAACGGCACATAAAGTGCTGTCAAAAAGGCAGACTCGCTACTGGTGATGGTCTGTAAGCCAATGGTTTGCGTTCCATAGCCAATTGCAATCACTGTTCCAATGCAAAATCCTGCCCAAATATCTTTGGCACTAAAATTTTTACAATATTGAAGTGAGATGAGACCAACAGCCAGCGCAGCTGCTGCAAATCGAAAGGCAACGAAAAGAACTGGTGTGCTGAAGTTCAATCCATATTTGACTGTTATGAAACTGGCACCCCAAATCATCGTAATTGCAATAAGGGCAAGTTGTGGTGTTTTGGTTTTGAGGGTAGGAGATAAATTCAACATATTTTTTAAGTAAGAAAAAGAGGTCCTAAGACCTCTTTAGAAACATGCGCTATTAGAGCGCTTGTTCATCAAGTAATAATTGAGCTTCACGAAGATTTAAAGTGCCTTCATAAATTGCACGACCAGTAATCGCACCTAAAATACCAGGCTGACCTTTTAAGTTGCGAACGTCGTCTAGATTGGTCACACCGCCTGAAGCGATCACAGGTAAACCTGAATAAGTCGCAAGATTAACTGTTTGTTCGATATTCACACCTTGCATCATGCCATCACGTGCAATATCGGTATACACGATACTAGATACACCAGCATCTGCAAAGCGTTTAGCTAAATCAGTTGCTTTTACGTCAGTTACATTTGCCCAGCCATCAGTGGCGACCATGCCATTGATTGCATCAATACCGACAATGATGTGGCCTGCGAATTTTCTACAAGCTTCCTCAACAAACTCAGGTTCTTTGACTGCTTTTGTACCAATAATGACGAATGATACACCTGCATCTAAGTAGTGTTCGATGGTTTCAAGAGAACGGATGCCACCACCAATTTGAATTGGCAGTTCAGGTTGTGCTTTTGCAATCGCTTCCACAACAGGTTTGTGAATAGGTGTACCAGCGAAAGCACCATTTAGATCAACTAAATGTAAACGGCGAGCGCCAGCGTCTACCCAATGTTGTGCTGTTGCCACAGGATCATCAGAGAAAACGGTATCGTCTTCCATACGACCTTGTTTTAAACGGACACATTTACCATCTTTAAGGTCAATTGCAGGGATAATCAGCATGCTTTCGCTCCTTGCCAGTATTCTGGAGTTTATTCGCAGCAATCTTAGCAAAGAAACATCAAATGAGCGAAGTAACAATGAAAAAAAACCGTCAGAACAATGTTGACGGTTTTTTAGACGAACTTTGAATTAAATGTATGGTGTTGTATCTAAGTTAGAGATTAGATCAAAGCTAGTTGGTGTGATACTGGTTGGGATTGCACCTAAAGCATTTGTGATCTCTCCCGTGAATCCTACAAGATCACCCACGACAGGAATCGATGACAGAGCATCTGTAACAGGTGCTAAATCATCCAGTAAATTATCTAATGTTCCTGAGACATCTCCTAATGTTCCTGTGACACTGCCTAAAGGATCATCAATGAGACCAGTCACGAGATCAAGAGGTTTGGTACTTGCGACATAATCTCCCGTTTCACTCACGAATCCCAAAAGATTTGAAGAGGTTTCTCCGACAACATCTACGACAGCACCTAAACCTGGCACTTGGCTTAGCAGGTCGGTCACGGGATCGGCTAAACCAGCGACTTCACCTACAACATTTGAAACATCTTTGATGGTTTGGCCTACAGTTGCAGTAGTGCCATTCAATGCAGTATTAATGCCCCCTAATAGATCTCCCTTCGAAAAATCATCAGCGATAGCGTGTAAGCCTCCGCTTAAATTTCCTAGTAAATTATTTTCAAGATTGAGTACCGATTCCACTGTATCTCCGATCAGTGGCAATTCTGTTAACTTATCCGTTAATGGTTTGGTCAGCGTCCCTACTGTGTCAACAACGGTATCTACAACTGTCGTTACGGTTTCTAGAATAAAACCAACTGCTTTCGTAATTCCCTGTAAAGCAAGGCTTAGAACGCCACTGATTTTTCCAGTAAAAAGTTTAAACATGTGCAGATTGCTCCAAAATATATGTGGTTAGTGTTGGATCTTTGTTGTTTCAGCAAGTTCATAATTAACAAAGAAAAAAATTTCAGACAAATCGAAAAAAAACAATATAAGTGGAATAATTTTGAAGATATGCCGTAAAAACAGCAACTTAATACAACACAAGGGTAATGTTTAAAAATGTTAACAAAATCAATTATTTATTGTGGTTTAATTTGGTGCTTGATAGAATAAATGTACACTTATAATGCATGAATATTATCGAGTAGCATGGTGTAAATACCTAAAATGCCAACTTGTTCGATTCGTTGATTGATTTTGTGAATTTTGTGTATTTTTTTAATGATTAAAATTGGTGCTCATTGTCTTTACATAAGTTAACAATTAATCATTGGGTCAATTTATTTTTCTTTTTAATTCAAACTGAGTAATGAGAAAAATTAGATCACACTTTTATTTGTGAATTATCTATATTGAAAATAATTTCAATTTCATCTGATTTGTTTGGCAATATTAGACTCAACTGCATAGGCTTAATGTTAAATTGAAACTGCAGACAGTGAATAAGATTTGGACAGAAGCGATGGCAGTTCAAGAAGATGATTTATTTAGCGAAGGTGCTAAAAAACTTAGAAAATTGATCAAAGAGAAAAACATTAAACCGACTGATGTGGTGAATGCATTGGGAGTCTCTAAGGAAACGCTGTCGAAATGGGTGCAAGAGTCAACTCCTGCCAATGCTCAACATCTAGTTGAATTAGCGAAAGTACTGAGTGCTGCAGAACGATGGGTTTCAGACGCTAAAGATGGTAAAAAATCAGAAAGTTTTAAACAGTATCCTTTGAAGGATGAGTTGGCTTTAAAAGATGCAACGCCAGAACAATTAATTTCAGAACTTAAAAGTCGTTATGCTGCGCTGAATCTAAAAGCAGAAATTAAAGTAACTGTTGAGCCAATTGAAGGTGGCTTTGTCGTAAAAGATATTTAGAGTAAAGTCTGAAAAAAAGCTCACTGAAAACAGTGAGCTTTATTATGGCTTTAAATTTTCCACTCTACAAAATTTTTCAACAACTGTAAGCCAGCTGTATGACTTTTTTCTGGATGGAACTGCGTAGCAAACAAATTATCTTTATGGATTGCGGTGCAGAATTCCAAACCGTAGTTACATGTCGCAGCAATGATCTCAGATTGTTTCGGTTCAACATAGAAACTATGTACGAAATAGAAACGAGCATCTTGATCAATGTTGTTCCACATTGGATGGCTTGGATCTGCTTGGTGTACCTGATTCCAACCCATATGGGGAACTTTTAAACCTTCAATATCTGGAAAGCGTTTAACAGCACCATCAAAAATGCCTAATGCATCTGCACCACCATTTTCTTCAGAGTGTTGCAGCAGAGCTTGCATGCCGACACAAATCGCAAGGACAGGCTTGTTGAAAACGGCATTGCGTACAACCTCGTCAATGCCAGCCTCGTGCATACCTTGCATGCAATCACGCATTGCACCAACGCCTGGGAACACAATTTTATCTGCTTGAGCAATCAGCTTAGGATCATTGGTCACATCAACGGTTGCACCAACATGCTCAAGTGCTTTTGCTGCTGAGTGAAGATTTCCCATGCCATAATCAAGAAGGGCAATACGGGTCATTACAAAGTACCTTTGGTTGAAGCTACAGTATTTTCTGCACGTGGATCTACTTCACAAGCCATACGAAGTGCTCGTGCAAATGCTTTAAATACACTTTCAATTTGGTGATGGCTATTTTTACCTTTCAAATTGTCTATGTGGAGTGTCATTAATGCGTGATTCACAAAGCCTTGGAAAAACTCAGAGAATAGGTCGACATCAAAAGTACCAATGCGCGCGCGCGTAAATGGAATGTCCATCCATAAGCCAGGGCGGCCTGATAGGTCAACAACGACACGACTCAAGGACTCATCAAGTGGTGCATAGAAGTGACCATAGCGACGTAAACCTTTTTTGTCACCTAAAGCCTGTGCAAATGCCTGACCAAGGGTAATACCACAGTCTTCTACTGTATGGTGATCATCAATTTCTAAATCGCCGTCGCAATGAATATCGATATCAAATAAACCATGACGCTTGATTTGGTCGATCATATGGTCTAAAAATGGAACACCTGTATTGAGGGTGCCTTGACCAGTACCATCAAGATTCACGCGAACACGAATTTTGGTTTCGTTTGTGTTTCTTACCACTTCACTGATACGTTGCGTCATAGACACGTTCCTCAAAAACGTTAAAAATGATGAATGTAGATTTTCGATGTCACGAAAGTGACAGCATATTAGATTGCTCAGGAGGGTTAATCAATGCCTATAACCGTACATGCAATAACTTCGCTTGATAATGTTGAAGTTCGTGAACAGCTTGAGCGCTTATATGACACCAGTCCAGAATTTAGTGACGGACAAGATGCCATTGAACAACTTGAGCAAAACTTAACTCAGTATACCTTACTTTACACGGCAGAATTTAATACAAAGATCATTGGGGCCATTTGGTCAACTGGACAAGGTGAAAGTCGAACGCTTGAAAATATCGTAGTTCATCCGGCTAACCGTGGACGTGGTGTCGCAGAGCGCTTAGTGAGTGAAGCATGTCGAATGGAAGAAGAGAAAGGCGTTAATCATTTTGAGCCTGGATGTGGTGCAATACATCGTTGTTTAAGTAGTTTGGAAAAAATTTAAAACTATTGTTCGATTTTAAATATTAAAAGTCAGTCAATACTGGCTTTTTTTATTGGATTTGTATGTATTTACATCGAATAATCTAAATGTTGTTGTAAAAACATCCATTTGTTTAAATATCCCAAAAACTTGCTTGACTATATCGAGATGAAACTGTTTAATACGCGACATCGGCGTGATAGCTCAGTTGGTAGAGCAACGGATTGAAAATCCGTGTGTCCCCAGTTCGATCCTGGGTCTCGCCACCATATTCTTTTAAGAATTTGTATTTTCAATCTCTGATCCCATCAGAGATTTTTTTTGGGTAAAATTTACTCGAACAAATAAAAAATGCATGATTTTTATTGACTATTGAGCTCAGTTACGGCTTAATACACCCCATCGGCGTGATAGCTCAGTTGGTAGAGCAACGGATTGAAAATCCGTGTGTCCCCAGTTCGATCCTGGGTCTCGCCACCATATTCGAAAAATCCTCAACAATGTTGAGGATTTTTTTTGCTTATAAAATAATACAAAATGAATCGAAGTCATTCATCATCCATTTTTTTTGATGTGCTAAGGTTGATTCCTCGATCAAATTCAGAATAAAAAATGAAAGACCTATTTTCTGATCAAAGTGAGCTTTATCAACAAGCTCGTCCAAGTTATCCACAAAGTGTGATTGACGAAATCTTCAAATATGTTCAGAACTATGAAATGGCTTGGGATTGCGGGGCAGGTTCAGGACAATTCACCCGCTTATTGGCTCCGCATTTTAATCAAGTCATTGCAACGGATATAAGCGCATCACAACTTCAGCAAGCCCCAGCAATAGATAATGTAATTTACCGAATTGATAATGCTGAACATAGCAATTTTAAAGCACAATGTTTTGACCTGATTACAGTTGCCCAAGCCATTCATTGGTTTGACTTCGAGTTATTTTTTCAAGAGGTCTATCGAACACTGAAGCCCCAGGGTGTCTTTGCAGTGATTGGATATGGGCTTATTGAAGTGGAGAATGAGGAGCTTCAAAGCTGTATTGAAAAGCTATATCACCAAGTATTGAAAACATATTGGGAGAGTGAGCGTCACTATATTGATCTGAAATATCAAACGATTCCATTTCCTTTTGAAGAAATCCCGACCTGTGAGCAGCACATGCATTGTAAATGGCGGATTGATCAATTGATTGATTATTTAAATACATGGTCAGCTTTAAAGAAATATCTTAAACAAAATACGCAAGCCAATAATCAGGCGACACAAATCTTAAATCAGATGAGCCAATATGCCTTAACTTTGAATAATGATACCGGTCATAAATTTAATATTCGATTCCCAATATTTTTACGGATCGGTAAATTGATAAATGCTCCTGTTTTATAAAATTTCTTAATGGTCGTGAATGAGTCTTTTAGCAAGGCATACAACTTCTTTTTCGTCATATCCCAATTGTTCATAAAAGTTTTGAATATCAATAAATTCTTTTTGCACTAAAAGCTGAACTTCTGGACAACCAAGTGCAATCAATCTTTTTTCCAAATGTTGAATCAACGCTGTAGCAACACCATTCCGTTGATGATTGGGATGTACCGCGAGGTAATTGATCCACCCGCGATGACCGTCGTAACCACCCATTAATGTTGCGATAATGAACTGATCTTTCACTGCCACCAAGAATAAGTCATCTTTTTGTGCAGCCTTCCTAAAAATATCAATTTCCGGATTATTCCATGGTCGTGTTAGATCACATCTTTCCCAGAGTTGAATGATGTCTTCTAAGTCAGTCTCAATATAAGGACGAATGATAAACATGATGCGCTCAAATGGTGGTTAATTTTAATACAGAGATTAGCCTACTCTGATGAAATTGATAACTCATAATCATCTTATGTGTCTATTTTCTGCTTTACATTTATGCAGTCTTTTTTAGATAGGAAGATAAATATCAATAAAAAAGATTTGTCTGTGAGGTGAGTCTAACAATTCCTGTTAAGTAAATGATATTTAAGATAAATGGTAGTTGTGTTTGGCTGAAATGTTTTTAAAGATGGCTTTTATTACGTTCAGTGAGAGCGATGGGGAATGAGACAATTTAAGCAAGTTTTGTGGGGAATCTGTGCTTGGGGTCTTTCGAGTTTGAGTTGGGCGGCACATCCTAACAATGGGCATTTTAAATTACTGCCAGATGATCAGTTAAGTTTGGTCAATGCTTTAGGTATTGAGGAATCTCAAATTCGTGAAATTACATCTTTTAAATCTCAGGATTTAAACCATTTAGAAAATTTCGTGAGTGATAGAAAAAGGATTCATTATACAAAGGATGAAGAGCAACCTTTTAAAGCGCTTATGGACTTAACATCTATGAACTCTTTACAATTCAATGGACAGGTTTTGGAGCAGCGGTTTGATCTTCAAAATCGGCAGATTTACATTAAATTTGGCCCAATTCGTGTTGACCGAATGGAGATGCAGTTAAATATGGATGGAGTTTACCAATTAGGTCATATTTTAAATCCACCACAAGCACTTCTTTCGTCAGCTAAATTTTGACTCCATTGATATTTATTTGATGTCCCATAAAAAAAGAACCTCTATTACGGAGATTCTTTTGGGATTAAAGCCTGTGCACACCTTCTGTGTTTTTCTTGCCTAATTTTTAAAGTAACGCATAAAAAAGAATCCCCAAAGATGGGGATTCTTTTTAGATTAAAGCCTACGCGAACTTCGTCCTTATCTTACGTAAAAAGAAAAGCAGTGCTTTCTTTTTTTACTCAGGCTTTAGGCCTTCAGCTTTTTCTAAAGTTTCATCATTGTTGAAGAACTTTTCACGTTGTTCTTCAAGAAATTTTTTTGCATCAGCTTCAAAGACATTTAAACGTTTTTCATTGATTAAAGTAGTTTGATGCTTTAACCATTCGCCCCATGCTTGCTTAGAAACACTATCAAATAGTTCCTGACCTTTAGGACCAGGGAATGGTGCAAAATCCAAACCTTCCATTTCTTTTTGATACTTACGGCAAAATACTTGGCGAGACATATCAATACTCCAAAAATATAATCAGAAATTAAGCGTAAAGAGCTTTTAAACGCGCATGAGCACGCTCAATTGCTGCTTCAACTTGAGCAGGTGCTGTTCCACCGATGTGGTTACGTGCATTGACAGAAGCTTCTAAAGTTAATGCTTTTTCAAAGACGTCAGCTTGAATTAAATCAGAGAATTGTTGAAGTTGTTCAAGCGTAAGTTCTGATAAATCCTTACCTTCTTGGACGCCAAGCGCAACTGCTTTACCGACGATTTCATGTGCATCGCGGAATGCAACACCATTTTTCACTAAGTAATCAGCAAGGTCAGTTGCTGTTGAGAAACCACGCAGCGCAGCTTCGCGCATTTCAGGAATATTTGGAACAAGCGCAGGAATCATGTCTGCGAAAGCCATTAAAGAGCCACGAACCGTATCAATAGCATCAAATAATGGTTCTTTATCTTCTTGGTTGTCTTTGTTATATGCCAAAGGTTGACCTTTCATGAGGGTTAGTAGACTCATTAAGTCACCATATACACGGCCTGTTTTACCACGAACAAGTTCAGGTACATCAGGATTTTTCTTCTGAGGCATGATTGAAGAGCCTGTGCAGAAGCGGTCAGGAATATTCACAAACTTGAATTGTGCAGATGTCCAAAGAATTAATTCTTCAGACATACGAGATAAGTGCATCATGATGAGTGATGCCGCAGCATTAAACTCAATACCAAAATCACGATCAGATACAGCATCTAATGAGTTTTCTGCAACTGCTTCAAACCCTAAAAGTTCTGCTGTATAAGCACGATCGATTGGATAAGTGGTACCTGCAAGCGCAGCAGAACCTAAAGGCATACGATTCACGCGTTTACGGCAGTCAATCAAACGTTCTGAGTCACGTACCAGCATTTCAAACCATGCCATTAAATGATGTCCAAACGTCACAGGCTGTGCAGTTTGAAGATGTGTAAAGCCCGGCATGATTGTATTAGTATTTTTAGCAGCCAAGCCTAGAATGCCTTTTTGTAGTTTGTGTAATAACCCTAAGATGGCATCAATTTCATCACGTACATACAAACGAATATCCGTTGCTACTTGGTCATTACGGCTACGACCTGTATGTAATTTCTTACCTGTAATCCCAATACGTTGTGTTAATCGAGATTCAATGTTCATGTGAACATCTTCTAAATCAATACGCCATTCGAAGTTGCCAGCTTCAATATCCGCTTTAATTGCGGTTAAGCCTGCGATGATGTCATCACGCTCTTGTTCAGTGAGTACACCGACTTTTGCCAACATCGTTGCATGTGCGATTGAACCTGCAATATCTTGTTTATAAAAGCGTTGGTCAAATTGGACAGATGCTGTAAATTCAGCGACAAAGGCATCAGTTGCTTCGGAAAAACGACCGCCCCACATACCTGAAGTTTGGGCTTGTGACGGATTAGAGGAATTAGAAGATGTGGTCATGTCGGCTCAGTAAAAGAAAAAGCAGTAATTTTGCATCCAGTATAACAAATTCAAATCAAGATGCCGAAGTCTTGCCTATGGATAATTCTTCAAAAGATAAACAAGAATTTATCGACGCCAATTTCTTTGTACGTATTGGGCAATGGCAATATTTTGCAGAGTTATTTATTGCCAGTATTTTTTTGGCGTTATTGCTGTGCCTAGCAGAGTCACAGTCTTGGTCAAATTTACAGACATCACAAGTGATCAAGTATGTGCTTTATATCAATTGGGTGGTATTGGTCTTTATTGCCGTAATTGATTTATTTAGGGTGTTTTGGCAAAAACTAACCACTTGGCAGTCTGCGATTTATACATTTGCACTATTAGAACTCATTATCCTATTCACTACTTGTAGTTTGAATTTTCTGTTTTTTTGGGGGAGTAACTTTTCTTTACAAAAATTTTCATGGTTACTTTTATTTGATCATGTGATTTTACATATGAGCTATGGCGTATTGTTGATCACTTTTTGTTTACGATATATCTATGTTCGGGGTGAGTGGTTAAAGCAGCAACAAGGTGAATTGAATGCTCGAATTCAAGCCATGCAAGCAAGAATACATCCACACTTTCTTTTTAATAGTTTAAATAGTGTGGTGAGTCTGATTGGGAGTGATCCAGATAAAGCAGAGCAAATGCTCATCGATCTTTCAAGGTTGTTTAGAGCAAGCTTTCAAGAGCTGAAAATTGTCACATTAAAAGAAGAAATCCAATTGTGTGAACATTATTTGGCGGTTGAAAAGCTAAGGTTGGGTTCGAGATTAAATGTGGAATGGAATATCTTGCAACCAGAGCAGTTGGGCCAAGCAAGTATTCCTTTTTTAACTTTACAGCCTTTAATTGAGAATAGTATCTTTCATGGGGTGGAGAAAAAGTTAATTGATGCAAAGATTGTCATATTGGTTGAAATATTACAAAATCAAGTCACTATAGTCATTACTAACCCTTATATAGCCGATAAAATGGCCAATAGGGAGGGGAATGGTATTGCGATAGAAAACGTGAAACAGCGTTTGAAAGCACACTATGGGTATACGGTACAGTTTAGGAGTCATGCAGGTAATGGAATTTACACGACTGTAGTCCAGTACCAATATAAATAAAATCAAGTTAATACATTAAAATAAGTAACGTTAACTTGAGCAAGGAGGAACAATGGACATCCTAATTTGTGATGATGAGCCACTCGCGGTTGAGCGCTTATCTCGCTTGGTCACTCAATTGGGGCATCAAGTTGTTGCAACTGCGCACCATGGAAAAGAAGCTTTGACCTTAGTGCAACAATATGAGCCTGATGTAATTTTACTTGACATCCAAATGCCTGAAATGGATGGTTTGACATGTGCTCAGCATCTTTCACAGCTAAACCCAATGCCCGCTATTGTTTTTTGCACGGCCTATGATGAGCATGCTTTGACTGCTATTCAGGCACAAGCGAAAGGCTATTTATTAAAACCGATTATCAAATCAGAATTAGAAAATACACTCAATAATTTAACTAAACTTACTCAAGCTCAAATGTCGAATATAGAACAAAAAGAAAATATGGAAGAAAAACATCAACGTCAGCAAATCGCTGCGAAAACGTATCGTGGTCTTGAACTCATTCCTATCGAAAATGTTTACTATTTTCTAGCTGATCAGAAATACGTAACAGTACGACACAAAAACGGCAGTGTGTTGATTGATGAGACTTTAAAAGATCTAGAGCGTGAGTTTTCAAATAAATTTATACGAATTCATCGAAATGCGCTGATTGCATTGGATTATTTGGATGGATTGGAGTTGGTTGCTTCAGGCCAGTATCAAGTTCGTTGTCGTGAACTTGAAGAGAAATTGGCGGTCAGTCGCCGTCACTTACCTTTGCTTAGAGAAAGAATGCAAAATATTTAGTTGCCTAAAATTATAGTGATTGCCGAACAATTTACTTGCAATTTTGGGACAGCAGGGTAAGTTTAGGATGTCTAAAGTTTGGCAGCATTAAAATGATCAAAACCTTAAAAATTGCAACTCGTCAAAGTCCATTGGCTTTATGGCAAGCGGAGCATATTCGTGAGCGACTTGAGACCCTACATGCTGGCCTAAAAGTTGAGTTGGTGACGTTTGTGACCCAAGGTGATAAAATTTTAGACACTCCTTTAGCCAAGATTGGTGGAAAAGGTTTATTTGTTAAAGAGCTTGAGGCTGCATTACTTGATGGTCGTGCAGATCTGGCTGTCCATTCCATGAAAGATGTGCCGATGGCGCTCCCAGAAGGATTAAGTCTTGCCGTGATTTGCGAGCGAGAAGATCCTTTAGATGCTTTTGTTTCGAATACTTATAGCAAGTTTGAAGATTTGCCCCTTGGTGCCAAAGTGGGAACCTCAAGTTTGCGTCGTAAATGTCAAATTTTAAAAGCCCGTCCAGATCTTGAGATTATAGATTTACGTGGAAATGTAGGCACACGACTATCTAAGCTTGATGATGGGCTTTACGATGCCATCATTCTGGCAAGTGCAGGCTTAAAACGTTTAGGTTTAGCAGAGCGTATTCGACACACGCTGAATGCACAGACGAGTTTACCCGCAGTTGGCCAAGGTGCATTAGGTCTTGAGTGTCGAGGTGACGATGCACGCGTATTAGAGTTGATTCGACCTTTATTACATGCAGAAACTGATGCGTGTGTTCGTGCAGAACGGGCATTTAATGCTTATTTGGAAGGTGGGTGTCAGGTACCGATTGCGGGATATGCGACTTTAAATGATCAACAGATTCAATTAGAGGGGCGCG
The DNA here is from genome assembly GCF_056779735.1 of Acinetobacter sp. 24-47-67. Classification (NCBI taxonomy): domain Bacteria; kingdom Pseudomonadati; phylum Pseudomonadota; class Gammaproteobacteria; order Moraxellales; family Moraxellaceae; genus Acinetobacter; species Acinetobacter sp. 24-47-67. Next base: position 236,380 of record NZ_JBWYIK010000003.1, read on the forward strand.
TAGGCAGTGTGGATGGTCAAACATTATTGGTTGCTAAAGTAGAAGGTCCAGTTGAACAAGCTGAAACGTTGGGTGTTTCACTAGCAAAAGCTTTGATTGACCAAGGTGCTGCTGATTTATTAAAAGCGCTGTATAAATAAAAAAATGAAATGAAGTTTATCAATACTCGACCTGCAGATCGTGCTAAGCCTCTCAATGAGGCACTGGTACGTGCAGGATATGAGCCTATCGAGTTATCTGTACTAGAGTTGGCTGCTGTTCATTGGAGTGATGAACTTGATCAGCTCTTTCAGCAATTAATTTCAGCACAAGTGATTGTGGTCGTCAGTCCAACAGCCGTTGAAGTTGGCATGCAGTTTCTCGAAAAATCGGGACTTAGATTGACCGATTTAAATCATATCAAATGGATTGCAGTTGGCCGGAAAACAGCTGAAGCTCTAAGTCGATATGGTGTTAAAAGTTTAGTTCCAGATGTTGAAACATCTGAAGGAATGTTAAGTCTTCCGGTTTTAACACAAAATGCTGATCTCAAACGTATTGCGTTTTGGCGGGGAGAAGGTGGCCGTCAGTTCATGATGCAGCAGTGTCGTACTGCTAAAATTGAAGTACTTAATTTTGTTTTATACTCCCGCTACTGCCCAAGTGATGCTCAAGATAAATTTAAACATCTACTTGAAGCATTCAATGCAAATCCACAACCTTATGCTGTATTGATTAGTAGTGAAGCCAGTTGGAAAAATTGGCTGAGTTTATGCAAAAATTATCCTGTATTTATGCAACACGGTCATTACTTGGTTTTAGCGGATCGGTTATATCAGATCGTGTGTATGTATCAACAGACCTCAAATACTAAATTTCAAATCACTCAAATTGCGGACTTAATGCCAGATACGATTTTGTCGCAGCTTGAAAGTGAACATAGGCACTCATGAAGAAAATTTTATATCTATTCATTTTAGGCTTAATCATTTGGTTGATTAAACTCAGCTATGATCATTTTTCATTACAAGAAAAAGTTGAGTTGCTACAACAAACTCAACATAAATCAGAGCAATTAGTGGCAAGTTTGAATGATCAGTTGGTAGCAATTCAGCGCTCAAATCAGCAGGTTTCGTCTCAATCCAATCCACCTCAGCAAAACAATAATCAACAAGAAATTCAATCTGAAATCAATCCAATCAAACTCTTAAGTCAAAAATTAGAGCTAATTCAATTTGCCTTAGATCAACATGAGTTTGTATATGCACTTGAGCAACTCAATCAACTGGATCAACTGGTTGAGCGCTTGGCTTTGGCAGATACATTGCAGGTTTCAATGCATCGAGCTGTTGAGCATGATCAAAAAATGATTCAACAATATGTTGTGGCAAAAAATATTCAAATTGCTCAGTTAGGAGACTTGCTTGAAAATATTGATGCAAATTTGAAAAATGAACAACAAGTACAGCAACTCACGAGTGATAACTCTTCGCAATCCTCATGGTTTGAGCGTGTATTCAAAGTTGAACGCGTTGATGAACAGATGCCGGTATTACTTAATCGAAGATTAGTTTTAAAAGAAGTTCAATTGAGAGTGTTATTTGCTCAAAGAGCACTACAACAAGGACAATACATTGATTATCAAAATGCACTGACCTCAATTATCGATGAACTGGATCAACTGCCTGATGCTGCGGCAATCAAAATAAAAAATAAAGCGAAACATCTCAAACAAGCACAACTTTTACCTGTCCCTAAATTGAACAGTAAAGCAATTTTAGAGGGCTAATCATGAAACATATTTTTATAGTTTATGCATTAGTTGGTTTAATGATATTAGCCGTGTTAAGTGTGCTGAGTTATCAAGAAGGGCCAGGTTATATTTACATGCTTTGGCACGGTATTCAGATTCAAACGAACCTCTGGTTTGTTTCATTTTTTCTTCTATTCGTTGCTTTATCTCTTCATCTTTTATGGTTTTGGGTTGGAAAGATGAGATCAAGAGAGCAGCGTAAAATTCAACAAGTGACAGACTTTTCAAGGTTACATACGTATGAAAAATTAGGTGTTTTGTGGGTTTTGGAGGCCAACACAAAACAGCGAGAATATTTACAACCTGTGTTTGAGAACTCAGGATTACTCAAAGAAGTTATTCAATCTCGTATATGGTTGAAGCAAGATCGTATTGATGATGCGTTGAGTGTTTTACAACAAAGTCCTGCAGATGCTTTTGAATTGGCTGAACTCCAGCGTATTGAAATTTATTTAGCTCAAGGGCTTCCAGATCAGGCTTTAACCCATTTGGAGTTTTTACATGGTCATATGCTGTCACCATGGTTAAAAGATCTTGAAGATGCTTATCAGCATAAGTTGAATCATCTATGGGGCAGATTTGCGATTCAATATCCATGGCATTATTTAAAATCCACGCAATATGGCCATTTAGATTTGGAACATAAAAAGAAATGGCTTTTAAAGCTACTCAATGATTTTGACAACGCTTCAAATACAGATTTAGAGCTTATTCAAATTCGGTATGCTCAAATGAGTGATCAAATTGTGTCGTCTTCATATAGTATTAAATCGTTATGGTTAAAACTTATTTCTCGCATTCCTGAGATGGCTTTTGATGAAACTCAACTTTCTTTGTCTTTATTAGAAGAACGGTTCGATCAGGATATTTTTTATTTATGGTTTCAACAACAATTGTTAAAACAAAATCCTGATTATGAAATGCTTGAAAACCAGATTGATCATTTTGAAATGAAATATCCTGGATTACCGATTTTGAGTTTTTCTAAATGGCATATGTATACTGCGACTCATCGTGAACAGGATGCTGAGGCATTATTGCAATTATATCCTGATCACCCTTTAATGAACTATTTAAGAATTAAATCTGTATTAAAAGGCGATGCTGTATTAACTCAGCAATTGAACAGTGTCTTTGAGACCCATAATAAATTTATTCAATTTAAATTATGAGAATGATGAATGAAACAAATGAATGAATATAAAGTCATTACCCATCAAAAAGTCGCTTGGGGTGATATGGATGCTTTTGGACATGTCAATAATGTAATTTATTATCGCTATATTGAAACTGCTCGAATAGAGTATTTGAATCAATTAGAAATCTTAGCGTTAGATATTAATACTGTTGTGGCTTCAAATAGTTGTAAATATCTTAAACCAGTGTTTTATCCTGATTATTTACGCATTGGAACTAAAGTGGTTGAATTGCGTAACTCTGCCTTCAGGATGGAATATACAGTTTGGAGTGAGCAACAGAATGAAATTGTGGCACTTGCTGAGGCCGTTATAGTTTGTGTGGATAAAAATACAATGCAAAAGGTTTTGATTCCAGAGCATATTAGAGAAAAAATAATAGAAATAGACTCGGTTAATTAATGTATTAAATTATTTGTTTTATTTATGTATATTAAATAACATGATGGATTGATTAAAATAATTTATAACAATAAGATGACGCTTTATAAATCTAATAATGATATTGAATTTTTTGGAGTAAATGTTATGCCTGATATTAGTAATTTATCTGTTGAAGAGTTAAGAAAGTTAACTGCTGAAGCCCAAGCTTTGATCGAGTCTAAGAAAGATCAGGAAATTGAAGATGCTTATCATCAGATTACTCAAATTGCTGAATCAGTGGGTATGTCTTTAGAGCAATTCATTGAATATGGTGCACAAAAGCGTAAGAAAAGCACGCGTAAATCTGTAGAGCCTCGTTATCGTAATAAAAATAATACTGCGGAGACTTGGACAGGGCGTGGAAAGAAGCCACGTTGGTTGGTTGCAGAGCTTGAAAAAGGTGCCAAATTAGAAGATTTTCTTATCTAATTTCACTGATTTGTCATGTAATGACACTAATATTAAAAAAACCAAGCAAATCTGCTTGGTTTTTTTATAAGTGAATTGGAGAAGTGTAAAAATTATGCATAATACCAAGATAGAAAATTTTCAAACATTTTGCGGTTAATTAGACTTAGATGTTGGTATACATGGAATGATAAAAAAATCAAAAAAAATGGTGTGGTTAAGCGTCGCTATCTTCGCTTTTTTATTATTTGTTTTTTTACAAGTTCCAGCATCGTGGCTCATAGCTAAATTTTATAAAAATAATCAAATTTTAAAAAATGTCAGTGGCAATATCTGGCAAGGTCAAGCAGATTGGCAAAAAGGAAATCTCGCAGGTTCTGTCATCTGGCAAACACGTCCTTTCGATCTGATTTTATTAAGGGCTGGTGCCAACTTAGAAATACATAGTGGTCAGACTCAACTCAATGGTGTAGTGGGTTATGGGCTTGGGAAAAAAATAATTATCAAAAATATGAGTGGAAATATTGCTCCTGAAACACTTAAAACATTTGTGGATTGGCAATGGCCTCAGAATAGTATTCAGCTGAAGGATGTAGCATTTCAATTCAAACAAAACGATGGTTTTGCAAAAACCGACGGAGAGATGCAATGGGGTGGTGGTACGCTAACTTATACATTTGCCCAAAAACAAGAACGAATGAATATGCCATCCTTAAAAGGGCAATTTTCAGACGAAGCTGGAAAACTGCTCATTGATGTACAAGATCAGCGCGGGCAAAAAATGGCCAACCTTAGTTTAGATCCTGCATTAATGTTGGATGCACAGGTGACCCAAAGATTATTAATGAATGTGCCTTCATACGATGGTAAAGCTGGTTTGGATACCTTTGTTGTCAGTACGAGACAGCCACTGCTGAGTGGAGGTTTCTAATGAAAGGATTCCAAGATAAGTTTTCACAAATTTCATTAAAAGATTTAGATCGAATTGCTCCACTTACTTTATTTATTCTGATTTTAATCATGATGTGGAAGCTCGCTTCATTATTTTGGTTGGTGGTTGCACCACCGCAAGTCATGCAAGTTGAGCAAGTCGCATTAGGTTCGCAGCAACTTCCTGTTCCGAATATATCGAGTTTCTCATTGTTTCAAGAAACAGGTGCGCAAGTAAGTGCTGCTGATGTTAATTTAGCGCTTACGTTGCAAGGGGTTGTGGTTTCGACGCCGAGTAGTCAATCTTCAGCGGTGATTAAAGTTCGAGAGGTTGCTGATCGTTATACCATTGGACAAACTTTGGAAGGAAGTTCTTTTCAGCTTTCAGAAGTATATTGGGATCATGTGGTATTGAAACAGCCGAGTGGTGCGACGACTGAGTTGAGATTTACCGGAATAGAAAATCTTAATCAGCCGCTGGTACCTGATGCACAGCAAAATTCTGCTAACGCAACTTCGAATTCAGGTCAAACGACTACTCAAAATGCCATTGGTCAGGCAATCAATCAAATTCAAGAAAATCGTGAACAATACTTAAGTAATATGGGTGTCAACACTGACAGTGGTCAAGGTTATGAAGTCACGGATCGAACGCCTGCATTTTTGAGAAGCAAACTGGGATTAAGACCTGGTGATCGCATTTTATCCTTGAATGGGCAATCAGTCGGTCAAGGACAAAGCGATGCACAACTGCTAGAACAGGCTAAACGAGAAGGTAAAGTTCGCATTGAAGTAAAACGAGGTGATCAAGTGATGACCTTCCAACAAGAATTTTAAAATGTGTAAATTTGCATAAAGTATTAGGAAATATAACAAGTTATGGATTTTTTAAATCGAAATCGGTCACTTTGGGCGATGGTCGCAGTAGCACCAGTATTGGCTGTCGCAAGTACCGCTGCGCAAGCGCAAACTTGGAAAATTAACCTGCGTGATGCAGATTTAACTGCATTTATTAATGAAGTGGCAGATATCACGGGAAAAAACTTCGCAGTTGATCCGCGGGTTCGGGGTAATGTGACGGTCATTTCAAATAAGGCTTTAAACAAAGCTGAAGTCTATGATTTGTTCTTGGGTGTGTTAAACGTTAATGGCGTTGTTGCTGTACCTGCGGGTAACACTATCCGCTTAGTCCCTGACAATAATGTAAAAAATTCAGGTGTGCCTTTTGATGCCTCTCGGAACGCACGAGGTGATCAAGTGGTTACTCGTGTCATTTGGCTGGAAAATACTAACCCCAATGATCTAATACCAGCGTTAAGACCGCTCATGCCGCAATTTGCGCATTTGGCGGCGGTACAAGGAACAAATGCGCTTATAGTCTCAGATCGTGCGAATAATATTGCACAGCTTGAAACGATTATTCGTAATTTAGATGGAACGGGACAAAACGATATTGAGGCTATTAGCTTGCAGTCTAGCCAAGCTGAAGAGCTGATAGTTTTGTTGGATTCAATGTCTTCTACGGGGGGTGCCAAAGACATTTCAGGTTCTCGAGTACGTATTATTGCAGATGCACGTACTAATCGGATTTTGATCAAGGGTGATCCAAGTACTCGTAAACGCATTCGTCAAATGATCGAAATGCTTGATGTTCCTTCAGCTGATCGCTTAGGCGGTCTAAAAGTATTTAAGCTTAAGTATGCAAGCGCAAAAAATTTGGCTGAAATTTTACAAGGTTTAGTATCTGGTCAGGCGGTGAATAGTACCAGTAATTCAAATAGTTCAACCTCCAATTCAAGTGCTAGTAACTCATTAATTAATAATACTTCGAGTAATACGTCTTCAAATGGGAGTGTGAGTACTCCAGCGATTAATTTGAATAGTGGTTCAAATCAAAATCAACAAGATATTACAAGTTTTAATAGTAATGGCGTGAGTATTATTGCTGATGGTGCACAAAATGCATTAGTGGTAAAAGCAGATCCTCAACTCATGCGTGAAATTGAATCTGCTATTCATCAACTTGACGTGCGTCGTCAACAAATTCTCATTGAGGCTGCTATTGTTGAAGTTGAAGGAAATGACGTAGATCAATTGGGTGTTCAGTGGGCACTAGGTGACATCAGTAGCGGTATTGGTGTAATCAATTTTGATAAAGCGGGTGTAGGGCTGAGTCAATTGGCTTCTGGATTCCTTGGTAATGTAGCTACGGGTGCTGGTTTGATTGGAGCTGGTGCTTCATTGGCCTTAGGTGAATATAAAGAAGGTGCGAATGGATCGCGTAAACTGTATGGCGCACTGATTCAGGCATTAAAGACCAATACTAAGTCGAACTTATTGTCTACACCATCGATTGTCACCATGGATAACGAGGAAGCTTATATCGTTGTGGGTGAGAATGTCCCATTCCAGACGGGATCTGTGACAACAACAGGTGGAACAGCAAACCCTTATACTTCAATTGAGCGTAAAGATGTTGGTGTAACATTAAAGGTTATTCCACAAATTGGTGAAGGTGGAACAGTTCGTCTTGCTGTAGAACAAGAAGTATCCTCAGTGAAGCCAGATAGTGGTGAGGCGAAAGACTTGGTGACCACTAAGCGTGCCATAAAAACCTCAATTTTGGCTGAAAATGGTCAAACAATTGTGCTGGGTGGTCTGATTTCAGATGATACTAAGTTAACGCGTCAAGGCGTCCCAGGTTTAAGCTCGATTCCTGGTTTGGGTAGACTGTTTAGAGCAGATGCAAAGAATAATGTGAAACGAAACCTACTCGTTTTTATTCATCCAACAATCGTAGGAGATACGGCTGATATTCGTAGATTGTCACAGCAACGCTATGATCGTTTATACAGTTTGCAGTTAGCACTGGATGGTGATGGGACATTTAAGAAGTTACCGGATAATGTTGATGATATCTTCCAACAGCGGTTGCCTGTATCAAGTACTCCTCAACCCGTCAAGCCTATCGTAGTGCCATCAACGCCTCAAGCAGTAGAGCCGCAGGTACAGCGTTATACTGCTCCAACAGCACAGTCTAAGCCAGTAGGGCGTGTGATTGAACGTCCAAATGTCATCGTGACTCAGGATCCTGTGGTGAAATCAACGCGAGTGCTGCCAAAGCCTGTGATTTACAATCAAGTTGCCACAACAAATACAAACAATGCCCAAGTCGTGGTGGAAACCCCTGTCGCGATTGAGCCAAAACAAGATGTGCAAAGAACACAAAATACGGTCACAACCACGACATTGAGACCATCTCGATAACATGCGTTCAATGTGAATCTCGAAAACAGCCATGTTAAAATGTCAAAACTTGAATAATGGATCGAAACTATGACTTGGAAATTACAAACAATTACTGGCGAATTTGCGGGTAAAGAAGTTGATATCGATCGAGACATGTTGGTGGGTCGTCATCAAGATGCAGATATTTTGATTCAGTCTGCAGATGTATCACGTCGTCATGCTGCTTTGTTTCTAAAAGAGCAGGTGCTCACTGTTCAAGACTTAGGTTCGTCAAATGGCACGTTTATTAACGATACAAAAATTGCTGAAGGCGAAACTATTGTTAAAGATGGCGATATTCTGCAATTTGCTAGCCATAAATTTTCAGTTTTAGCACCTGCGCAATCTGCACAAACATTACAAGATATTCAGCAGCCTAGCGAAGCAATCGCAACAGCTGAAATTTCTTCAAAGGTTGCAGTAGAGAAGACAGCAGCAGCTGAAATGCTTGAGCAGGGTATGCCTGATCTGAAAGAGCGAGATAGCTCAGTTCAGCTTACTCGAGATGGTATGCCTCAAAATGTAGGAATTCCTAAACCAGCGCCAATTCCTGAGGGAGTTGATGTTAATACAACTGTCAATAAGCATGAAGCGTGTGAGGTAAATATTCCTGCAGCTTGTACGGAAAAAGAGTTGGAAACTCAAAAAAATGCCAATATTGGCTTAATGGCCTTATTGGTGTTAGTGATTGTGGCACTGGTTGCCTGGTTTATTTTCAACTAAGTTGCATGTGATTTTTTAAGGCATGCTTTCGCATGCCTTTTTTGTTAGGTTTAAAATAATGAATATTGCGAATTTGGAACAGCGTGACTTAATTCTTTTTGATCTGGATGGAACCTTGGTTGATTCGGCATTTGATCTATATCGTGCCATGAATATGAGTTTGAATGTATTAGAACTGCCTTTGGTCACAGAAACTCAAGTTCGAAATTGGATTGGTAAAGGGACTTCATTGTTCTGTCAGAGTGTTTTAATGCATCTGACGGGGCGTGTAGAGCCTTCTGAGCATCAGCAATTATTAGATACTTTTTTAGAAATTTATAATGCCGAACCTTGCGTGGATACGCGTCCATTTCACGGCATTATCGAATTTTTAGAGTGGGGTCGAGCTCATCAAAAAAAAATGGTGTGTGTCACGAATAAGCCTGAATTACCCGCTAGAAAAATATTGGCTGAATTAAAGATGGATCACTATTTTGTGGATACGGTGGGTGGAGATCGTTTTGAGGTGAGAAAACCAGATCCTAAACCTTTGTTGCATTGTGTTGAGGCCTTTGGAACTGATCTGGACAATACCTTGATGATTGGTGACTCATCGAATGATGTAGAGGCAGCGCGCCGTGCGGGTATTGATTGTATTGTCGTAAGCTATGGTTATAATCATGGTGAAGATATTCAGTTATGTAAGCCGCAACAAGTAGTTGATGATTTAACTGTGTTGATTTCTAAATAAGTTGTAATAAATAAAGAAGGGTAGAGGAATGAATAGTTTTAATGTTTTTCGATGGCGTCTCTCAGCGCAGACCTTATAGAACATTCAATATGCATCGAAAACTACAGAGAATTCCTCATGACAACGTCAACTCAATTTCAACAACTTCAATCACAAGGTTTTAACTTAATTCCAGTTTATCGCCAACGCTTAGCAGATACTGATACTCCATTGTCAGTATTTGCACGTTTAAAACAACATCAACAAGCCTATTTATTTGAGTCTGTAGAAGGTGGTGAAAACTGGGCGCGTTATTCCATTATTGGTCTAGGTGAGTCAACCGTATTCTCTTGTAATGCAGGACAGTTAACAATTCAGAATGCTGACGGTCAAGTCGAATCGTTTGAGTGCCAAGATCCTTTCCAGTATATCCGTGACTTTCAATCGCAGTTCAAAGTGCCATCAAAAGCAGAACTTCCCGATTTGCCTAACTTTACAGGGGGCTTGGTGGGCTATCTAGGTTATGACGCGGTACGTTATATTGAACCGCGCTTAAATAACGTTCCTGATGCTGATCCTGTTGGATTGCCAGATTTATGGCTCATGTTGTCTAAAACAGTTGTAGTTTTTGATAATTTAAAAGACACGCTATTTATTATCGTACATGCGGATACACAGGATGCAGATGCTTTTAATAAAGCACAAAGCCAGCTGGATGAAATCGAATCATTACTTGCCACACCGGTGAGCTTGCAGGCAAAGCCTCACACGGCCCCTCATTTTGAATCATTAACAGGTAAAGAAAAATTCTTAGAATCGATTGAAACTGTTAAAGAGTACATTCGTGCGGGTGATGTGATGCAGGTGGTTCCTGGTCATCGCATGGTATCGGACTTTGATGGTGATCCTTTACAAGTATATCGTGCATTACGTCATCTTAATCCTTCACCATATCTGTTTTTAGTACAAGGAAAGACGCTTAGTGATGAAAAGCCATTTTATATTGTGGGCTCATCACCAGAAATTTTATCGCGTTTAGAAAATGGGGTGGCGACTGTGCGCCCATTAGCGGGCACACGACCACGCGGTAAAACCAAAGAAGAAGATTTAGCGCTGGAAAAAGATTTACTTTCCGATGAGAAAGAAATCGCAGAGCACTTAATGTTGATTGATTTGGGTCGCAATGATATTGGGCGTGTATCAAAAATCGGTAAAGTGCAAGTCACTGATCAAATGGTGATCGAACGTTATTCACATGTCATGCATATTGTTTCTAATGTGCAAGGGGAAGTTGAGGAAGGCATAGATGCTTTGGATGTTTTTAAAGCAACATTCCCTGCAGGAACACTTTCTGGGGCGCCAAAAATTCGTGCTATGGAAATTATTGACGAAGTTGAGCCAGTAAAACGTGGAATTTTTGGCGGTGCTGTTGGTTATTTAGGCTGGCATGGTGAAATGGACATGTCTATCGCAATTAGAACCTGTGTTATTCGCGAAAATAAGGTTTATGTACAGGCTGGTGCGGGTCTTGTTGCAGACTCAAATCCTGATTCTGAGTGGAATGAAACCCAAATAAAAGCTCGCGCAGTGATCAAAGCGGTTGAATTATCATCAAACGGATTGATTTTGTGAGTTTTTAGGGTTTTTTTTGAAAAAAACACTTGCACGGATTTCAAGTTTTGCTAAACTGCACACCGTTCCGATACGAAACGTACGAAACACTAAGAAACGCCGGCATAGCTCAGTTGGTAGAGCAACTGACTTGTAATCAGTAGGTCCACAGTTCGAATCCGTGTGCCGGCACCATCTTAGAGAGTTTAAGTAGTCGAGTAAAGAACAACACTGAAGTAAGTGTAAATGGTGAGATTCCCGAGCGGTCAAAGGGAGCAGACTGTAACTCTGCCGCGTAAGCTTCGAAGGTTCGAATCCTTCTCTCACCACCAATTTTAAAACTTCGATCTAGTGTCTTACCAATATGCGGGAGTAGCTCAGTTGGTAGAGCGGCAGCCTTCCAAGCTGCATGTCGCGAGTTCGACCCTCGTCTCCCGCTCCATCGAAGTGTTAAATGCTCTTATAGCTCAGTGGTAGAGCACTCCCTTGGTAAGGGAGAGGTCTCGAGTTCAAATCTCGATAAGAGCTCCAGATATACAGTTTAGTAGAAATTTCTACAAAGTTTTAAAGAAAGCAGGCTTATTAGTCTGCTTTTCAAGTATTTAAAGTGTCATTTTTTTGGCGACAGGTCGATACTGAACAATCTTAGAATTGTGTTCGACGTAAACGAGGAAGATCTCATGGCTAAGGCTAAGTTTGAACGTAATAAGCCACACGTTAACGTGGGCACAATCGGTCACGTTGACCATGGTAAAACAACTTTAACTGCTGCTATCGCAA
>NZ_JBWYIK010000004.1:0-236628 GCF_056779735.1 Acinetobacter sp. 24-47-67
ACGTGGTTTCTTTGATCAAGAAATCGTGCCTGTGACTATTCCACAGCGTAAAGGTGATGCGGTTGTGGTGGCAAAAGATGAACATCCTCGTGCATCAACCACTTTAGAAGCCTTAACCAAGTTAAAACCTGTTGTAAAAGCAGACGGTACAGTAACCGCAGGTAATGCATCAGGCATTAACGATGGTGCTGCTGCGATTCTGATTGCGTCTGATGCAGCTGTAGAAAAATATGGTTTAAAACCTCGTGCCAAAGTGATTGGTGCAACCACCGTTGGGGTTGAACCTCGCATTATGGGCTTTGGTCCTGCACCTGCGATTAAAAAGTTACTGGCTCAAACAGGTTTAACACTAGAGCAAATGGATGTGATTGAGCTGAACGAAGCGTTTGCAGCACAAGCATTGGCGTGTACACGTGACCTAGGTTTGGCCGACGATGATGCACGTGTAAACCCAAATGGTGGTGCAATTGCACTGGGTCATCCATTGGGTGCATCAGGTGCGCGTTTGGTGACGACTGCTCTCAACCAACTAGAGGCAACTGGTGGCAAATATGCATTGTGCTCTATGTGTATCGGTGTGGGTCAAGGCATCGCTTTAATTATTGAAAAAGTTTAACAGCAATTTTTGGACAGACGCTTTATGGTGAAACACATGATGAAGCGTAATAGGGATAAGTTATGAGTCAGTTATATGCAAGTTTGTTTTATCAGAATGATGTAAATATCATATTTAGTGATGAAGCACTCGTAAAATATATGTTGCGTGCAGAGGTTGCACTGGCTCAAGCTCAAGCTGAAGTTGGTGTTATTCCCTTAATTGCTGCTGAAACGATTCAACGTGTTGCAGAACAAGAAATTCATTCCATTATTAATTTTGATCATTTGGCACAGTCCAGTGGTCTCGCTGGCAATATTGCAATTCCATTCGTAAAGCAATTCACTGCTGCTGTGAAAAAAATCAATGAAGATGCTTCTCGTTATGTGCATTGGGGTGCGACCAGCCAAGATATCATTGATACGGCCTTTATGCTGCAAGCTCAAGATGCGTTACAGCTGATCGAAAAGCAACTTATTCAAGCTATTCAGGCAACTAAAAAACTGACGATTCAATACCGTGATCAGGTGATGATTGGACGTACATGGTTGCAACAAGGTTTACCACTTACCTTTGGACATAAAACAGCACGGTGGCTCTCTAGTTTAGATCGAGATTTAAAGCGTGTTCAGCAGTTACAGCAACATGTCTTAACAGCACAGTTAGGGGGTGCGGTAGGTACTTTAGCTTCACTAACTGAATATGGTTCGGCTGTAGTGAGTACCTACGCACAAAAACTTGGTTTAAATACGCCCGTATGTACATGGCATGGGGAGCGAGATCGTGTAGCCGACATTGCACATGTACTTGCAACGATTACAGGAAACTTGGGCAAGATGGCCCGTGACTGGTCACTCATGATGCAAACAGAAATTGCAGAAGTGTTTGAACCGAGTGGTGCTGGGCGTGGAGGGTCATCGACGATGCCTCATAAGCGTAATCCTGTTGCAGCTGCTTCAATTCTAGCCGCTGCAAATCGCGTCCCTGCATTAATGTCAAGTATCTACCAAAGCTTAGTACAAGAACATGAAAGAAGTTTAGGTGCATGGCATGCTGAATGGCTAGCGTTACCAGAGTTATTTCAACTGACGGCGGGTAGTTTAAGTAGAGCAATCGATGTATTTACGGGATTAGAAGTAGATCCTGAAAATATGTTCAGAAATTTAGAGTGCACGCAAGGATTAATCATGGCTGAAGCACTGATGATGTCACTCGCACCTCAGATGGGTCGATTGAATGCACATCATCTTGTGGAAGCTGCTTGTAAGCAAGCAGTTGCCGAACAACGACACTTACTCGATGTTGTACAAAATAATCCAGAAATATTAGCTATTTTTGATCTAGATCAACTCCGTCAGATTTTTAATCCGCAACATTATCAAGGAAATACTCAAGCACAAATAGATGCGGTACTAGAGAGCGTTCAAGGAAGTACACCATAATGACATTAATCAATAATCGTAATGGTCAGCAGCTTGCGGTCTATCGTTTTGGTGACGATACAAAACCAAGCATCATTTTTTCAAACTCACTGGGCACTGATCATGGCATGTGGCAAGCCCAAATTGATTATTTTTCCAAAGATTATGATGTGATTTGCTACGACACACGTGGTCATGGAAGAAGTAGTGTCATTGAAAATACCACAATCATTGATTTAGCCAATGATGTCCTTGATGTACTCAATCATTTCTCTATAGAAAAAGCGCATTTTTGTGGTATCTCCATGGGGGGAGTTACTGGGATTCAATTAGGCATAATTGCACCAGAGCGTTTTAACTCTATTACCATTGCAAATTCAGCAGCAAAAATTGGAAATGCCGAGGCATGGTTGAGTCGTGCAGATGCGGTTGAACAAAATGGTTTGGCTGATATCGTCAGTACTACACATACGCGTTGGTTTAGTGAACAATTTGATTATTTACACGATGTGACAGCTCAAAAAACCATTCAGAGTTTGTCTGTCACTCAGCCTAAAGGCTATGCAGCCTCTTGTCGTGCTTTAGCTCAGACGGATTTACGCAATCAACTTGGAAAAATTATTGTGCCTTGTTTGGCATTATGTGGCGGCTTAGATCCTGTGACCACAGTGAATGATGGTGAGTTTTTAAAACAACATATACCTGACTGTCAACTTGCAGTCATAGATGCATCGCATTTATCCAATATTGAGCGACCAGTTGAATTTAACCAAGCATTGCTTGCTTTTATTCAGTCTTAAGCACATCTGAACATCAAATAATTTCAATTTTAAAGAGGAATAACCTCATGAATGATGAAGAACGTTATAAGCAGGGGCTAGAAGTCCGTACTGAAGTCTTGGGTGAAGCCCATGTCGGGCGTTCACTTGAAAATTTAAACGAATTTAATGCTGATTTTCAAAACTTTATTAGTCGTTTTGCATGGGGTGAGGTTTGGTCAAGACCAGGACTGCCAAGACACACACGTAGTTTGGTGACGATTGGAATCTTACTTGCATTGGGGCGTGAAGCAGAGCTCAGAATGCATATTCGTGCTTGTTTCAACAATGGCGTTACCAAAGATGATCTTAAAGAATTATTTTTGCATGCGTCTTTATATGCAGGACTTCCTGCAGCCAATGCTGCAATGCATATGGCAGAAGAAGTATTTGCAGAGTTAGGCATTTCGCCTGAGAAAATTAAATAAACGGACGATATTTTAAATTGAATAAGGAGAGATTCATGTCTCAAATTCTGATGGGTGCTTATGCACAGCGAAATACAGATGATCATCCGCCAGCATATGCGCCGGGATATAAAACCAGTGTATTACGTTCGCCGAAAAATGCACTGATTTCGATTGCGCAAACATTAACCGAGGTTACTGCACCTCACTTTAGCGCAGACTTATTGGGTCCTAAAGACAATGATTTAATTTTAAATTATGCAAAAGATGGTTTACCTGTTGGTGAACGGGTCATTATTCATGGTTATTTACGTGATCAATTTGGTCGTGCTGTCAAAAATGCTCTGATTGAAGTATGGCAAGCAAATGCCTCAGGACGTTATCGCCATCCAAATGATCAGTATGTGGGAGCTATGGACCCTAACTTTGGTGGTTGCGGTCGAATGCTCACAGATGAAAATGGATTCTTCATTTTTAGAACGATAAAGCCAGGACCTTATCCGTGGCGTAACCGTATCAATGAGTGGCGTCCAGCACATATCCATTTTTCTGTGATGGCAGATGGCTGGGCACAGCGTTTGATTTCCCAGTTTTATTTTGAAGGCGATACATTAATTGATAGCTGTCCAATTTTAAAAACTGTTCCTTCAGAACAACAGCGAAGAGCTTTAATTGCGCTCGAAGACAAGAGCAACTTTATTGAAGCAGATAGTCGTTGCTATCGTTTTGACATTACTTTACGTGGTCGTCGTGCGACATATTTTGAAAATGATTTGACTTGATAGGGAGCATCAGGATGAATGGCTGGAAATTTGATGAATTACATGAAACACCATCTCAAACAGGTGGTCCATATGTCCATATTGGATTAATGCCTAATCAAGCTGGTATAGAAGTATTTGAGCATAGCTTCAATAATCAAATGGTGAAAGATGGCACTCAAGGTGAACGTATTCGCCTCGAAGGGCAAGTTTTTGACGGTTTGGGTTTACCACTTCGCGATGTACTCGTAGAAATTTGGCAAGCTGATGCCAATGGTGTTTATCCAAGTCAGCAGGATACGCAAGGGAAGCAGCCAGATCCAAACTTTTTAGGTTGGGGTAGAGCGGGTGCGGATTTTGACACTGGTTTTTGGAGCTTTGATACCATCAAACCAGGTGCTGTTCCTGGACGTAAGGGTTCACAGCAAGCACCACATATCGCGCTGGTTATTTTTGCGCGTGGTATCAATTTAGGTTTACATACTCGAGTTTACTTCGAGGATGAAGCTGAAGCGAATGCGAAAGACCCAATTTTGAATGGTATTGAGTGGGCGCCACGTCGTCAAACACTCATTGCTAAGCGTGAAGAGCGTGATGGTCAGATCGTTTATCGTTTCGATATTCGAATTCAAGGTGAAAATGAAACTGTATTCTTTGATATTTAAACTTTGAACAAGAAATTAAAAAGGTCAGTGATTTCACTGACCTTTTGTTGTTTCTATCAATAGATTTTGATGAAACAACTTATCTTAACAATACAAAGTTATATATTCGTGAGCATAAATTATTGAGGCTCTTTTTGTAAAACGACATATGGTGTATTTACTACGGATTTTTGTTTTAACTTATAGATGATGAAAATGGCAATAGCTGCTAAAACAAATGCAAAACCAAAATTTCCGTACAATTCTAAAGGCGAGTTCCCTAGGTCTAAAAAGTATCCCGCAATGATTGGAGAGAAAATACCACCAAAACGACCAACACCAGTTGCAATCCCCACGCCTGTTGATCGTACATCTGCCTCATAGAGCTGTGTAGAAATGGCATAGATTCCAGCTAAACAGCCATTAATAAAGAATCCTAGCGTTGTGGCAACGATGATTAATATATTTAAATTATCTGTATTGTTCACAAACAATAAAATACATACGTACGTGAGGATTAAAAAGGCAATTTGATTGATGTATACGCTGACTTTAGAACTAAGAACACCAATGATAAAACTACCTAAAATACCACCCACGCTGATCATCATGGCAGTTTTAATAGATAATGAGTTATCTAGACCAGAACTATTGAGAATTTTAGGTGTCCAGCCCATCACGAAATAAAAACCAAAAAGAATAAAGAATATAGAAACCCATAATACAAGGGATTTAACTAAATACTTGTGGTTAAATATTTCTACGTAAGAAGACTTTTGATTTTCTACATATGCTTTGGGGAGTGTGAGAATTGGTTTTTTATGCATTTTAGAGAAAATTTGATTCAATTTTTCCAAAGCATGTTTTGGTTGTTTTAGTAATAAATAATCGATCGATTCTGGTAAAAATTTCAATGAGCAAAGAAAAGCAAATGTAGTAACGAATCCACCAATTAGAAATACTTGTCTCCAACCGATACTTTCTAAGCTATATACAGCAAGTAGTGCTCCGCTTATTGCTCCAATCCCATAACCGGCAGATAATATCCCAACACTAAAACTTTTATATTTAGTCGGAGAATATTCACTGGCCAAAATCATAGCACTGATTTGAACACCACCAATACCAACACCAGTGAAAAATCTGCACAGAACCAATTGCTTAAAATCGGTGGCAAATGCAGATGCAAACATGCTCAAACCACAGATTAATAGACAAAGGTTAATTAAATTACGTCTACCGATTTTATCTGCGAGAGGTGCAAGTAAAAATGAGCAGACAGTCATACCAATTAAACCAGCACTAATTAAAGTTCCTATATTAGTACCAGTTAATGAAAACTCATTGGCAACTGAACTTGCCAAATAAGCCATTATCATGAAATCGAATCCATCGATAATGTATAAAATAAAACAGAAAAAAACGACAAATTTTTGATATGAACTTATTCTGTCGTTGTCGACACAGTCCTTTAATTTTAAGATATCCATTCTTTTTTTAATCCTTATAGAACCATAAATGCAGCACTGGTTTTTGCCACTAACTTTCCATGCTGCCAAGCTTCACTTTGAATGCTTAAAATTTTACGTCCTTCTTTGATGAACCACGCTTTTGCCAATACTTCACCAACTTCACATGGTCTGAAGAAATCAATTGTTAAATTAATTGTGGCAGCTGGTTTTTCTGTTTGATTTAAGGCAGCTAAAATACCCATTGCATCATCAAGCATGGCGCAGATCATGCCTCCTTCAACACTTCCCCTAGGATTGGTAAAACTTTCAAGAGCAATATATTGAACTGAAATTACTCGCTTTTCCTTGTCCCACTGAAGTTGATGACCACCTAATAAATGATGAATAGGGGGTAAATTAGATAAAACTTGTTCGTCCATTGAAAAGTACTCCTTTTAATATTTATTTCACTGCAAATGCATCATAGATCACGGCTTTTCCGAGACGCATTGCGCTTCCAACTGCAATTGTCTGATTTAACCATGCATATTTTTCTGAGCTAGTTTCAAACTGCATGGTTAATTTGAAGTAATATTGAGAGGGATTAACATCTTCGCCACGACTTAATTGTTCTAGTACTTGTGGTGAAGCATGGCGATAACCTTTAGTTTGTAAATAAATCAGAGCACCATCATCAGTTTCTAATAAATAGCGCGTATCTATATATGCCAAACCTTTGCTATCGACCTTTTGCCAATCTGCACCATTGTTAAGAATACGCCCCTTCAAACTTGGTCCAGAAAAAGTTCCTCCAGTGATTGGGATAATGCGTCTTTGCCCTAAATCTGAAGTTTTACCGAGTTCCCAAACTGGGGCTGTGAGTTCAACATTGAATGTTGCAAGGGGTTCAAGTTTTATGGGTTGTGGTGAATATTGGGTATTTGCCAGACTTAATGCACTGGTGGTATAGACCAATAAGCCGATTAGATATTTCATACTTATTATCCTTAGAGAGGGTAGGGTTCCTCAGTAAAGAACCCTTTTGTTATTATTTAAATTTCCACGTGTAATCAATATTGATACGAGTTTCATTGGCTGGCTTAATATTGGCGGTAATTGGCATATCATTATCGTAGATCGCGTAACGCGCGCGTAAACCTAAATTTTTTAGTGGACCATTTTGAACTGTGTAAGCTAGATCAAAATCCAATTCATCTTCCGAAAAATCTGTACCACCCAACTGTGGTGCGTAAATATTGCTACCATGGGTATAGCGGGTCATAAAACGAAGACCTGGAATATAGTCTTTAAAATCGTATTCATAACGTAGGCTATAAACACGCTCTTTCGCATTCAAAAACTCACCAGTCCAAGTATCAATTGCTAGTCCAGTTTCTCCTCCTGTTAAGTACGGAAAAGCAGTATCTCCAAAGTGGTGAAATGTAGAAAAGATAAACTTATGGTTTTGGTGTTGAAGTTCTGAATGGCTATGAAGTAAATGATTGTCAACTAAACCCGCTTTAGCAGTCCCATCTTCATCGCTAATGTAGTAACGCAACTGTGTTGTAAAAGTGGATTGATTTGAGATTAGATATTTATAGGTTATGCCTAACAACGATTGGCGATATAAGTCGTTAACATCCATATGAAATGCAGTCAACCGCAATGGATTATTAGTCAAGTCATAATGTCCACCTAAGTAATACAAATAATCTGTTTCTTCAGAAATATAACGACCATTTACTCCAGAGATCTTTATAGCTTCATAATTTGTAGAATCACGCTGATTGACTTCATCAATATAGGATGCTTGGAGATCTAGACCTTGAATATCTTTAGATTGAACTGCAACACCTCGATACGTTTGAGGTAAAAGTCGTGCTGGAGAGCCGACTAAAACAGGAGTCATGGGTTGAAGAGTCCCTATACGTACCTCGGTTTCAGAAACTTTAGCTTTTAAAGTGACTCCAACTTCACCATATTGATCTGCAGGCTCATTGGTTTCCAAGGAACGAATTAAGTTTCCGGTACCTCCATATTTAGCATCAGCATCCAGTTTAAAACCTGCAGTCGCTAATAGATCTAAACCAAAACCAATCGTTCCATCGGTGAATCCAGATTGCGCTTTAAAGATAAATCCTTGTGTCCAGTCTCTTAATGCGGGGTATCTATTCTCAACTTTAAAGTCACGGTCAAAGTAGAAGTTACGTGCAGTTAATTCGACTTTACTTTGGTCGATAAAATTATTTGCAAATGCTGGAGCGGTACATAATAGAAGTGGTGTGATCCATAATTTTTTCATCTTTATTTCATCCTGAAATAGTATTAATACATAGAGGTAATCTTTGTGTTATTTTCCTAAAAGTTCTCTTGCAACGATTTCTTTCATAATTTCATTGGTTCCCCCATAAATTTTTTGAACACGTGCATCGACATAAAATCGAGATATTGGATATTCCCGCATGTATCCATATCCCCCGAACAATTGCAGAAGTTGATCAATGACCTCACATTGGGTATCAGTGATGAAGCATTTCAATGCCGCAACTTCGCTTACATCCAATACTCCCTGTTGATAAAGCGACTTACATTTTTCGACAAAGGCTTCGGCTGCTAGAGTTTTAATTTTGGCTTGAGCGATTACAAAACGAGTATTTTGAAATTGTGCAATTGATTGTCCAAAAGCTTTACGTTCGAGGACATATTCTTGAGTCATTTCTAAAGCACCTTGCAAAGCGCCTAATGCCATGAGAGAAATACTCAAACGCTCACGTGGAAGTTCTTGCATGAGATAGCTAAAGCCTTGACCTTCCTGACCTAATAATTGGTCTTTAGGAACTCTGACTTGGTCAAAAAATAATTCGGCAGTGTCTTGAGATTGAAGTCCAATTTTTTTTAGACCACGACCTTTTTTTACTCCATCTAAATGAGCATCCACCAATAAAATCGAAATACCTTTAGCTCTTGCTTGAGGATCAGTTTTAGCAACTAAAACTATGAGATCTGCATGTTGACCATTCGATATAAACGTTTTTGAGCCATTTACCACATAATGATCGCCATCTAATAAGGCTTGAGTGCGGATGGCTTGTAGGTCTGAACCTGCATTGGCTTCAGTCATTGCAATAGCTGTAACAACTTCACCGGATACCATTTTAGGTAACCAATATTGTTTTTGATCTTCACTTCCAATATTCTGGATATAGGGTGAAACAAGCTCACTCTGACCACCGATTGCAACGGCTAACGCAGAGAAGCCCGCTCGAGCAGTTTCTTGAACGATCATTTGTGAATAATATATCGGTGCGCCGTAACCTCCATATTGTTCAGGCACATCGACGCATAAAAATCCATTTTGTCCAAGTTGATCCCAAACTTGTCGAGGCATGAGTCCTTGCTCTTCCCATGACTCATAATATGGGGCGACAAACTCTGCTAGGAAGCGTCGATAATTGTCCCGAAACAGCTCAAAATCACTATCTTTCTGCATAGCGTTATCCTAATTTTGAATGCAACTGTCTAAGCAGCGTTTGACTAAACGCTGCTGAATAAAAAAGTTGAGTTAATTTCTAAGGGTTGGAATGCGAATAATGAGTGGATTATTGATGTTTTTTTCGTATAACTCTTCCACCATTGCTATGCGACGTTTCAAGATACCACTTTGATTGAGATTGCCTTTATCAGTGGTTTCTCCTGCATCAAGAAGTGGAGGTTCAATCATGAGATAAAGCATTGAAACAGTGTTTGAACTACCTGTCGCATCTTTGTTGAAATCAATTAAAAACTGCTTGAACCACTGTTGAACTTTAGGGTGTAGAAGCACCTCTTTAGCACCAACTAGACTTAAATCTAATCCTGCATACTCAGCGCAATCTGCAATTTTGGGAAATATTAAAAATCCAATCGCACTTAAATTAGAACCAGTAATACAAACATCTTGAATAAATCGATTACCTGTAATGAGAACTTTATTGCGTAAAGTTCCAACATTGACAAAGGTACCTGTATTTAACTTAAAATCTTCAGCTATACGGCCATCATACATGAGTCCCTGACTCGGGTCGGATGGATCCACTAATTTCACTGCATCCCCGGTGCGATAAAAGCCTTCATCATCAAAGATATTAGCTTGTTGTTCCATAGGTAGACGCCAGTAATGTTTCATGACATTTTTACCACGAACACAAAACTCAAGTTTGTCACCATAGGGAACTAATTTAACTTCGCAACCTGGAGCTGGATATCCAATGAACCCAGCCATTACTTTGGGACCAGTTGTAAACACACATGATGGTGCAGTCTCAGTCATCCCCAAACCGCTCATGATACGAATACGTTCTCCACAGTGTGACTGCGCGATTTGGTCAAGTCTGTTCCAACCAGCTTCTGATAGTGCAGCACCAGCAAAAAACAAAATTTTAACTCGACTAAAAAATTTTTCACGTAACTCAGCATCTTGTTCAAGTGCTACGGTTATTTCTTCCCATCCTTTAGGAACGTTTAAATACACAGTAGGTGCAATTTCCTTAAGATTCCTGATGGTTTCTTGCATCTTTCCTGGAACTGGCTTGCCGTCATCAATATAAATTGTGCCGCCGTTATATAGTGCGATTCCTACATTATGACTGCCACCAAAAGTATGATGCCATGCTAACCAATCAACTAATACTGGGGGGGTCTCTTCAAACTCAGGGAAGGTCTGAAGCAGCATCTGTTGATTGGTACATAGCATTAGATGCGTTGTAGGTACCGCTTTCGGCATTTTAGTTGAGCCAGATGTAAATAGAAATTTCGCTATTTGATGTTCATCAATGGTTTCATAATGATCTTTAATATCACTAATTTCAGAGCAGAGGAGTGAAGAGAAAGCAAGGCAATTTTTCTCACCAAATTTTCCAGAATTCGTAACGATCACAATATCATCTGTATCACAGCAATGTTCAATCGCTTTAGCAAAAGCTTGACCATCATTAGCAAAAACCAAACCTGGTGTTAGAACATCAAACACATGTTTGAGCTTGCCAAAATCCTTAGAAATAAGTGAATAGGCAGGAGAAATTGCAGAGAATGGAATTCCTGCAAGCATTGCTCCCATTGACAAAGTAAGATGCTCTAGATCATTTCCAGATAGAATGACAATAGGACGTTCAGTTGAAAGATGTGAATATTGTTTCAAACTTTGTGCAATACGCCATGCTCGATCTAATGTTTCTGCGTATGTAAGCTTAATCCATTCATCATCATGACCACGTTTTGCTGCGAATACACGATCGGGATGTGTTTGAGCATATTGAATTAAACGGTCAGTAATTTTTTGTGGGTATGGTTTAAGTTGTTCTTTTGGGGAAATATACAAAGTGCCATTTTTAGATTGAAACTCAATCTCGTGACTGCCTAATTTAACAAATCGCTCAGGATATTTATGCGTATGAACCGTCATATTCGACATTGTTTTCACTCCATGTATTTTTAGCTATTCTTTTCCAACGAAAAGAGCTGACTTCATGTCAACTCTTTGAAATATTCGTTAAATAGGGTAGTGACGAGTTTTGGTTTGCATGGTGATCCAACGCAGCTCAGTGAACTCTGCAACTGAGACTTTACTTCCAAATCGTCCATAACCACTTTGTTTCACGCCACCAAAAGGCATTTGCGCTTCATCATGAACGGTTGCACCATTAATATGACAAATACCTGATTCGATACGTTTAGCAACATCTAGAGCTAGGGATAAATCTTGACTAAAAACTGCTGCAGATAATCCAAATTCTGAGTCATTTGCTAAATCGATTGCTTCATCAACAGTTTTAAAACGTTGAACGGTGCACACAGGACCAAAAGACTCTTCGGCATAAATCTGCATATCTTTAGTGACGTCAACTACGATAGTAGGTTGCATCATAGCACCATCAATGCTTAAACCTAGTGGTAAATATGCACCTTTTTCACGTGCATCTTCAATTAAATTTTTGATTCTTGTTGCAGCTTTTAAACTTTCTAGAACGCCCAGGGGTTCTTGACTCTCAAGTGGATTTCCTGCTCTGATATTCTGAACTTTATTGATCAATTTTTCGATGAATTGGTCTGCAATTTTTTCATCCACAAGAACACGCTCTGTCGACATACAGATCTGTCCCTGATTGAAAAAAGCGCCGAAACTGATGGCATTAACGGCTTCGTCCAGGTCCGCTTGCTCCAATACAATGACCGGTGCTTTGCCACCAAGTTCCAGCAACACTGGTTTGAGGTATTTCGCTGCAGTTTGTGCAATTATTCGTCCTACATGCGTTGAACCTGTAAAATTAATTCTTTTAGTCAATGGATGACTGATTAAACGCTCTACAATCTGTGGAGCATCTTGCGGAGCATGAGTAATGACATTGACAACACCATCGCCAATACCTGCTTCATGAAGTACTTCCCCAATTAATCGATGTGTTGCAGGGCAAGCTTCAGATGCTTTAAGTACGACTGTATTCCCACAAGCCAGAGGCATCGCTAAGGCACGAGTGGCTAAGATAACAGGAGCATTCCACGGCGCCATACCAACGATGACACCACATGGAACGCGAACACCCATAGCGATATTGCCAGGAACATCTGATGGAATAATATTTCCATCAATTTGTGTAGTCATGGCTGCTGCTTCTCTCAGCATATTGGCAGCAAGATGGACATTAAAGCCATACCACGTCGCAGTTGAACCTATTTCATGTATTGCAGTTTGAATAAACTGTTCAGTTTTTTGATCCATCAAATCTGCAGCTTTAAGCAATTTTAAACGTCGGTCTGTTGGTGATAGAGCAGACCAAGTTTTAAATGCTTCATGCGCTGACTCAATTGCACGATCAACATCGCTTAAAGTCGCTGCTGCACTCGTTGATGCGATTGAGCCATTAATTGGACTGATTCTTTCAAAAGTTTGTCCTGAACTTGCTGCAACAGATTGGCCGTGAATAAGTAACTGTACGTTTTGCATGGTGAATGTTTCCTTACATGTCCATCATGACGAAAAAAGTAGATTCTGCTTAAGCAGGACGTTTATAAGTTTGAAGACCTGGTTTGATTGTTTTGTCATCCAAGAATTGCTTCATACCTTGTGCACGACCACCTTCATCATCACGGTAGTTGCATTGATCCAGTTTGGCGTATAAGTAATCTTCGTTTTGCTCCCAAGTCAGCTCACGACAGCGTTTAAAACCATTCTTCGCAGTACGCAGTACAACTGGATTCTTTTCAAGCAAATTATTTGCCAATTCAGTTACTTCTGCACGTAATTGTGCAAGTGGAACACTCTTGTTCACTAAGCCCATATTTGCAGCTTCAACACCAGAGAAGGTTTTGCCTGTCATGATGTAGTACATAGAAGCACGATGACCGACTGTATCAGCCATAGCTTTACTCACTAAGTTACCTGGAGGAATTCCCCAATTCACTTCAGACAAGCCAAATGTAGCTTCATCTGCTGCAATGGCTAGATCACATGCGACTAGTGGTGAGAATCCACCACCGAAGCACCAGCCGTTTACCATTGCAATCGTTGGTTTTGAATAAAAACGAAGTAAATGCCATTGCCAACGTGATGCATCACGACGAATTCGCTCTTGGAAAATTTCTGGCTGGCTGTCAACCTCACGGAAGTACTCTTTCAAGTCCATACCTGCTGTCCAAGAATCCCCAGCACCAGTGAGTACCACAACACCTGCTTCTGGATCGAGTTCAAGCGTTTCAAGTACATCAATCATTTCTTTATTTAAGGTTGGACTCATCGCATTTTTCTTTTCTGGGCGATTTAAAGTGACCCAAGCAATGCCAGCTTCAACTTTTACATCTACAGTGGACCAGCGATTTTGATAAGACATGATAAGCTCCTTAGTGTTTGTTTTATGTCCTGATGGAATTAAGATAATATCAGTTAAACTTACATACAAGTGTTTTTTTGAGTTTTTTATAAATTTTTTATAATCTATTGATATTTAATAAAGTAAAATCTTAAATTAATTTTATTTAAAAAAAAATATTGATTATTTTATAAGTTTAGGTGATATTTTTTGAGTTGCCTGGACGGAGGCAATACATAGGATGTGTATTTTTTAAAGTATTTTAAAAGCTCTAAAAGGGACAATAAAAAATGGAACAAAGTGTAAGTAGTAAGACTAAAGCTACGCTTACACTCGTACTGTGTTTCGCTATCGCTGTATTTGAAGGTTTCGATCTTCAATCAATGGGCGTAGCAGCACCACGGATGCGAGCAGAGTTTGGCTTAGATAATACTCAAATGGCATGGGCGTTTAGCGCGGCAATCTTGGGTACTTTACCTGGTGCATTATTAGGAGGTCGTTACGCTGATAAAATTGGGCGTAAGGCAGTTCTATTGACCAGTATTTTAATTTTTGGAGTGATGTCAGTTCTAACAGCATATGCTTCTGATTATACACTGCTTTTAATCATTCGTTTCTTAACTGGCTTAGGGATGGGTGGTGCTTTACCAATGATGATCACCATGGCATCTGAGGCAGTATCAGAGAAACATAAAGGCATTGCAGTCAGTATTATGTATAGCGGTATTCCATTTGGTGGAATGTTGACATCATTTGTTGCAATGGGTTTAGCTGGTGACGCGCAATGGAGACATATCTTCTACATTGGTGGCTTCGCGCCAATTCTTTTAATCCCTTTGCTAATGAAATATTTGCCAGAGTCTAAAGACTATTTAACAGCGACGAAGAATAAAACTTCTACCCCATTCTTTGAAGTGTTGTTTGCAAAAGAACGCCGTTTTTCCACGATTCAAATTTGGATCAGTTTTTTCTTTACGTTAGTTGTTTTATATTTTTTACTCAACTGGTTGCCACTATTGATGGGTGCACAAGGTTTAGGAAAAACAGAAGCGAACTATGTTCAAATTGGTTACAACATCGGTGGTATCTTCGGGTCGATTCTCATGGGAACTTTACTTGATAAGATTCGCATGAGTACTGTAATTAAATTTATATATATTGGTATCTTGTTATCACTGTGCTGTCTTGCAATCTCACCAACTGTTGCCTTACTTGTATTGTCTGCTGTGGGTTGTGGTCTATTTATTGTAGGTGGCCAATCAGCGCTCTATGGATTGGCAGCGATGTTCTATCCAACAGAAATGCGTGGCACGGGTGTAGGCGCTGCAGTCGCAGTAGGGCGTATAGGATCTTTTGCAGGGCCACTATTTGCTGGCATGCTACTGTCGTTAGGTTCTAGTTCAGCAATGGTCATTGGTGCAAGTATTCCACTGATTTTATTTGCAGCTATTGCGGCATTAATGCTTGTACGCAAGCCACGAGCAGAGCAGTCTGATGCTGTGCTAAATATAACTACACGTTAAACATATGTTAAAAGTATGATTACGACAGTAGTCATACTTTTGTTCATCTATTAAGGATTATAAAATGTCAGAAGTTAATCATTCGATTCCGACACTGAGCTATATAATTGCAAGGGTTGATCGTATTGTAAGTAAACTTTTAACTGAACGTTTAAAAGACTTAGATATCACCTTATCTCAGTTTACAGCATTGTCAGTTATCGCTGCGAAAGGCAATCTATCTAATGCAAAACTTGCAGAACGTTCATTTATTAAACCGCAATCTACCAATAAAATTCTACAAGATTTACAAAACCACGATTGGATCAGTAGAGCTTCAGATCCCTCACATGGACGAAGAATTTTAATTAATGTAACGCCTAAAGGATTTGAAAAACTCGAACAATGTCGAAACATTGTTAATGAGATAGAACAAAAAATGTTAGATGGGGTAGATATCCATTTAGCTTATTTAATTCGAAACAATCTAGAGTTAATGGCAACCAATCTTCAAAAAATAAATATTGATGATACGAACTCATAATCACCTCAGTTATCAAAAATAGAATATTGAATTTCCGGCCTAAAAGAGTCCTTTAAGTCAACAGAGATTGATATTCCAAATCTGACTCGTTAGGATCAATCATGATCAAAAAAATTGAGTAGTAATATGTCTTCAGGGCAGCAAGTGTTAATTGAACTTCGCAAAATGATTATTTCTGGGGAGATTGCAGGAGGTTCTCGTTTGGCTGAAATTCCGACTGCTGAAATGCTAGGTGTATCGCGTCAACCCATTCGAATGGCTTTTCGGCTTTTAGAGCAAGAAGGCTTACTCGTTAAAAATCCAACTCGAGGCTATACTGTTCGAGAAATTTCATCCAAATTAGTTCATGATGCTTTGCATGTACGTGGCGTTTTAGAAGGTCTTGCTGCAAAAACGCTTGCTGAAAAAGGCATGACGTTAGATCAACATCAAACACTTTTGAATTGTATTAAGCAAATTGATTCCATATTCAATAAACCAGAATTAACAAGCGATGATTTAGAAACCTACCATCATTACAACACTATTTTTCACAATACTATTATTCAAGGCTCGGATAATGTCGCAATTGTGCAAGCACTCAGTAAAAACAATCAGTTACCTATGGCATCTGCACAAGCACTGACTTATGATAAAAATAATGCGCTGTCTGAAATTCGTCGTTTGCAATATGCGCATATCCAACACTGCTCAATATTCAATGCATTAAAGCAACAAGACTCAGCACGCGCTGAAAGTTTAATGCGTGAGCATAGTCATGTGGTTACTTTAGGGGAGACTATGCGTTCAATATTTCACACAGATGGGTCTATATAAAAAACCCTTCAATTAATGAAGGGCTACACTTGAAAATCTATCGATCCAAATTAAACATCAATGATGATTCGTTGAGATTTGGCTCTTGAGCAACAAGGTG
This sequence comes from Acinetobacter sp. 24-47-67, assembly GCF_056779735.1. Classification (NCBI taxonomy): domain Bacteria; kingdom Pseudomonadati; phylum Pseudomonadota; class Gammaproteobacteria; order Moraxellales; family Moraxellaceae; genus Acinetobacter; species Acinetobacter sp. 24-47-67. Next base: position 16,901 of record NZ_JBWYIK010000004.1, read on the forward strand.
TGAATTGATCATTTGCAGCTTGTTCCTCTTCAGTTAAATACATATCTCTGTGATCAATTTCACCTTCAACTACATTCACTAAGCAAGTGCCACAAATACCTTGTTCACAAGATAAAGGGATACAGATTCCAGCATGTTCTAAAGCTTGTGCTGCAGATTGATCAGCTGCGACATGAATACGTTGCCCTGTTTTTAAAATCTCAATTTCAAAACTGCCATCTTGACTGGTATCAATAGCTTGTGCGCTGAAATGCTCTTTATGTACTTGATGACTAGGCCAAGAGAGCGTATCTGCGGTATGGATCACATAGTTCATAAAACCATCTGGGCCACATACATAAATATGATGATCGATATGAGGAGAGGCAAAGACTGTATTCAAAAGAATATGTGTTTCAGGTTCATCATCAATATGGATGTAGACGGAATCTCCTAGAGCCTCTAAATCTTGTTGGAATGCAATAGAAGCTCTCGTTTTCACAAAATACAGTAATTGGAAGGGCTGATTATTGCGTTTAAGCTCTTTAGCCATTGCTAAGATAGGAGTGATACCGATTCCACCTGCACACAAATATGCATATTCTGTCTCAGGAACCAAGGCAAACAAATTTCGTGGTTCACTAATCTTGAGCTGCTGACCCTCACGAAGTTGTTCATGAATAAATTTAGAACCACCACGTGATAAAGGATCATTCAGGACACCAATGACGTAACGGTGCTGCTCTGAACTACAATTTGCCAAAGAATACTGTCTAATTATTTGATTACCTAAATGCACATCAATATGTGCACCGGCTTGAAAAGCTGGTAATAATTCACCATGGGTGTTTACCAGTTCGAAAGATAAAATGTGTTCATTATGACGATAAATCTTCTGAATAGTCACATCCATGTGAGTATCGCTCCTTGGTAAAATGAAAAACTGATAAAATGTGGGTTTAATTTAAACAACATTTAAAGTTGTAATTTTCTGCTCATCATTCGTTTGCTCTAAGCTGATCAAGCGGTCTATTACTTTTCGAGATTGAACACCGCCTGCATCAATATTCAGCATCAGCAATTTACGATCAGGATGTCTCAATAAATTCTGTTGCTGTTGTTCAAGCATATCTAAATCTTCCGAGAAAATTTTGCCCTGTCCCTCACGAATTTGGTTAGTTAATTCGATGTTGTCGGGTTGGAAGTGTCGAGCCATTCCCCAGAAATACCAGTGAGACGTTTCCGTTTCGGGGGTAATAAAATCTACAACGATTGAAGACACTTTTATATTTTCCGGTGCGTTGTAACCACCATGGCCTGCGTGGGCAACGCCAACTTCAATATGAACATTGCTAGGTGCATGAAAGTGACAAATTTGCCAACGGTCTACTAAAACATCTGCAGCGAGATTATTACCTTTTAGAGCCATTTGCCAAAATGGAGGTGCATAAATGTTTTCCATATGACGTTCAGTCACAACGTGGTCACCATCAACACGAGTGGTTGGTGCAGCTTCATCAATTTCTTTTTGACCAATGCTGTTTGCATGAACATATGTTTCATGGGTGAGATCCATTAAGTTATCAATCATCAAGCGGTAATCACAGTTGATGTGGAATAGCCCACCACCATAGGCCCATTCTGGATTTTCAGCCCACTCTAAAGTTGGGAGTTGATCTTCACTTGCAAGCGATTGGTCTCCTGGCCATACCCAAATAAAGCCAAATTTTTCAATTGCGCGATAGCTTTTATTGCAAGGAAAGCCACGTACACGTTGGCCAGGCATTGAAACCGTTTTGCCGTCACATCCCATCACTAACCCATGATAACCACAGACCAGTTGACCATCTTCAACAAAGCCTAATGACAAAGGTGCACCGCGATGTGGGCAAAAATCTTCAACGGCATGTATTTGGTTTTCTTTACCACGATAAAAAACCATTTTTTCACCGCAAATTTGTCTTCCTAGAGGCTTATCTTGTACTTCTTCAGGTCGTGCCGCCACATACCAAGCATTTTTTACAAACATGAGTTGATCTCCTTATCAATTGGATCCAATAATTCTATTTTTTAGATAAAAAGTCAATAATAATCTTTAAAAATAAATATTTTGGATCCATTTTTGAGAGAGCATTTAAATAATAATTATTTTTGAGCAAAAATGATGGCAAATCACCATCCAAGAATATGGCGAAATTGATTCATTGTCAGAGAGGGCACGAGGGTTAATTTATTAAACAAAAAATGCTTAAACTTGATGGATTATTGGGATTTTATTTTTAGCTTCATTAGAAAATTAAAATTGACCTAATTTTTCCATTGACGACGACGTCTCGTGAGCCCCAAGATTTCTTGGCGATCTTGAATTTCTTGAGCAGAATATGGCAGCGTCTGTTGCAATGCTTCGAGTTCAAGATGACTGTTTTCAATGAGGAAGCAGTCATGCTCAACTGGCCATGTACTGGTAATGGGTTTGCGTTTATGGGAATAGTTCATGGTTAAATTATAAAATTTGAGAAATGAATAGTGTAGATGCGGATAAATTTAAACGACAAAACATGTCGTAATGATTTAGAACACTAAGATTTTAAACCCTATTTTAATGAGAATCTTTCAACGTACTTTTAAGTCATATTAATTGAATAAAATTACCTAGATTTACACGGTTTACATAACATGTGGATTTTGAAATGAGTTGTTACGTTTCGTGCCATCCCTCTACTGGTTTTTAAGTTAATATTTTAAAAGTTAAAACTTAATAACACCAAGAAAATTAACAATAAAAATAAAGAAATAATCATTTCTGTAATGAACGATTCAATGAATAATCATCGGAATGAGTAAAAAATATGATGCTAATCGTGGTGTGTTTTGCTTTGGTCAGTTGCTATGCCGTATGGCGACTATTATTACAACCTAAATTGATTATGGGGAATACGCAGAGGCACTTTGATTTAACAAAACTCCTCAAGCCTACTGATCTCAGCCAGCCGGCGCGCTTGGTGTATGATACGGATTCTGTCGAAGATATTCGTATGTTTGATGAGGTTGCAAAATTACTGTTTGAGAAACGTGTAAATCATCGTGATATCAAGTTTGCTCAGCAAATTCAATATGAGTTTTTGAACAAGATGCCATCACGAACTTTATGTCAGATCAATCAATTTGATTTAGGTGAGTGGTCGATTTTATGGGAATATCGTAATCAATCCCTTGAATACTATGTGAGTCAATATGGCATCATGTATCGACATACTGACGCACAAGGGGTAGAGCATCAATCTGACTTTATTCAGTAATTTAGAATTTAATCATTAACTAAATTGAGATAATTTTGGAGCATGTCATCCCAAATTTTTTCTGCGCCTTTTTTGAAATATCCCATGTGTCCAATTGCAGGCATTTGATACTGTTTGGCTGTGATATCAATGTAGCGCATATCAGCAGAACGATAATGTTGCATAAAGGCTTGCCTCGAATTTGGGAGAGCCCAATCATCATCTAATGCTGAAACAGCATAAATTTTGGTTTTAACACTTGCATATTGTGCTTTTAAATCTTGTTGCTCGGGGTCAGCGAAAAAATATAACGGATTTTTGCACCAACGACGCCACTGTTGATATACCCCTAAAGGCAGATCAGAGCCCATATTGAATTTACTCCAAGGTAAATAACCTGTGACTGCGACAATGGGTGGAAACACAATACTCCACATCACGGATACTTTGAATCTTTCTTTGAACGGCATATATCCTGCCCAACCTGCACCTGTACCGTAGCAACACATGGCACTGACTTGATGATGATTAGGGGTAAGTCCCAAGGCTTGACCACCATAAGAGTGTGCAGTCACAAATAAGGGGAAAGTATCGCTAGAAAAGTATTCAATGGCACCAGCGAGATCAAGTTTGCCCCAATCCAAATAACTCATTTTAAAACCTTTGAGTTGTGCTGGAGATGATGCCCCTACACCACGATAATCAAAGGTTAGCACTTCATAACCACGTTCTGCAGCATACTCTGCAAATCTGCGATAAAAAGGTTGGGGAACCGCCGTCGCTGAAGCCACAATAATACGTGCAACAGTCTTCACACCAGATGATAGGTAGCGAGTGCCGGTGAGCATATAGTTATCTAAGGCAGGAAACTGAACTTGAGTTTTATTGATGCTTCTTGGCATCTGGTTCACCTTTGGAATGGCTTGCATGTCTTTATTTCCCGATATTGAACTATTGACCTTTAAAGCGAGGTTGACGTTTTTCGCTCATTGCTCGCATACCTTCGACTGCATCTTCAGATTGTATTAGTGGAAGAAGATGAGTCTTTAACTGATTAAAAGCGTACTGTTCATCATGTGAAATTGCTTCATGAGCAGCCGTCAATGTGGCTTGAACAGCGAGTGGAGCAGCTGAAGCGATGGATTCGGCGAGTTCAATGGCACGGTCAAGCGGATCTTGTTCTGTTACTTCGGTAATTAAATGAAGTCGATATGCAGTTGCAGCATCAAAAAAATCCCCCGTCAATAAGTAGCGCATTGCATTAGACCAACCTGCAGTTTTAACGAAGCGTGAAGTTGCTCCGCCAAAGGGGAGGATGCCACGTTGCACTTCAAGTTGAGTAAATTGGGTATTTTGATGGGCAATACAGATATCGGCATTCAACATCAATTCTATTCCAGCAGTAAAACAATACCCCTTCACAGCGACAACGACTGGTTTTTTTCGTTTACGACCAGTCGTGCCCCATGGGTTAATCAGATTCATATCTTCCGAAAATATACCATCTGACATACGCGGCTGAAGCTCAAGCAGATCTAATCCTGCCGTGAAGTGCTCTCCATGTGCATAAATCACAGCACAGCGTAAATCGGACTGGTCTTCATAGGTGGTAAGTGCTTGTGAAAGTTCATCAATCATATGACTGTCGAATGCATTGCGCTTCGCAGCACGGTTTAAACCAATCAACATCAGATGATTGCGAATTTCAATGGTTATTCTGGTCGTTTGAGTTGTATTCATCATTATTATTTTCCATTGAGGATATTCTATTTTTAGAGGAGTTTAATGGTTAGGTCAAAACTGTGCAGTTCAAATTGAACAGCGCTAAGTGGTGTTCGTTAAGAATCATGTATGGTGCCATTCAATATGCGTTAGGATAGGCGTATCAAATAAACCACGATCATTTTAAGTAGTGTATGAGCCTTTTAGAAATTATTTCAGTATTGATGAGTGTATTGGGTGTAACCCTCACGATTCGTCGTAATATTTGGTGTTGGCCTGTGAATCTCGTGGCTTATGGCTTATATGCAAAGTTATTTTATGATTATCAACTCTATGGTGAAACGATATTGCAATGCGTGTTTATCGGTTTAGGTGTGTATGGGTGGTGGATATGGAAAGCTCAGTTTAAACAACAAGAGCAACTTGCCATCAATCGTATTCAAGGGTTGAGAATTATCAAACATGTGTTTTTTACAATGTTGGCAGGATTTATTTTTGGTTTAGGTCTGGATTATTTTACGGATGCTTCCATTCCTTATTTAGATGCTCAATTGGCAAGTTTAAGTCTGCTCATTACATATTGGACGTCAAAACGATATTTGGAAATTTGGCCTGCTTGGATCGCGGTGGATATCATCTATGTCATGATGTTTATGTATAAAGATCTATATTTGACGGCTGGGCTTTATACCGCATTTACTGTTTTAGCATTCTTAGGTTATCTTCAGTGGAAGAAAAAATATCAAGTTCAACAGCAAATCGTCTACTCAATCTAAAGCATTTGCATCCATGGACATTGATCTGAATGATTCGATCTGCAAAATAAAGCAGATCGACGTAACAATAAAATTGAATTTAACCAGTAGACTTTAAATGTATGATTATCCACTTTTGGGAAGCTCGATTTCTGCAATTTGTAAAATCATTACAACAGCATCCTCACCGTTATCTTAATTTTGAATCCGTTGCCGATTTTTATCAATGTCAGTGGTTAAAAACGCTTCCTCCTCATACTGAATATTTTTGTACTGGATTAGACGATGGTGCAGAGCAATTTGATATTTTGATTCAATATTTGCATCATCAAGTCAGTATTCACATTGCACAAGAAATTAAAGTAATTTATCGAGAACTCGATCTCTAAGAGTTAGGAGTGTGCTTAGCAATTTTTAGCTGAGTCAAATTAAAATGCTTGAGTGTATCGTTAGCTGGATTTAAGCAAAAAAAGCTTTAAAAAAAAATAGAATAAATGGTAAAAAAACCTTGATAAATCCTAATCTTAAGGTTAGATTGTGATAATAAGCGCAATTATAATAAAAAATATGTGATTTTATTCACTATATTTTGTAGGGGTGAAATAGATTTAATGATTACAGAGTTAAATGAAAATATAGTTTATTTTGATGAGCTGTTTCAATTGAGTTAGTTCATTATGTTAAGACTATTCAATCGAATTTTTCGCCCCTATACACTTCGTTCATTTATGAATCAAAGTGTGTTGATGAATTGGAGTAACTTAAATAAATGTATTCTGGTCATGGTATTGGGCGGACTTGCACATATCACCTGGATTGCATGGTATTTATTTTCATTTCATCATCCTGCATTACATCATTGGCTCAATCCTGACTATTATCATTTTCACCTATCACGGATGTTGCTGTGCTGTGTATTACAGTTCTTACTGATTATTCCTTGTGTCATATGGCGTCATAAAGAGTGGGTGAGACAATATTTACCTTACTTTATTATTTTGGTATTTTCCGTAAGCTTTATTTATGGTGGCTATTCGGTTGGTATCAGTAGTCCTGCTACCGTTGCGGGATTTATCAGTATTTTAACAGTTGGTCTGGTTTTATTTGAACGCAAGATTGTATATCTGCTTTTTTTACCAGTCATTGTATATATGCTCATTGCAATTGTCAGTAGTGCATTGGGTTATATGACCTACGCACCGGTCTTTAGTGATCAGCTCAATTATTCAGTCATGGTATTTAATGAATTCTGGGTTTATTCACAACTTTATTTTTACGTGCCTATTTTTTTTGCGACTTTTGTATTGTTTGAGATTTTGTTGACGCAATGGAGAAATCGAGAAAAACAAATTAATTTAATGAGTCAAATGGACCCGCTTACGGGGATTTATAACCGTCGAAAAATAGGTTTAGAACTCAATGAAATTCAATTACAAGAACGAAAATTTGCTCTCATTCTGTTAGATCTTGATCATTTTAAGAGTATTAATGATAACTATGGTCATGATATCGGAGACAACGTCTTAAAGCGTGTTGCCAATGTACTACGTCAAAATATACGTGATACAGATATTGTCGGGCGATTTGGTGGTGAAGAGTTTGTAATGCTGTTGCAGAATAAAAACCTCAGAGCTGCGATGGAGGTCGCAGAGCGGTGTCGCAAAGAAATTGAAAATGAGCTCTTTTATATCGATGAACGTACGACGATCAGAGTGACAGCAAGCTTTGGTATAGCCATTTCTGAATTTAATTTAAATAAAGAAGCGGTGATTCGTCATGCAGATCAAGCATTATATCTGGCAAAAAAACGTGGTCGTAATCAGGTTAGACACTACTACGAACTTCAGGATGCTGATGTCATACAAAAAAGTGAAACTTGAGCCGTAAAATTATCAGGTCACAAATTCGTCATTTAAATCAGTTTTACTTCATCTTGAAATGCTTTAAGATTGGTTGACTATTAATCAAATATTTGATTTAAAATTTAAAAAATTATGAAGATCAAATTCTTATCATAATTGAGATGAACGTATTATGACGATACTACCCGTTGCTCAAAAAGGTGAAGTGATCCTTGAATTGGTTGCATCGCCGGTAAGTGAACTTGAGTTTAGTAGTAGCTGGTTAACGCATCTGGTTGAAGCAATGCATTTTACGATGCAACAGCGCAATGGTGTCGGTATTGCTGCGCCACAAGTTTATGTCTCTAAAAGGATTATTATCGTCGCTTCAAAACCAAATATACGGTATCCCGATGCGCCTGAGATGGAGCCTATTTACATGATTAATCCTGAAATATTGGAGCGTTCTGATCATGTTGTTTTAGGAGAAGAGGGATGTTTAAGTGTAGAGAATCGACGTGCGGAAGTAGCTCGAGCTTCATCAATCCGTGTCCGTTATCGTAATATGCAAGGACAGGAAATTACTGAGACTTTTTCAGGATTCCCTGCACGAATTATTCAACACGAAATTGACCATCTTGATGGGATCTTGTTTGTAGAGCGAGTTCACGCTGCTTAAAAAGACAATATAAAAGATAAAAGGACAGAATGAAGTTAATCAGGAAGATTCAACATATGATTAAGCGATTGTATCGTATGGCCAATACGTACATCCTTGATCCTCAAAATATGCTGATTAATTGGAGTGATTTTAAAAAGGGACGGCTTATCCTCTTTTTTGGAATTCTAAGCCAACTTGAGGTCGCTCGCTGGTTAATTGTGGCTTTTTATACCCCTGAAAAAGCACAGTGGTTAAATCCTGACTATTTTGAATTACGTGTTACCCAATTGTTGGTGACCTCCGTGATTTATCTTGTCCTGTTTTGGAGTTGTTTCAAGTTTCAGCATATCGCTAAGTTTCAAACCTTCATTGCTTACTTTGCCCCTAGTTTCTTTGGAATGACCATGATTTATTCAGGGTATTCGATTGGAATTTATAGTCCTGCAACAATGGCAGGGTTCATTAGTATTGTATTGGTCGGGTTGGTATTTTATAGCCGTAAAATTATTTATGGGATTGCAATTCCAATTACGATATACACGTTATTAACGTGTTACTTGACGCATATCGATCGAATTCGTTATGCACCTATGTTTAGTGATGAGTTGAATAAAAGTATCGTTTACCAAAATGATTTTTGGGTCATGAGCATGGTACAGCTCTACGTGCCCATTTTACTTATGAGTGTTTTATTCTTTGAGATTTTACTCACCCAATGGCGCAGTCGTGAAAAACAATTCGAAACCAGCAGTAAATTTGATGCGCTGACGAACGTTTATAACCGTCGTCAGATCAATGAAGTGTTATCACATTTTCAGCAGGATCGTGCTGATTATGCTGTGATCTTATTGGATTTGGATCATTTCAAACAAATTAATGATCAATATGGTCATGCAGCAGGAGATGAAGTCCTGAAACAGGTGGCGACGCGTTTGGAATATCATGTTCGTATTGGTGATACGGTTGGACGTTATGGCGGTGAAGAATTTATATTAATTCTGGACAATCTCAGTCGTGATCAAGCGGTTGATATCGCAGAACGTTGCCGTAACGCAATTGCACAGCAGCCGATTGTGCTGGATGATGGAACCTCGTTAAATGTGACGGCAAGCTTTGGTATTGCACTATCCCATGAGTTATCTGATCAAGACGTCATTACGCATTGTGCAGATCACGCTTTATATATTGCCAAAGAAAGCGGACGAAATCAGGTACAGTTATATCAGCCAGCTTAGTTGAATGATTAAATTTCGGTTTTGGTACTACTAACTATAGAGAAACATACGCTTAGGTTTTTTTTTATAGCAATGCTTTTGTTTTGGTCAGTGATCATCAAATTCATACCATAAATTGATCTGAACGATAAAGCAGTCTTTTTAATGCTTAAAGCGCATTGACATGATCGCTGAATACATCCAAATTTTAATAAAAATAAATATGAATATTCGATAATACAATTAGATGATGACTCGAGAGAATGAAGTACAACAACAGCGCAGTTTATTGCAAGCTATCAAATATGTCTTGTTAGAATCTGATCGTTCTATTATTAACTGGTCCAACTTTAATAAAGGGATTCTGTTACTTATATTTGGGTTGTTGATGCTCATTGGTCATTGGTTGTGGTACTACCTAACTTTCCATTCAGAATATCAAATTTGGTTAGATCCAGAATATTATCCTCATCGGACATTGACCACATGTTTACAAGTGATTTTGACCACGTGTTTTCTGACGATCGCTTTAGTGCTTCGAAAAAATGCTACTGCTCGCCGAATCTTGGGCTATTTAATCCCCTTATTTTATGGATTGATTGTCATTTTTTCAGGATACACGGTTGGGATTTATAGTCCTGCGGTGATGGCGGGAACGGTCAATATTGTATTAATTGGTTTTGTGTTATATGAACAGCGCATCATCTATAGCGTCTCTTTTATTATTGCTTGTATTATCGTGTGGTTGGCAGTACTGACGGCCAATGGTCAACTGACTTATGCACCATTATTTAGTGATGCACTGAATCAATCTAATTTGTATGCCAATCCTTTTTGGCTGAAAAGTATGGCGGTACTATATTTACCCATACTGTTGTGCTCAGCAGTTTTTTTTGAGTTGATCTTGTCGCAGTGGAGACGACGTGAGCGTAAGATTGAAATACTAAGTCAGAAAGATGCGTTAACCAACCTCTATAACCGTCGTTACATCAATCAGTTTATTAGTAAGTTAATTCAACAAAATCGCAGCTTTGCTTTCATCATCTTAGATCTCGATTTCTTCAAGCAGATTAATGACAATTATGGTCATGATGTTGGTGATCTTGTACTTAAACGTATTGCTCTCGTTTTAAAACAGCAAACACGAGAAGAGGATATAGTAGGACGGCTCGGTGGTGAAGAGTTTGTTCTAGTACTGACAGATGGTGATATCGACGAAGCATTAAACATCGCAGAACGTTGCCGTCAAACGATCGAAAGTGAAAAAATTGAGATTAGCTCAGAGACTTTTATTCAAATGACGGCAAGCTTTGGCGTGGCGATGTCACAAAATTTACCACATCTACACACAGACGAAGTAAAGCAAAGGATTTATAGTGCGGCGGATAGAGCACTATATGTTGCAAAGCAGAATGGCCGTAATCAAGTCAGATGTGACACGATATCGACAACTGAATTTAACATTTGAGATCTTATTTTGGGTCTCCATTGATCACCAAGAGAATAAAAATGAAGACACCTGTACCTGATTATCTTGCCCATGTATTGGACCAATGTCATGCGAATACCGAAGGAGCATTGGCTGACTATATTCCAGAACTGGCAGCTGCCAATCCAAATCGTATCGCTTTAGCACTTTCAACCATTGATGGTACGATTTATTCTTCAGGGGATGATGAGGTTGAGTTCACGATTCAATCAATGTCTAAACCATTTGCTTATGCATTAGCGATTCAAGAACATGGTTTGGCTCAGGTATTAGAAAAAGTTGGTGTTGAACCTTCGGGGGAAGCATTTAATCAAATCTCATTAGAAAAAGAACGATCGATTCCTAAGAACCCAATGATTAACTCGGGTGCGATTACGACACATTCTTTATTGCCTCATAAAAAGACTGTTTCTCGTGCAGAACATTTACGACGTTTCTTGAGTGAACTGTGTGGGCGTGAGTTAACCTTTGATGAGCAAGTCTATCAATCTGAACTCAAAACAGCATTTCGTAATCTTTCGATTGGATATATGTTGCGTACCGTCGGCGTGCTAGAAGAAGACCCAGAACAGATTGTTCATGGTTATATTCAACAGTGTGCGATTAAAGTCTCCGTGAAAGATTTAGCGCGAATGGGCAGTGTGTTGGCGAATGGCGGAAAAGACCCTGTTACGGGAAAATGTATTTTAGATCGTCAGGTATGTCGTCAGGTACTTAGCGTCATGATGACGTGTGGTATGTACGATGCAGCTGGAGATTGGTTGACCACCGTTGGTATTCCTGCCAAAAGTGGTGTGGCAGGGGGGATCATTGGTGTCTTACCAGGTCAGGTTGGAATTGCGGTTTTTTCGCCTAAATTAGACAGCCATGGCAACAGTGTTCGAGGTGTGGAAATCTTTGAACGTCTATCAAGTGATATGGGATTACATTTAATGGAGGGAACCCCTTCAGCACAAACCATTATCCAAAGTCGCCGTGAGTATGATGATGGCATGGTGGTGTATGAGCTACGTGGTGTCTTGCAATTTACAGAGACTGAAATGTTCTTGCGTGAGTTACAGAATGAGCCTGTAGGTAAAAATAAAGTAGTGCTTGATCTTACACATCTGACCTTAATCCATGATGTCGGTGCTCGAATGTTATTTGAAGGTGTGAAACGTCTACAGGATGATGGTCACAGAGTAGTGGTCTTAGATGCGGAATCATTGTTATCGGAACAACAAAGTAAAGGACACAAACGCGTCATTGTCCAACAGCATTTGCATGATTATTTAAAGTGATCAGCAAAGATGATGCGCTTTAAGATGCGTGTATAATATTGAAAATTGTATACCGTTTTTTGGGAATGTTATGAAGTCTGAAGTCCAGCAAGGCAAAATTAAAATTTATCATGCCGATAAAGGTTTTGGTTTTATTGGTGGTGCAGGTGAGGATATTTTTTTCCACATTTCTGACTTTCCTACAGATGAAGGTGAGCCAAAACGCAATGACCGAGTCAAATTTCAGGTTGTTGAAAATCAAGGTAAATTAAAAGCAGTCAAAATTCAACGTGTAGCTGACCAGTCAGCGAAAGCGAAGAAGTCTCGTGTGGCATCACATAATCAGGCGATTACCAGCGCATTATTATCAAGTTTTAAAAAATAAAAAGCAAAAAAAAGCCCTGAATCATCAGGGCTTTTTTGTAGAACAGATCAATCATTCATGTCATGTTTAGATGTTATTTTAGATGATCGGCAATATCGGTAAAAATCACACCTAAACCATATGCACCTGCATCAGGATAGCCTAAGCTACGATCACCGACAGTACCTGCACGACCCATACGTGCAACAATCTCTTTAGTCGATTCAGCACCTTGAACAGCAGCTTGAGCACCTAAGATAAAATTTTCTTTAAAGCTTTTGTCGGTGTTTGATGACCATGAATCTGCGCATGGCACGAGCGCATCAATGAGAGTTTTATCACCGACAACAGCGCCACGTCCAAATGAACGTTCGCCTGTGGTTTGAATACCTTTTACTGCGGCTTGCAGCATATCGGCAAAATCCGCCACGCTTAACGTGGTTTTATCTTGAATGGCTTTACTTGCAGCGCGGAATGCAGAACCCCAGATGGGACCCGAAGCACCACCACAATGTTCCATAATGATCATGGAGCTATTGAGCAAGAATTCATCCATCTGTTGTGCTTGGATCAAGCTTTGCCAGTCTTTCTTGAGTTGTTTAAAGCCTTTAGCCACACTCATGCCGAAGTCGCCGTCACCTGCGTGCGCGTCTAACTCACAAAATGGCACTTCATTTTTAATGATACATGCTGCCATGACATCGACCACATAGCGCATGTTTTCAATGGTAAATTGCTCATTTTGAATTTCAGCATGTTCTGCTGCAGTTTCAACTTGGCTGTTGCCTTGATGTTTGGTAGCCGTATCTTTTATCGCAAACTTAATGGCTAAAGCAGGTGAACCATCAAGTTTAAAGGCAGGGGTGTTGGCTTCGGTATCTAAGTATGTTTTGAGTTCATCATCCAATTCAAGTAATGAAATGGATGCGCCATTCATGTCGATACTGGTCATGTAGTTGCCGACAAAGGTACGGTAAATTTTGATGCCCTTATGTGCAAGGTGTGCGCATACATCATGGTTAAACAGATACAGTTCTTGCATTGGGGTAGAACCAAAGCCATTGATCAATACTGCAACTTCTTTCATGTCTGGACGATCTAAAAACAGGTCGTCGACCATACGTTGTGCCAGTTCTTTTGATGGCAAGATTTTTTCACGACGGATGCCCGGTTCACCATGAATACCCACGCCGTATTCCATTTCATCATCGGCAAGGGTAAAAGTTGGTGTACCTTTGGCAGGAACAGTACATGAGCTATAAGCAAAACCTAAACTGATGACATTGTCTGCGGCTTTCTGTGCCACCGCTTTAACTTCACTCAGCTCTAAGCCTTTTGATGCTGCTGCGCCTGCAATTTTATGGACAAAGACTGTGCCTGCGACACCACGACGACCGACTGTATATAAACTATCTTTAACCGCAATGTCATCTGCAACTTTCACAAAGTCGACTTGAATTCCGTCTTCAGCGGCTAAGGCTGCACCATTCTGGAAATTCATCATATCGCCAGAATAGTTTTTGATGATCATCAACACGCCTTTGTCAGTTGCGACGTGCTGCAATGCTTTATAGACCTGAATTTGTGAAGGCGATGCAAAGACATCGCCACATACGGCTGCATCTAACATGCCTTGACCCACAAAGCCCGCATGTGCAGGTTCATGACCACTACCACCGCCACTGATCAGGGCAACATTATTGTGTTTTTCTTTTCTTGAAATGATTTTGTGTGATTCAGTGAATGCAAGTTCGGGGTGTGCCAAGACAAAGCCTTTGCACATGTCGACAACCAAGTTTTCAGGGTGGTTGATGAGTTTTTTCATTGAAACACCAGGATATATTATTTTGGGAGATTATTAACTTCGTACTATAAGATGTAATGGTATTTGAAGTATGCAAATGGAAGATATTTGAACTATAAATTTTTTTCATTACAGCCTACACTCAAATTTTATAGATACAGATAATGATTTAGAGAAAAATTTATGCATTCTGAGGATCATTTTAGTAAAGAACTATTTGATGTTTTAGCTCAGCAATATATCGATTTGAATTTAACGATTGAGATAGCTCGAAACAAAGAAATTATTATTAGGGAATTTAATGGGAAAAGATTTCATGTTGATTTCAACTTAGTGATCGAAATAGGTCAAAACAATGAGATCATTATTCTGGTATTCAGTGGTGAAAAGTTTCTTTTGAGGGTGAAATATGTTTATGGATCTTTTGATTTTGGTACGGAGGTTCATGAGTATCATTATCATAAACAATATTTAAGACAATGGAGGTATGCCTCAAGCCGTGAAACTATTTATGAGCATCTAGACCGATTTGGAAATTTATATGAAAAAATTTTTTGAAGTTTTAATTGCCTAATAATAAGAAAATTTTAGGTTTGCAGTTTTATCGGCAAAAGCCAATCTTAAATTACATCGTAGATTTTTACTGTCCTGCTGTGAATTTGGTGATTGAGTGTGATGGTAGTCAGCATTTTACGGAAGACGGTTTAGAAGCAGATCGGATTCGGGATGAAGCTTTGGCTCAGCTTGGATTAAAGGTACTGAGATTTGATAATAGGCAGGTGTTGGAGCAGATTGATGATGTGGTGGATGTGGTTTATCGGTATTGTTTGAAAGAGATTGCTAAGGAATCTCCCTAAATCCCTCTTTAAGAAAGAGGGACTTTGCGCGAATTTAATTGCGGTTGTGGAGTCGCGTTGTTCCTCCAATTTTTAAAGGGAAGTTTGGAGGGATTTATATTAGAAAAACCTAGAATGTTTAGGATTAAAATTTATGGTAGTAATAAATTATAGATTTAGTCTGAATTATTTGATATTTTTTTTAAAAGATTTTCAGTTTAGGAACTATCAGTGCGTTTTGGTTGGGCTCATCGCTAGGACTCATTGATACCCCGATGCAATTAACTTTTGCTTATATACTTAAAGCCCTGCTGCAGTTTTTCTCGTTGATATCAACATTCGAGTACATTTATAAAATTTTGCAGTCATTCATGTTAAAGGGGAAGAGTATGAAAAAACTTAGTCTATGGAGTGCTTGGGTGTTGTAGCTGCGCAGGGCTTTAAGTTAGTGAAAAGTATTGTTGGGGTTTCTAAAAACTCCCAAGAGGGTTCGAATCCCTCAAGCCACACCAAATTTTAATAATAAATATAGATCTTTAATCCCTCCCAACCTCCCCTTAAAAAGGGATGAGCTGTCACGTAATCCATCTGATACACGAAAGTCCCCCTTTGAAAAAGGTGAGAAGCGTTGCTTCCCAAGAGGGGGATTCTAAAAATCCAATAAAAAATCCCCTCACTTGAGGGGATTTTTGTTCCCTCCTTTATCAAAGGAGGTGAGAAGCATTGCTTCGTAAAGAGGATTCAAAACCAATTAAACAATCGAATCATCCAAATTCGGCGCTAACCAACGTTTCGCCTCATCCAAGGTCCACCCTTTACGTTTCGCATAATCTTCAAGTTGATCACCAGAGATTTTACCCACGTTAAAGTATTCAGTCTCAGGGTTGGCGTAGTAGAAACCGCTGACTGATGAAGGCGGCCACATTGCAAAGCTACTGGTTAAGTAAGTTCCGATCTTATCAGTCGTACCTAACCAGTCAAACAATGGCGCTTTTTCAGAATGTTCAGGACAAGCAGGGTAGCCCGGTGCAGGACGAATACCCACATACTTCTCTTTGATCAACTCTTCATTCGAAAGCTGTTCATCGGTTTGGTAGCCCCAGAACTCTTTACGAATACGTTGGTGCAAGTGTTCAGCAAATGCTTCTGCAAAACGGTCACCCAAGGCTTGAACCATAATCGCGTTATAGTCATCACCTTTGGCTTTGTATTCTTGCGAAAGTTCTTCCGCACCAAAGATCGATACAGTGAAACCACCCAAATAATCTTGCGCCACGTCTTTCGGCGCTACAAAGTCAGCCAGTGAGAAATTCGCTTTGCCTGTCACTTTGTCAGACTGCTGACGAATATGCTCAAAGGTATGCGTCACATTGCCATTTTCATCAGTTACCGCAACAGTGTCTGCTGCAACACGGTTGGCAGGGTAAAGACTGAAAGTAGCGCGCGCATCGAAACGTTTATTTTCGATGATGTCTTTGAGCATCGCTTGTGCTTGTTCAAACAAATCACGTGCAGCTTCACCCACAACTTCATCCTCAAGGATTTTCGGGTATTTACCTGCCAAACTCCAAGAAATAAAGAATGGTGTCCAGTCGAAGTATTCCACCAAAGTTTCTAAAGGATAGTTGGTGAATGTTTCAGAACCAATGAAGTTTGGTTTTACTGGCGCATGCTTTTCGAAGTCAATTTTGAAACCATTTTCAACCGATTCAGCATAAGACAGTTTTGCAGCTTTCGGTTGCTTATTCGCTAGACGTGTACGGATTTTTTCATAATCCGCTGCATAATCAGCTGCCAATTGCGGCTTCATATCAGCAGATAAAAGTTGCGTTGCAACACCGACTGCACGAGAGGCATCAGCAGTGTAGTACACGCCATCATTGTGATATTGTGGCGCAATTTTCACGGCAGTATGCGCTTTCGATGTTGTTGCACCACCAATCATCAACGGAATATTAAAGCCTTTACGTTGCATTTCTTTGGCAACAAAGACCATTTCATCGAGTGACGGTGTGATCAAACCTGATAAACCGATGATGTCAACTTTCTCATCAATCGCAGTTTGTAGAATCTTCTCACAAGGCACCATCACGCCAAGGTCAACGATGTCATAACCGTTACAGCCCAGTACTACACCCACGATGTTTTTACCGATGTCGTGTACGTCGCCTTTAACAGTAGCAAGCAAGATTTTACCTTTGGCTTCGCCTTGGGTTTTTTCTGCTTCAATAAATGGGTTCAACCAAGCTACGGCTTGTTTCATCACACGTGCAGATTTCACCACTTGTGGTAAGAACATTTTGCCGGCACCGAACAGGTCACCCACTACGTTCATCCCTGCCATGAGTGGACCTTCGATCACATCAAGTGGACGAGCTGATTTTAAACGTGCTTCTTCAGTATCTTCATCGATATAAGTCGTAATACCTTTAACTAACGCGTATTCAAGACGTTTTTCTACAGGTTCATTGCGCCATTCAAGGTTTTCTTCAGCCTTTTGTGCACCCGCTTGACCACGATATTTTTCCGCAACAGCGAGTAATTTTTCAGTCGCTTCTTGACCGCTTGCGCCTTGGTTACGGTTCAGCACCACATCTTCAACAGCTTCTTTCAGCTCAGCATCGATATCATCATAAATCGCAAGCTGACCTGCGTTGACGATACCCATGGTTAAGCCTTGTTGAATGCCGTGATATAAGAACACCGCATGAATCGCTTCACGAACAGGCTCATTCCCACGGAATGAGAACGATACGTTTGAGATCCCGCCTGACACCATCGCATTTGGAAGGTTTTGTTTAATCCAACCGGTGGCTTCAATGAAGTCCACACCGTAGTTGTTGTGTTCTTCAATACCTGTTGCGACCGCAAACACGTTCGGGTCAAAAATAATATCTTCAGATGGGAAACCCACTTCGTTGACTAAGACATCGTAAGAGCGCTTACAGATTTCCTTTTTACGTTCAGCTGTATCCGCTTGACCATTTTCATCAAACGCCATGACAATGACTGCCGCACCGTACTGACGGCAGAGGCGAGCACGTTCTACAAACTCGTCATAACCTTCTTTTAAGGAAATTGAGTTTACAACCGCTTTACCTTGGACGCATTTCAAACCTGCTTCAATGATCTCCCATTTAGAAGAGTCAAGCATGATTGGCACACGTGAAATATCAGGCTCAGACGCGATCAGATTCAGGAAATGCACCATCGCTTCTTGCGAATCCAGCATCCCTTCATCCATGTTGATGTCGATGATTTGCGCACCGGCTTCAACTTGTTGGCGAGCAACATCTAAAGCTTCAGTGAAGTTACCTTCTTTAATCAGGCGTAAGAATTTTTTAGAACCTGTCACGTTGGTACGTTCACCGACGTTCACAAACAATGAATCTTTAGTAATGTTAAATGGCTCTAAACCACTTAAACGACATGCAGGTTCAATTTCAGGGATTTGACGCGGTGCAATACCTTCAACCGCTTGCGCAATCGCACGAATATGATCCGGCGTCGTACCACAACAACCACCCGTAATGTTAATTAAGCCACTTTCAGCAAATTCTTTAATAAATGCTGCAGTTTCTTCAGGAGTTTCATCATAACCACCGAAGGCATTTGGTAAGCCAGCGTTTGGATGCGCTGAAACAAAAGTATCCGCAACGTCAGACACGGTTTTGACGTGTGGACGCATCGCATCTGCACCCAGTGCACAGTTAAAGCCAATCGATAAAGGCTCTGCATGGCGCATTGAGTTCCAGAATGCTTCTGCGGTTTGACCTGTGAGTGTACGGCCAGATGCATCGGTAATGGTGCCCGAAACCATAATTGGCAGTTCGTAACCAATTTCTTTAAACACTTCTTTCACTGCAAAGATCGCAGCTTTGGCATTTAGGGTATCGAAGACCGTTTCAATTAAGATGATGTCTGCACCACCTTCAATCAATGCTTTCGTCGCTTCGATGTAGTTAACTTTTAATTCATCAAAGGTGATGTTACGGAATGCCGGATCATTTACATTTGGTGAAATTGAAGTGGTACGTGACGTTGGTCCTAATACGCCCGCGACAAAACGTGGCTTTTCAGGTGTTGAGTATTTTTTACATGCTTCTTTGGCAATTCGAGCTGCTTCACGGTTAATCTCAGGAACCAAATCTTCCATATGGTAGTCAGACATTGAAACACGCGTTCCATTGAACGAGTTGGTTTCAATAATATCTGCACCAGCTTCAAGATAAGCTTCATGAATGCCTTGAATAATCTGTGGTTGAGTTAGAACCAATAAGTCGTTATTACCCTTAAGGTCGTAGGCCCAATCCGCAAAACGTTCACCACGGTAATCAGCTTCTTCCAATTTGTGGCGTTGGATCATGGTACCCATTGCACCATCAATAATCAGGATACGTTTGGCAAGAAGCGCTTTTAAGGTGGCGAGGGTAGACATCAAATGACTCTCACAAAAATCTGCACAAATAATGGTGCAATATTTTAGCAGAGTTACGTCCACTTTTCTGATAAATAAAAATTTATGAACCTATTCCCAAAAAATTAAGGATGAATTTCATCCATCAACTACGATGATCAATCTATCAAAACTGAAACTGTCTATATTTCATCATGTTGTCATAATCTAATGTAATAATAACTGCCGTTGTAACAAATGTGACAGTGATGTCATCTTTATTTCATCTATTTAATTACCGATTGAAATAAAGATTAAAGACGAGGGTTTTGTATTAACTATCTGATTATTATTGTTAAATTTTGAATATTGGTTGTTTTTAAAGTTTAATTTTCTTAAATAAGTGTCATTTGGATGACTTATATGACAGCTCTTTGTCATATAATTGTAATAATTAAATTGAACAATAGAGGGGATATTTATCCTCTTTCTCTGCTTGCATGAATTCTAATCAAACTCCAGTTTCAGATTCAGCACAATCGTCAACGCCTATGCAGTCGACGAATGTTCACGTGCCAACGCCGAAATTCTTTATGCCAGTGTTCCTTACACTGATTGTTTCAACCTTGATTTACATTGGTTTTCAGTTGGCTGCTGATTTATCTCATGTGCCTGCTTTAAATCTTTATGCTGTGATCATGTTGGCCACGGCATTGTTTATCGCATTGGGTTTCGAGTTCGTTAACGGTTTCCATGACACGGCCAATGCTGTGGCAACAGTTATTTATACCAACGCTTTATCTGCACCTGTCGCTGTAATGTGGGCAGGCTTCTGTAACTTCCTTGGCGTAATGGTCGCAAGTGGTGCAGTTGCCTACGGTATTATCGCGCTATTGCCTGTTGAATTGATTATGAACGTCGGTTCAGGTGCTGGTTTTGCCATGGTCTTTGCCATGTTGATTGCCGCAATCGTATGGAACTTAGGAACTTGGTTCCTCGGTATCCCTGCTTCTAGCTCTCATACACTGATCGGTTCAATTTTAGGTGTGGGCATCATGAACTACATCTTAAACGCAGGTAATGGTGCGTCAGGTGTAGACATGGAACAGGTGATGAAAGTGGGTAAAGCACTTTTATTCTCACCATTAATCGGTTTTGCATTTGCGGCTGTATTGTTCTTATTGGTTAAAAAAATCTTTAAGAAACAAGTGGAATTATTCCAACCACCAGAAGGGAATAAACCGCCGCCGCCACTTATTCGTGCCATTTTGATTTTCACGTGTACCGGTGTAAGTTTTGCACACGGCTCAAATGATGGTCAAAAAGGTATGGGTCTGATTATGTTGATTCTGATCGGGATCGTGCCATTGGCATACTCTTTAAACAAGAGTCTAGATCAACAACATATCCAAACGTTTGGTCAGTTATCTGCTCAAACTGCTGATTTGATTTATCCAAATCACCAAGATATTCCAGATGAAAAAGCGCGTGAAATTATCACGTCATATATCCAAACCAAAGAAATCACGCCTGAAGTTGTGCCAGCTTTGGCAAGTTTAACCGATCATTTAGGTGAAAAAGTAGGAAGCTACACATCCATTAAAGATGTTCCTGAAGATCAAGTGGCTGAATTCCGTAATGATATGTACCTCAGCACGACTGCATTCAAGCGTTTAGATAAAGCAGAAGCTTTACCTGCCATGACTGAAGCGCAAGAAAAAACAGTGGACAACTACCGTGATAACTTAGATTCATTCCTTCAATACATTCCAACATGGGTGAAAGTTGCGACTGCATTGGCATTAGGTCTAGGGACGATGGTAGGCTGGAAACGTATTGTTGTTACCGTTGGTGAGCGTATTGGTAAACAACACATGACTTATGGTCAGGGGATGTCTGCAGAGTTAGTTGCAATGTCAACGATTGCTGCTGCTGATGGCTTTGGTATGCCAGTGTCAACAACACACGTTTTAAACTCTGCTGTAGCAGGTACGATGGTTGCGAATAAGTCGGGCTTAAACTTCCAAATGGTTCGCACAATCTTATCAGCGTGGATTTTCACACTGCCAGCAACAATCTGTTTGTCAGGTGGTTTATTCTGGTTGTTCCTTCAGTTCACCTGATTGAATTCAATACTTAAAGACTAAAAAAGCGCTGAACAATCAGCGCTTTTTTTATGATCAATTGTTTATGACACTTATTTTTGGAATTTAGACCAAAGTTTTTTCAAGGGGAGTTTTTCCTCAGCAAAACCATATAATGCGGCAAATGGTAGGGCGGTGCGTGCGAGATATGCTACACGCCATAATCCACCATGATTAGCACCATGCATGATTAAGTCTAATGGATGATTGAGGGCGATGTCAGGATTGGCAACCGACTGTGGGTTTCTCAAATCATGAATCCACAACGCAGCCATAATCGCATTGGTCGTCGCGGGTTCAAATGCTTCAACATCAAACAAATTGGCACCATTGAAAGCAGCTTTTAATAATGGGTTTTTGGTTACCGAATGTGTAGTGGTCGATGGAGCAATATTAATGCTGACACGTTGACCTTGTGACCGTGCTAACGTAGCGCGCCATTGTTGAATCCTCTTCGCCAACGCATAATTTGGACCTTGTTCAACCACAAGACAGTCGCAGATCCCATACTGTTTATCATGACATTGGAATAAGCGTTCTTCATTTTGTTTGAAAAAATAATCACGAGAGACAGTCGAAATACTCTTGGACAGAATATTTTCAAGTTTAGAGCGTGATTTAAACTTATCTAATCCAGCTTGAATCACTTCCTGTGGTACAGCGTAGACGTCAGTGGGCGTACACATATACATTAAACTGGTATTCGATTTTTGTTGGCTGACATGTTGCATAATGGCATCCATCGCCATAGAAACACGAACGTGCTTTTCGCCATCTAAATACGCAATCGCGGCAAGATCTAAGTCTCGATCAAACTGGGTGAGCCAATGTGCAATCTCAGGGGTATCTGTTAATAAGTTAACGCCTAAACGCTCTGCAGCTTCACGTATAGATGCAGATGAATCTATTGATTCGACACTTGGAGCGTATAAGGTCGCATTGCCTTGCAGAACAGTATTCAAAATCTTTGTCCATACTCGCTCATGATTTAAATCAAGCGCCACGATATTGGCTTTCCATTTCGCCAGCCAAGGTAAAGGTCCTGCTTCAGAAGCTGCACCAAACAGCACCATTGTTCGATCCGAAAGGTCAAACCACTCTGGATGCTGCACACACGCTTGTAGTGCCTGAGCATGTGATGCTTCTATAATACCTCGGTCTAACCAAAGTTGAATTTGGTCGAGTAGGGCTTGACCTTCTAAATTTTTACCCTGATAAGGTACAAACCATTGCGGCTCAGCATTAGAGTTTCCTTGAAGTGTGTAGGTATTTAAATCTTTTGATTTAAGATTCATCACTTCATTCAATGCATGTGTATGTTGATCACGTTGAAAACTAAACTCTTCATAAGCTTGTTGAAGTCCATCTTGAGCGATGCGCAGCGCAGCTTCAGGTGATGAGAGCCCACATTCTACCAACCGTTTAAAATGAATCGGATAGGATTTGCGCCAATTCTTTTCATTGATAACTGCATCAGCGTATTCTGGCTGAATTTGTTGTAATGCCGCACTGACGATGCGTTGGCCTGATTTTGAACTGCTGGGTTTAGAAGACGTGTTAGAGGAAAATTGTAAACCATCAGGTTGATTAGACATGCAAAAAATCTCAAAAAAAAATGAATAAATTCGCGGATGCCTACATTATCCTGACAAAATTAATGATCTAGGTGGCATTAATTACCAGATATTGATTGAATTATTACGAGATATTTCTAAAAAAAGGAAGCCGAAGGCTTCCTTTATAAATAAAATCAATTATTTAGTATTTTTTATACCATTGGTCAATTCTTCTAACATAAATGCAGTGTTATCTAAGCCAGCGCCCGTTAAATACCAGGCATCGGCATCAACAAAGATGACACGATTCTCTTTGACTGCCTGACTATTCTTGAGTAATGGATGTGATTGAATATGTTGTTTCGCAGCATAGTTTTGCGTGTTTACAGCACCACGGTCTAACACAATGATGAAATCAGGATTTTGTTTTATTGCTTGTGCTAGACGCTCTAAATTGCGTTGCGCGGCAGCAAGAGCTTCTGGTGAGTTTGGAGCAGGTCGAGCACTTGAGGCTTGAGGTGCTGCAGTCGGCACCACTGACTTTAAGCCAGAAATATCATAGGCAAATCCAAATCTTTCATTCTTTGCATGCGGTATAAAATTATCACCCATGGCAAAAAGCATCAGGCCGGATTTGCCTTTAGTGAGTTGTTTAAGTTGTGCTTGAAGGGCATAGACATGATCTAATTTAGATTGTGCGAGTTGTTCCTTATTAAACATTTTTGCTAAAAAAAGTGTGCGATTTTTCAGGTCTTGATTGAAGTTTTGAGTATCAGGCCAGAGGTTGATTGCAGGTGCAATTTTTTTGACCTCATTTAATTTTGCAGCAGAACGCCCGCCGACAATGATGAGATCTGGCTTTTGTTCTTTTAATAAGGTTTGGTTGGGTTCAAATAAAGATCCAGCTTTTACATATTGTTTGTCATTAAATTTTTTCAAAGCACCAACAAAAGTAGTTTCGGGTACGATTGATGCTTGAATACCTAAAGCATTCAGTGTATCCAACGCGGATAGTTCGTAAACAGCTAGCTTCTGTGGCGTATTTTGAAGTTGAATAGTTTGATCTTGATAAGTGAATTGAACAGGTTGAGCATATGAAACAAAGGCGCTGAATGAAAGAATGAGTGCCAATGGAAGTTTAATGTAAGTCATATCAATACCTCGAGGTTTGATAAAAGCTTAACATGAATATATAAATGATAATCATTATCATTGTTGAATTTGTGTTTTTATCTTCTTACTAGTATCTACTTTGAATTGAAGGGTATTTATGCGGAGTGTTTTAATCCTCCGCAAGGATTAAGAATTAAAAAGGTAGTTGAAGCAACTTGCTGAAGAAATGTGGAATAATTTGAGGTTCAATCAATATCGTAACCACGACACCGTAGGCTGCACCCCATAAATGTGCGCTGTGGTTGATGTTACTGTTTCCACGTTTACCTGACCAAATACTATAAGCAACATAAAGCACGGCAAAAATAATGGCTGGAACTGGAATAAAGAAGACAAATATCAGTTTCCATGGCTGAAATAAAATATAAGCAAACAAGACTGCTGACACTGCTCCAGAAGCCCCTAGACTTGCCCAGCGGTGATCATTTTTATGTTTTAAATAGCTTGGAATAATTGCCGCGATTAAACCGCCTAAATAGAACAGAACAAATCCGAGTTCATATAAGTATTGTCGATAAAAACTTTCAATTACACTTCCAAAGAAAAAGAGTGTGATCATATTGAACAGTAGATGTGTTCCATCTGCATGTATAAAACCATGCGTGATAAATCGATCGTATTGACCTTTCTGCATGGCTGGAGGCCAAAAAATCAAACGATTCATAATATTTTGATTGGAAAATGCAACCAGTGAAATGGCAACCGTAATTAAAACGATGGTGACAGTATGATTAAAAGGTAAATCAAGCATATGGATAAGATTGAATAAATTGCTTTAATTCTGTTCATCATGCCATTTTTTTAAATTTAATTGTTATTAATATAATAATTCTGACAAATTTAGTTGAATTTTAAATATTATCCCCGATCTTCAGTTAAAATAGAGTCTTCAGCTTGAGGAAAAATTGTTATGTCGACTGAGAACACCAGCACTGCAGTTGCTGAAGAAATTCCAAATTTATTAATTACACCAACTGCGCAAGAGTATTTGTTTGAACTTTTAGAGAAGCAAAATACTCCTGGTATCGCGGTACGTGTTTTCGTAGAACATCCGGGTACACCACGTGCTGAATGCTGCATGGCGTATAGTGCACCAGATGAAGTCGTTCCAACCGACTATAAACAAGAATATCCAAAATTTGCTGCATATATTGATACACCATCAATCCCATACTTATTGGATGCAGTGATTGATTACAACAAAGATCGCTTTGGTGGTCAGTTGACTTTCCGTGCACCTAACTCGAAAGTGCCACGTGTAGGTCCAGATGCATCGATTGAAGAACGTATAACCTATGTATTACAGTCAGAAATTAACCCTGGTTTAGCAGGACATGGTGGAAACTGTGCATTGGTTGAAGTGGTTGAAGATGCTGAGCATGGTTTAACAGCGGTCTTGAAATTTGGTGGTGGCTGTCAAGGGTGTTCAGCAATTGATGTGACACTTAAACAAGGTGTTGAAGTTACGCTAAAACAGCATATCCCAGAGTTACAACGTGTTGTGGACCAGACAGACCACAGCCAATCAGAAGGCGCTTATATGAAATAAGTTGCCTTTAAATTTACAAAAGTTGATTTGAAAAGCTCCCATTAAAAGGGGGCTTTTTTTTATGAAAACTGAACAAAATGAGTAATATCAATAAAATTGAAATGTAAAAACAAAACTATAAATGAGAATAGTTATCATAATCTATTGCAAAGTGATTATCATTTGTTACAATGCGACACAATTCGAACAAGATCTCTCCACACATTCTTTGGTAATTACACAATGCAAAAGACATTTTTAAAATCTAAGTTAGCGTTTGCTGTCTTAACCACCATGTCGGTTTCAAGTTTTGCACAAGAGCAAATTGGTCAAGATACTAATGCAAAACAAGATACAACTAAGTTAAAAACAATTGTCGTAACTTCAGCGAGTGGTTATGAGCAAAATATAGCGGATGCTGCTGCTACGATTTCAGTGATTACTGCCGAAGAATTAGAAAAAAAATCTTATAGTGATGTAACTGATGCATTGAAAAATGTTCCAGGTGTATTTGTACAAGGCGGTGGAACGAACCAGACGATCTCCATTCGGGGTATGGGATCAGCTTATACCCTATTTTTAGTAGATGGACGTCCAATGAATGATGGTAGTCTTTTAACAACAAATGGGGGGGTTCAAGGAGCATCAGTAAACTTCTTACCGCCAATAGAATCGATTGAACGTATTGAAGTGATTCGAGGCCCGTCATCCTCTCTATATGGTTCTGATGCAATGGGTGGTGTAATTAACATCATTACTAAAAAGCATCAAGATAGTTTGACTGCAAGTATTCGAACAGAATATATCAAAGCTGGTAAATCGAATGACGTTAACAACGACGCAACCAATACCAGCTTGTATGTAAATGCACCATTAATTGATAAGCTTCTTTCGGTTCAAGTTACAGCTGGTCTTCAAACGATTGAAGAAAGTTCATTACAAAAAAATACAGCCGAAACAGGTGAGAGTGAACCAGATTTTCAAAAAACAAATCTAGGTACAAAGTTTGTTTTTACACCAGATGAAAAAAACACACTCACTGCTGAATATGTAAGAACTCAACAAGAGCGTACACACAACCCAGGTAAAAGTTATACCCAGTATGTTTCAGTAACGGGTCCTAAAGTTGATATTGATGGTAAAGATTTCGTTCTATCTAATGGAAATTATTATCCAGCATATAATACGAATAATCGTAATGATGATGGTGAGCTAATCTATCGTTCAGATGTCGTACCGAATACAGGGACTTACTCCGAATTAGAAAAAAATAATTTTAGTCTTACTCATGATGGTGATTACGACAATCTAAAACTTACTTCTTACTTGCAATATGATAAAGATAAAAATAATGCAATTACAGGGCGTACTGTGGGTAAAGTTCAAAATCCAGGGGGGATTTTATTTGAGACTATCACAGCCAATACACAAGGAACGTACTTTTTCGAAGATCATAGTCTGACCATTGGCGGGCGATATTTAAAAGAAAATCTTGAAGATGGTACAAGTAACCAAAATGCAGCGATGGCTGGTAAAGTCACTAAAATGGATCGATATCAATGGTCTATTTTTGCAGAAGATACTTGGAATGTCAGTGATAAGTTAGCACTAACCTTAAGTGGTCGTTTCGATGAAAATGAGTTTTTTGGTGATAATTTCAGTCCAAAGGCATATGCAGTTTATAAAGCTACAGACAACGTGACTTTAAAAGGAGGTGTAATTTCAGGCTATAAAGCGCCGAGCTTACGTAATTCTTCTCCAGATTACATGCTGAACTCAATGGGCGGGGCAATTATGCCAAACCCAAATTTAAAGCCAGAAACCAGTTTAACGTATGAAACAGGTTTTGCATTCACTCATCCTGAATTGGGTTTATCTGCAAGTCTTATGGTCTATCAAACTGACTTTAACGATAAAATTACTCGATCTGGTCGTTTAGATGGTAGTCGACTTCCCCCAAAAAATGACGGTGAGCCGCCTTACACTCAATCTGAAATTAATGATTTCGTTGATAGCAGTGCTTTCTATCAGTCCAACCCTAATCTGCCATATAACGCAAATGGTTATACACTCAACTATAACATTGATAAAGCCGAAATTAGAGGGCTTGAACTGACCACAGATTACAACATCACAGATTACTTAAAATATAGACACTCTTATACATTTACAGATAGTGAGCAAAAATCTGGACAGTATGAAGGTAAACCATTGAATAATTTGCCTAAACATATGTTTAATGCAGGCTTGGATTGGGACTTTAATGATCAATTGTATTTATGGACTCAATTGAATTATCGTGGCAAAACAGTGGGTGATACCGACGGAGATAAAACGCCAGCTTATACATTTGTAGATGTTGGAGCTGTGTATAAGTATAGTGACCAATTCCAGCTATCTACTGGTGTATATAATGTTGCAAACAAAAATGTACTGAAAGATGGAAATGATTGGGTGCTTGATGGTCGACGTTACAGCTTTGCCTTGAATTATAAGTTTTAATGTCTTGTGCTTGGAGTGAGAGCGAGAATCTTACTCCAAGCTTTGAATAGTCGAGTTTAGAAGGAAAATAATGAAGCGCGTCGATGGCTATGTGGTTGACACCATCTATCCTATGTTTTTTTATCCAGAGATGCAGCCAATTTGGCTGAGTACAATCAGCCAATTTCAAGGTTATATAGCGCCAGATATATCTCAAAATTTTCGATATTTAGAGTTAGGTTGTGGTTGTGGTCTTAACTTGATTGTGGCAGCAATTGCAAATCCGCACGCTGAGTTTGTCGGAGTGGATTTTAATGACAAACACATACAACGAGCTACAGAGCTTGCTCAATCCTTACAGTTAAGCAATATAAGATTCTTAAATATAGACTTTGAAAAATTTAACAAAAATAATAATGAAGTGTTTGATTTCATTGTCTGTCATGGAGTGTATTCTTGGGTTTCTGAACACAATCAATATTTTATTAGGCAGATTCTAGATAAATCTTTAAAGGACCAAGGGCTATTCTATTTACACTATATGTGCTTTCCTGGATCCGCTACTTTACAGCCTATTCAAAAAATCTTTAACTTGGTTGATAAAAATACGTCTCAGCAATCTGCTCAAAGTATTGAATTGTCTACAGCACTAGTGAGTGAATTAAATCGGAGAGGCGCTTTTATTGGATATGACAAAATACAAGGAATTGTGAATACATTAAAAAATGATACCAATTATCTCGCTCACGAACTTTTAACTAATTATTGGCAACCCCTTTATAGTGTAGATGTACATGAGATTTTAAAGATCGAAGCTGATCTATCATATATTGGGAGTGCAGTTCCAACTGAAAACTTAGATTCTCTTAGCATTCCAGTCGACTTGCAACAGTTGATATCAGATGTGAATATTTCGAATACAAAAGAGTATCTAAAAGATATTGCTCGGGATTCAAAGCAGCGTATGGATTTGTTTCAAAAAAAATCAGTGAATTACCGTTTTGAAGACCATTTAGGAATTTTACATAAGATTAGATTAGATCTTATTCTTAACAATGAGCGATTGGATAATATTAATTTAAAAACATCAATTGGCCCAATTCAAGCTCCGAAGGAGGTGATCAGTGCAATTATTGAAAGTTTAAGAACAGGTTCTAAAACTTTTCAACAGTTACATCACCTTCCTTGTTTTCAGCAAAATTTAAAACTACTTGTTGAAAGTATATTTTTATTGATGAATTGCCATTATATCTACCCTATAAGCGAGCATAGAAAATCAAAGGACCTACGTAAAATAGAACGTCTCAATTCATTGCTGAGTGAGCATCAAATTGAGATTCAAATACCGACGACATATTTCTAATAAACCGCTCTAAGGAGCGGTTTTCTAATTAAGATGTGAGAATACTTAGTGCTGGTTCAGAATAGTAGAATTTTTCAAGATATACACGTGCACGGTGTTTAAGGTGTTCACTAGAAATCATATGCTTGATTACGGGGCAGAGTAGAGCACTTAATTCATTTTGAACAAGGCTTTCGTTGATATTGATATCTTGCATGATCAGATCAAAAGAGCGGTCTTGATTATGGCAATACCAAGTGTAAATACCATCGTGTACTTGTTGCTTTAGATATTCAGTTTGACGGAGGTTGTCCCAAATATCATGTCCCATTGCCACAGTATTTGGTAGATCATTGATTTCAACATAGTTTTTAACAGCAGAGAGTGGGACTTGCTTTATTTTGTGCCAAAGATTGGCTTGAAAGTGGTATAGCTTATTATCATCAAAGTGTTGGTTAATCACTTGTTCGCTAATTTGACTGATCTTGATAATATTTTTTTGAAGATAATGTTTGACCGTATCATCAAGATTTGAATCAGTGACACTTTCAAGAACTGATTTCCCCATTTTCATAAAGCGGCCGACACCGGGTACTTTTTTATTCATCACTGAATTATCAATATAATCCTGAATAGAATGATGGATTAACTCGGTGAGCATACTCGAAAATGCGGGATTGTTCACAATACGTTTAATTAGAGCTTGGCGGTGAGCACTTTTAGATGAAATATAAAGTGCAATTCGATCAATGGTGTGAACCGAGATAATATCTTCGATTTGAGTCGTTTCATTAAGCGGATGAACCAACGCAAATCGAATATGCTCCGCAATCTGTTGAACGAGAGAATCAGTTGTAGGTGTATTTAGAATTTGTTTTTGAAGCAGTGCACTAATCACCTCGAAAGACCAAATTTGCTTTAAAGGTTGTTTTCGAAACCATTGATAAAAATATAAAAATTCATTTTCAATGGTGTCATCTTGAGAAAATTCATGATCAAGAAATGCCAAATGTGCCTCAATCAACTGTTCGATTTTAGGATTTTTTTCCATGAAAATTCTCAATATCCTTAATTTGACGATGACGTTTTAACGGCATTCATCTTATTTAAAAAACTTAAGTAATGTTGCGCCACAAGATCAGGTGTTTCTACGATAGGTGTATGACCAATTTGATCTAATAGAATAGGGGGATGTGCTTTTTTTAAGGCGGTCCCTAATTCATGTGCAACTTCAACATTTACTATCTGATCTTGTTTTCCCCACAAAATCAATGTTTCAACCTCAATATTTTTTAACAATTGAGCAAATGATTCAACGGTGTACTGTTGATTAAGTTTAACAAGCTGATGAATCAACTCAGATGTATCCGCCGCGCGTTGAATAAGTGCTTGCTCTTGTTGTTTCTTGATTAAACTGGGTACGAAGGGAGCTTTATGCATGACTCTCCTAGAAACATAATTCAAGTCTCCAGGTTGTGAGATTAAAAGCTGCTTTAAATAAATTGGGTTATTGAGGAAGAATGTTTTGTTACTTCTGAATAATCCACCGGCACTGATCAGAAATAAACTTTTCATTTCTTGAGGATATTTAGCAGCATACATCAGTCCGATTGATCCACCGACAGAGTGACCCGCTAGATTAAGCTGGTTTTCAATGCGTAATGCTTCTGCAAAACGACGTAACTGTTCAGTCAGATGAGGAAGTGATAAGTCAAATCCCTTTGGTGTTAACGTTTGTCCACTTCCAGGCAAGTCAACAATAATGACACGATGTTGCTGTGTGAGATTCCGAGCTACATGATTCCAACTGTCTCGATTCATGCCTATACCATGAATTAGCAATAAGGCAGGTCGATCAGCAGGACCACCTTCGCTATAAGACCACACAACATCTCCGACGCGAATCGTTTTAGTGGATAGTCCTGCCCAAGCACGTTCTTCATTTAAAACTTTTTGATAGTCGATAAATTCAACAGTATTTGCTCGAGTAGATGAGATACCGAGGCTGAGCATTAACGCGAGTAAAATGAAAAATAAATGTTGATGCTTCAATGTGGGTAAAGGAAGATGAACAAACATGCAGGTGAAATCCCTTAAAACAGGGCGACATTATAATCAAGTGACTTTTATAAAGTAGTAGTTAAAAGTAAAAAAATAAATCCTATTTTTGTGATAATTGGTTCTCTATTTAAATAAGTTTTACTTCATAAACATAAATTTAAGCGCTGAATCAGCTGCTAAAGTGTTTCAGTAAGGAATGATCATAATCATCAGATTTGAAGAAATTGAAGATATTTTTAGCAATTAACAAAAATTGTAACAGAGTTTAAATTTTGTCAGTGACAATCAAAAAGCACAGTATTAAAATTACCTCAAACCTTGATAAACCATGGATACAAGATGCTAACTGCACAAGAAGCTTTAGAACGTTTAAAAATTGGTAATCAACGTTTTGTTGAAGGTCAAACCAAGCATCAACGATTATTGACGCATCATGAGCGCGCTCAGATGGCTGAAACTCAAGAGCCATTTGCGATTGTATTAGGATGTTCTGATTCACGTGTTCCAGCTGAAATGGTTTTTGATCAGGGCTTAGGTGATTTATTTGTTATTCGTGTAGCAGGCAATATCGTAGCTCCATCTCAAGTTGGAAGTGTGGAGTTTGCAGCCGAAAGTTTTAATTGTCCTTTAGTGATTGTATTGGGTCATACACATTGCGGCGCAATCGACTCAACGATTGAAGCATTACGTAATCCTCAACAACCGCCATCTGTTAATTTGATGTCTATTGTCAATCGCGTACGTCCATCAGTCGAAATTTTAATGCAAACTGAGTTAAAAGATGATTTGAAAAAGCTTTCAGTACACGCGGTTCGCTCAAATGTTTTTGCTTCAGTTAACCAGTTGCGCCATGGTTCTGCGGTGTTGGAAAACTTGATTGCACAAGGTAAATTAAAAGTTGTAGGTGCAGAATACTCACTTGAAACAGGTGAAGTTACATTCTTTGACTTCTAATATCAGCATTTTAAAAAAGCCAGCTTAAGCTGGCTTTTTTATTGATTGGGATTTATGGATCTCTATGTCTATAACTTTATAGAGCGCCTTTAATGTAAGGATATGCATTATTTAAGAGTTTAGGTTGAGCTTGTTCATTAGGATGAATCAGATCTTTTTGCATGAGTTTATTATTTCCAGCAACACCTTCTAGAAAAAAAGGGAGCAACTTCACATTAAATTGCTGGCTCACAACTTTATAATTATTTTCAAAGGCTTTGCTATAGGCTGAGCCATAGTTTGGAGGAATCTTCATGCCAAATATGAGTACTTTGGCATTAGATTTTTGGCTCAATTGAACTAATCGAGTTAGGTTTTGTTGAATCATTTTTGGAGGTTGACCTCGTAAACCGTCATTACCTCCCAATTCAATTACAACAATATCTGGTTTGTGTGTTTGAAGCAATTTGGGCAAACGTGCTAATGCACCACTGGTTGTTTCACCGCTGACACTTGCATTGACCACTCGATGTTGTTTCGGATACTGTTGATCAAGACGTTTTTGCAAAAGATTGACCCAACCTTTCTCTGTGGGTACGCCGTAACCAGCACTTAAACTATCACCAAGAATAAGGATAGTTTTTGCAAAGCTATTGATCGGTAAAAGAAACAGACAACTGCAGATAAATAAAAAGGCAGTTTTTCTCAACGTAACAATATTTAAACTTTGACTGATTTGCATAAAGGCTTTCTATGGTTCGTAATGACTCAACTTCTTCAATCATGCCACAAGCGTTAATTTCTGCACAGCAATTGACACAAACAATACAGATCCAACAAAAAAAGTTGACGATTTTTGAGAATCTAAATCTACAAATTTATCCTGGCGAGCAAGTCGCAATCACAGGTAGATCGGGTTCTGGAAAATCTACACTGTTGGGAATTCTGGCGACATTAGATCAGCCAAGTTCAGGAACATTGTCGATTAATGGTATAGCAGTTGAGCAATTAAGCGAAGAGCAACGCGCTCAAATTAGACTTGAAAATATTGGTTTTGTATTTCAATCCTTTCAGCTTTTACCTTCTTTATCTGCGCTTGAAAATGTCATGTTGCCGCTGAGAATTCAAAAGAATTTTGATTATGCCAAAGCAGAACAACAAGCCCTTTATTGGTTGAACAAAGTGGGTTTAGATCGTCAAAGTACTCAAACACCTAAAGTACTGTCTGGGGGAGAACAACAACGCGTAGCAATTGCACGAGCTTTAATTGCTGAGCCCAAAATTGTATTTGCGGATGAACCAACGGGAAATTTAGATGGGACGACAGCCCAGGAGATTGAACAGCTTTTATTTGATTTGAATCGGGAGCTGGGCACTACATTGGTTTTAGTCACCCATGATCAAAAGCTAGCACAAAAATGTGAGACGCATTATGAATTGATCGATGGTCAATTAGAAAAAGTGCAAGGCGCTTCAGCTTCTGGAGAGCGTGTATGAGTGCGCTATTCAAACCTTTGTTGAAGCAAAGTTTTGCTAGCACAGGGATTTATTTGCTCATTTTTGCATTGAGTCTCGCGATTAGTGCGACAACCGCTTTAAAGTTCAGTAATGATCAGATTCAACAAGCTGTTTCATTGCAGGCTGCTAAGCTTCAAGCTGCAGATCTAGTGTTGAGTGATCAATATCCGCTCAATGAAAAATTTAAACAGAAGGCGAACCAACTCAATCTACAACAGTCCCAAGTGACGGTTTTTGGTTCAATGGCACATACTGATGAACAATTTGTCATGGTGAATGTCAAAGCGATTGAGTCCAATTTTCCGCTACGTGGTGAACTCATTATTCAACCTGATCAAACTGCTATTCGGTCAGAAGAGGTATGGCTGAGTCAACGTGCTTTAGATTTATTAAATGTCGAAATAGGGGAGAGGGTTCAAATCGCAGATGCGAGTTTTACAGTCACAGGAGTCATTGAAAAGGATTCTAACCAAGAACTCGGATTTTCAGCCTTTTCACCTACAGTGATCATTTCACAATCTGATGTTGCGGCAACCAATGCGATTCAGCCTGGAAGTCGTATCGAATATCGTCTGCTTATGTCTGGTGAGCCGAATAGACTTAATGAGTTTACGGCTTATTTTGATCAGCTCTATCCTAAAAAAATGATTGAACCAAATGCAGATGATCAGCAAGCAATGGAAACTCAAAGCTCAATTCGCTTGAGAACTGCGGATGAGGCGAATACCCGCTTGATGCGTCCAATTGAAAATCTAGATACTTTTTTACAGCTTGCAAACATTCTTACAATTTTACTGTGCGGTATTGCAATTGCGTTGACCAGTCAACGGTACGTTCAACAAAATCAAGATCATGTTGCTTTAATGAGATGTATGGGGGCTGCAAAGTTCCAAATTCTTAAGAACTATATTGCATTGCTTATGATTGCCGTCGCAATTGCGATGTTCATCGGTACTGGGTTAGGGATTGGTCTAGGCTATATTTTATTGCAGTTTATGTTGCAACTAATTCCGCATTTAGACATCCAATTTAGCTTGTTTGATTTGGTTTTGGGTCCTTTGCCGATTGCAATATTCACCAGTGTCATTGTGATGTTTGGATTTATTGTCCCAAGTTTGATGCAGCTCTTAAATACGCCTCCAATTCGTGTTATCCGTGAGGATGTTAAATCTACGCTTTCTCTCTTGACCTTATTGGGAGCGGGAGCTGTAAGTCTTATTTTATTTTGTATTTTGCTCACTCAAAATATACAGCTCTCATTGCTCGTTATCGGTACGATCCTCGCATTGTGTGCAAGTATGTTCAGCATAGTTTGGTTGCTATTAAAGATGATCAAATCTTTGAAAAATAGATGGTCAGCCTATGTACGTGTACCTAATCAAACAGCATTTCAAATTACTGCACTTGCATTAGGTCTGAGCCTGATTACAGTTCTTGTAGTATTAAGGACGGATCTATTAGATCGTTGGCAGCAACAGTTACCTGAAGGTACGCCAAATCAATTTATTTATGGTCTTCCTCCATTTGAAGTTGAGCAATTTAAAGCTCAGATCGAAAAAGAAGGTTGGCCAAGTACACCCTTGTATCCGAATATCCGCGGACGCCTAATTAAACATAATGGTCAGCCATTTTCAGAATCATTAAGAGCGCAAAATAACTCACTCAGACGAGAGTTGAATTTGACTCAAGCTCAAGGCTATCCAGAAGATAATGTCATTGTCAGTGGGCAGCAGCAATTGCAGCAGGTGGGAGATGTTTCTGTTGAAGCAAATCTTGCTGAAGAGTTAGGGATAAAAGTGGGTGATCAACTCAGTTTTAGCTTGCCAGAAGGGGAACTTCAAGCCAATGTTGTAAATTTAAGAACAGTCGAGTGGGAAAGCTTCAGTCCAAACTTTTTCTTCATTTTTGCACCGAATACGATGGATGAAAATGCTGGAAGTTATTTAGGAAGTTTTTTTGTACCTCAATATGAAAAATCCAAGTTGGTCAATCTAATTCAGCAGTTCTCAAATACTGTATTTATCGATGTTTCCTTAATTTTAGAGGAAATTAAAAACTTAGTATCTGTTCTGGTTCAGATTATTACCATTCTTGCGCTTCTCGTCAGTGTTTCAGGTTTTTTGGTGTTGATTGCTTGCATTAATTTATTGATGGATGAGCGAAAGCGAGAAGTCGCGATTTTAAGATCATTTGGCAGCTCAAAATCCAATTTGAAAAATATGCTGAGTTTAGAAATTGGATTTATCGGCTTTATGGCTGGCTTAGTATCGTGTTTTTTTGCTGAGGTCATCAGTGCGATCGCCAGTTATAAAATGGATCTCGCAATACAACCGCATTGGGAAATCTGGGTGATTCTACCTATGAGCATGATGATCTTATGTGCGCTGATTGGTCGTTATCGTTTAAGCTACTTAACTGAGATTCCTCCATTAAAAAGCTTGCGCGAACTCAATCAATCATAAAATTTATGAGGTCTAAAAAATGCAATTGGAATTAATACGCCAATTGCATTTTCATTTGCTGCAACATTTCAGCCCAAATGGGTTGTATTCCGCTCACTAAGCCTAAGTTATATTGATACATGAGCCAACATAAGAAGATGCCTAGAGGAAGTACCACGATGGTAGTGGTGAAGCCTAGTCTAAATCGTTGACCGATGTACCAACATAAAGCCATGACTGCACCCATCAACATTCCACCAATATGCGCTGCATTATTTATTCCAGGGATCATGAATCCCATACCAATATTTAATGCCAAGATGATCAGCAGCGATTTACGATCAAAGAGAAATTGTTGTTGTGGTAAAGGGGGAAAAAGAGATAAGAGCGTTAAAGCACCACCTAAACCCATAACGGCACCTGATGCACCTGCGGATACACGTGGAAATAAATCATGGTTGACATGCTCCAATAACTCGTAACTATTCCGAATATCAATCAGTCCACTGATCAAGCTTCCCATAATGCCTGCTAATAGATACAAGCCTAAAAAATAAACGTGTCCAAGTGTTTTCTCAGCGACATTGCCAAAGATATACAATGCCCACATATTGAGCATTAAATGAATAAGACCAAAATGAAAAAATGTACTGCTGAAGATTCGGAGGGGTTCCTCTAAATAAGTCAGCGGTGCATAATCAGCACCCCAGCGCAAAGCATCTATTGTTGCTGGGTTTGATATATCCACCCCGCTAAAGATTTGCCAGATAAAAAGTCCAACATTCAGTGTAATGATTAAAAACGTAATCTGACTTAAGGGTAGACGTGATTGGCTTTGAAATTGGGGTGGTTGCATTTCAGTCATGTCATTGTATTCTGTGATAATGATATGGATTAAGGTCAAGCATGTACTACGCTAACAAAAGGAGCAACACACTGACATGAAAGCATTTATTGTTCGAACTTTATTGGTCATTGTCAGTATCATCCTTGTAATTCAACTATGGATTTTTTCAAGTCTTGCATGGTGGAGAACCAATGCTGTTGATACAACGATGCTCATGCGTTGGACATACTGGACCGACAGTTCGAAGCCTATTCAGCATCAATGGCGTGATTATGAGAATATCAGTGATCATCTGAAACGTGCGATTATTGCAGCTGAAGATGCTAAATTTATGCAACATCATGGCTTTGATTTTGACGGCATAAAACATGCTTTGGAAAGAAATAAAGAAAAAGAACAAGTGGTTGCGGGTGGATCTACCATTTCCCAACAATTATCCAAAAATCTATTTTTATTTAATAAGCGTTCTTTTTTACGTAAAGGACAAGAGGCGGTCGCTACTGTCATGATGGAGCGTATGTGGTCAAAACAACGCATTCTTGAGGTATACATGAACTCCATTGAATTTGGAGATCATATTTTTGGTGTGGAAGCTGCAGCACGTCATTATTTTGGAAAATCGGCAAGCAGTCTAACACGTGAGCAAGCCGCATTTTTGGCAGCGATCTTGCCGAATCCGCGTTATTATCAACACCACCGTCAAGATCGTAAACTCAAAAATAAACAGCGAATTATTTTGCGTTACATGAATGCTTCAAGAATTCCGTGAAATGTAATTGTCTAAAAAACTTTCGTGAGATCAAAAATGCACAGTGATCATGTGCATTTTTTATGAAATTGTCATAAATTTGAAGCATACTTAAGACAGATCTTTAGCATGCAGGTTTTGTGGTATGAATACCGCGATGACAAATACTCCAACTGAATATACTTATAATGAACGATATATCAATCGTGAACTTTCAATTTTAGATTTTCATCTTCGTGTTTTAGAACAAGCGGTTGATCCATTGCATCCATTGCTTGAGCGAATGAATTTCTTATTGATTTTTTCAAGAAATATGGACGAATTCTTTGAAATTCGTGTTGCGGGTGTTATGGAGCAATTGGAGCTCGGTAATGAAAGCCGTAGTCCAGATGGGTTAACACCAAAGCAAGTTCTTGAGAAAATTTCACAGACTGCGCATGCTGCAATAGAGCGTCAATATCGTATTTTGAATGATGAAATTTTTCCAAAATTACGTGAAGAAGATATCTGCTTCTTACGTCGTGGAGAGTTGACACCTGCTCAATCCCAATGGATTAAAAAATATTTTCAGGAACAAGTTGCGCCAGTACTTACTCCAATTAGTTTAGATCCAGCACATCCATTCCCGCGTTTAGTCAACAAATCACTCAACTTTATCGTCACGCTAGAAGGCAAAGATGCTTTTGGACGACAGATTGATTTAGCCGTTGTCCCTGCGCCACGTTCTTTACCACGTGTGGTTCGTTTACCTGACGAGTTAACCGATGGTAAAGAACACCACGTGATGCTGTCAGCGATTATTCATGAGCATGTCTCTGATTTATTCCCAGGAATGACTGCGACAGGTTGCTATCAATTCCGTGTGACGCGAAATGCGGATTTAGCCCTTAATGAAGATGTCGAAGATTTGGCAAAAGCATTAAAAGGGGAGTTAAACTCTCGTCGATTTGGACGTGCTGTCCGTTTAGAAGTGACAGAAAATTGCCCAAAACATATTTATGATTACCTTCTCAACGAATTCGACTTGCATGAAGAACAATTATATAAAGTTGATGGACCTGTGAACTTGGCACGTTTAGTGTCTAATTTTAAACGTCCGCATTTGAGATATGACTCACATACGCCGGTCATTCCTAAAGTATTAAAGAAGTCTGAAAATGTTTTTTCTGCGATGAAGAAACAAGACATTCTTTTACATCATCCATTCGAATCATTTGCTCCAGTTATTAATTTATTACGTGAGGCAGCACGAGATCCACAAGTTTTAGCGATTAAGCAAACATTATATCGAAGTGGGCCTGATTCTGAGATTGTTCAAGTGTTGGCTGAAGCTGCACGTAATGGTAAAGAAGTCACAGCTGTCATTGAACTTCGAGCGCGATTCGATGAAGAGTCAAATATTGCGGTAGCAAATGTTTTGCAAGAGGCTGGTGCTGTGGTGGTTTATGGCATCGTAGGCTATAAAACACATGCAAAAATGATTCTCGTTGTGCGCCGTGAAAATAATAAATTGGTTCGTTATGTGCACTTAGGTACAGGGAATTATCATGCAACCAATGCCCGGATCTATACCGATTACGGATTGATGACAACGGACAAAGAGCTTTGTGAAGATGTGCATCGTATATTCCAAGAGTTGACTGGAATGGGCAAAATGGCAAAATTGAAGAAATTACTTCATGCGCCATTTACGTTGCATACACAGTTAATTAGTTATATTGATGAAGAGATTGCTCACGCCAAAGCGGGTAAGCCAGCTCAGATTATTGTGAAAGTGAATGCGCTGACTGAAGTGCAACTGATTAATAAACTTTATGAAGCATCACAAGCTGGTGTGCAGATTGATTTAATCATACGTTCAATTTGTTGTTTAAGACCAGGTTTGCCAGGGCTTTCTGAGAATATCCGTGTGCGCTCTATCGTTGGACGATTCTTAGAGCACACACGTGTGTATTATTTTGGAAATGCAGGGCAACCACGACTGTATTGTTCAAGCGCAGACTGGATGGATCGTAATTTATTTAATCGTGTTGAAGTTTGTTTCCCTGTTGAGGATCCAACTTTGAGAAAGCACATTTATCAACATGGTTTATTGAATTATATGAAAGATAATCAACAAGCTTGGTTGTTAAATGGTGATGGAACTTGGTCACGTGCGCAATGCGATGAAGGTGAGACTCCTCATAATGCGCAACATAAATTGCTTGAACTCTTTAAATCTTAAATGATTTTTATAAAAAAAGGAGCCAAATGGCTCCTTTTTTGTGATGACTTATTAGCAAATATCAGCAGTAATGCGCTGTAGAATTTGTAAAAGGACATCAAATTCGCTTTGCAATGGCGTACTTTTACGCGTCACTAATGACAGAATGCGTGAAGGGGCATTCTCAATTGGTCGGATCACCAATTGATCATTATTTTTCAGCATATGTGTATTTACCGCAATCTGAGGTAGTAATGTAAAGCCCAGATTAGAACTCACCATTTCAACCAAGGTTGGTAATGAGCTCGCTTTAAGGCGATGATCATTCTTGCGTTCACCGATAGGGCATACACTTAAAGTATGGTCTCTTAAGCAATGACCTTCTTCAAGCAACATGAGGTGTGTCAAATCAAGGTCTTCTAGAGATTTAGTTTGCGCCGTTTTGTGGTCAGCTTTGTTTGCAACTAAGTACAAACTCTCTTTCGCAACTTCAGCGACTTTTAAGCCACGTGTGTCGAATGGGAGCGCTAACATGATCATGTCTAAATTGCCATGTTCTAGCTTTTCAACCAAATGTTCACTCTGTGCTTCATGAAGATGTAGTTGAATTTTAGGCAGCTCTTTATGAACTTCTTCTAACAATTGCGACAAAATAAATGGTGCAATCGTTGGAATAATTCCTAAATGAAGATCACCAGTAAGTGGTTCGCTCATCTCACGGCTCAGTCGCATGAGATCTTGAGCATCAGCAAGAAGGACACGTGCTCGTGCAACCACTTGCTCACCGAGAGGGGTTAAACGTACATTTTGGCGATCACGTTCAACGAGAACGCCACCCAATAAACGCTCGAGCTCCATAATCCCGCCAGAAAGCGTAGACTGAGTAACGAATGAGCGACGTGCTGCTTCTGTAAAATGCAACGTCTCAGACAGAGTCACGAGATATGACAGCTGTCTTAGGGATGGTAATGCAGCCATAGTGTCCTAGTGTTTATCATTTAAAATGTTTTGCAAACAAACCACTCAGTTGTGGGATGAAATGCGCAGGAATATCATGCCCCATTCCTTCGATTAATTCAAACTTTGCGCCTGATATTGCTTTTGATACTGCCTTGCCGTGGCTAAAAGGGAGTAGACGATCCTTTGAGCCATGTACAACCAGTGTTGGCTTTTGAATTTGCTTATCGATAGAAACTAATGAGCCTGTACATAATATTGCTAAAAACTGTTGAAGTACACCCGCTGGATGATAACTACGCTTATATAATTTACGCGCGTTTTGAATAACTTCCAATTGATTGACGTAACCAGGTGAACCAATCGTCTGAATGACTTTAATACTATGATTTACAATACCATCTTCATCATTCGATGCAGGGCGACCAATAAGACTAAATAATTGTTTTGGAAATGGTGGCGGAAGAAATGGCTGATTATTACTGGTAAATAATAATCCTAGTTTATCCACTTTTTCTGGATATTTTGCTGCCAATATCTGAGCGATCATTCCCCCCATTGATGCACCAATAATATGCGCTTTTTCAAGACCTAATCGTTCAATGAGTAACGCTACATCTTCAGCCATATCATATAAATTGTAAGGAGAGCCTTGATTTCCTAGACCAAAAGCAAATCGACCCATAAGTTTAAATGTATTGAGGCGAGGTCCCTTGTGCTTAATTTTTGTTGAGAGGCCAATATCTCGGTTATCGAAACGAATGACTCTGAAACCTTGGTCTATTAAAGATTTGCAAAAAAAATCTGGCCAAAAAAGCATCTGCGCACCCAGTCCCATGATGAGAATAATCGTAGGATGTTCAGCCTTGCCTCCAACTTCAATATGAAGGTCGATCCCATTGCCTAGACTCACTTTACTTTCTTGCATGAATGGAGCATAAGGTGAAACTTGATATTCTAGTGCGTTATTCATTTTTATTGTGTCCAAACTAAAAGGGTACTTTCATTTGAAAATACCCTAAATCTTTGAATAATTAAACGGCAGCTGGAATTAAATCTGGGACCAGTTTGGTCAATGTTAAACGTTGCTTCGCTGCTGTTGGTCCAAGTAGCACAAATCCACGAAGCGTTGATTCTTGGTCAAGTGCTTTAGCAATCATTCCGTCATCGAGTTCTTCAGTTTCCCAAGTTGCCTCCACACCTTGAGGTACAGGTAATACAGTCAGTGGTGCAGCAGGAGTTTTCACTGCAACTGGCATCGCTGGATAATGAACTTGTGTATTTTCACCAGACAATGTTTTAGCTAAAGCACGTGCTTGTTGCATAATTGGCATGACATACGGAAGCAGTAAACCATTTACTTCTGCACAATCACCTAATGCATAAATATCGGTTTTATTGGTTTCCATTAAAGTGTTAGTCACAATCCCACGGCTGGTATGGATTCCTGCTTCTTGAGCAACTGATGTATTGGGTTGCAGGCCAACAGCAGAAAGAACAACGTCAGCTGTAAAGCTCTGTCCATTTGCAAGCGTTACGGTATAGCTTTCGTCTGAGTTTTTAATTACCCGATCTACGGTGGTGCTTAATGCAAACTGAATACCTGTTT
This sequence comes from Acinetobacter sp. 24-47-67, assembly GCF_056779735.1. Taxonomy (NCBI): domain Bacteria; kingdom Pseudomonadati; phylum Pseudomonadota; class Gammaproteobacteria; order Moraxellales; family Moraxellaceae; genus Acinetobacter; species Acinetobacter sp. 24-47-67. The sequence goes on from NZ_JBWYIK010000004.1 coordinate 60,040, forward strand.
CTTCAAGATTTTGCTGGAAAGCATGTGCAACGTGTTCTGGTAGAAGGCGACCCAAAGGTTGTGGGGCAAGATCAATCACAGTCGCTTGATGACCAGTGTTCTGTAAATCGTTGGCAAACTCACACCCAATGAGGCCTGCACCTAAAATGACAACACGCTTGTCTTGTTTAATGTCGAGCTTAGAGCGAAATTCACGATAATCAATCAGTGAGTTAACTACATGAATATCATCAGCACCATCACCTGAAATGGCTAAACGAATAGGGTTAGCACCTACAGCTAATATTAATTTGCTGTATATAAGGTTTTCAACTTGTCCATTTTTTGTGTAGGTCAATTGATGTTGATCTGCAGAAATTGAAGTGACAGTCGCATGATGAATAATTTGCATATTCAATTGCGCAGACATTTTCTCAGCATCACCTAAGGCAATTTGTTCTGGCGCTTTTTTACCAACAAGTGCATTAGATAAAGTTGGTTTTGCATAGTTCACCGCATCATCTGAGCAAATCATAACAAGTGCTTGTTCAGCATTCAGTTTGCGAAACTCTCGCGCTAATGTGTAACCTGCCATGCCAGAGCCAACAATGATGATCGGTTGCATAGTACTCTCCAATACTGATAATTTTTTTAGTAAATAAGAAAAAAGACCATATCAAAATGGTCTTTAAAGGAAATCTGAATTAAATTTCAATCATTTCAAAATCTGCTTTTGATACGCCGCAATCTGGGCAAGTCCAATCATCTGGAATATCTTCCCATTTAGTGCCTGCAGCAATACCATCTTGTGGCCAGCCTTCTGCTTCGTCATAAATCCATCCACAAACGATGCATTGATATTTTTTCATTTGATTCTCCAAAAATACTGACAATTCCATTTATTGGTGTCAGCCAAAATCTTTCTCACACCTAGACTCAAGTGATATGAATTTTTATCGTTCATATTCAAGCAAATTTTTACGCAGTTCGAGGTGGAAAGTAAAGTAAATAACGGAGTTTAGCTGACTAAAAGCGAAGCTGAATGGCAGATTAGGACAAAACGCATGCTAATTATGCTAATGCATGATAAGACTGAGCATTAAATCTTTGAAATATTTGCCAAAATTATATGTATTATGATTTAAAAAAAATTGTCAGACTTTTGTCGCGTATTGATTTACCAGCTATTCATATAAAATTTATACTGTTTGTGTTTTATACTTGTTATTTAATTAAAAAATGGTTTATTAAAAATCAATAAGTTATATTGGTTGGTATTTTTTCTTAGCTTATGTTTGCTATATTTTTTGTCAATAATTCGTTAAAATTTACGCATTCTTTTGTCTAATTTTTATCTCCTATGTCTACTTCTTTGTCTACATCATTGTGGTCACACATTCGTACGGTCCAAGATTTTCCAAAACCAGGAATTTGTTTCTTTGATTTAACTCCTTTGTTCATGCAGAGCATTGCACCTTTAACTGACGCCTTAATCGAAAGTATTCCTGCGGAGCAATTGGCAGAGGTAGAGAGTTTCGTTGCGGTTGAAGCACGTGGGTTTGTTTTGGCGAGTTTGTTGGCGCAACGTACTGGTAAGGGGTTGTTGTTGGTTCGTAAAGCTGGAAAATTACCACCACCAGTAATTGGTGTGGGCTATAGCCTTGAGTATGGCATGGACCGTTTAGAAATGTCTGCGGATGTACAGGCTCAAAAAGTGATTATTGTTGATGATGTATTGGCCACAGGTGGTACATTAAAAGCAGTTAAGCAATTGATGGATAAATGTCAGCACACTGTTTTAGGGGCGAGTATTTTCCTTGATTTGCCAGACTTACACGCGGATTTAGGAATGAATATTTGGTCTGTTTTGGACGATAAATCAAAACCTCAAATTTAAGTCGAAAAGCCTTGTGATTCACAAGGCTTTTTTAATGTGATTGATGATTTGAGTGGCTGACTAATCCGATCAGGTAATTCAGGCGATCAGGGTTTTCCAGTTGATGACGGCCACCAATAATACTTTCAACGTACATGTATGGCTCTAATAAGTCAGAGGTACTATGCATATCAATCAGTTCATCACCGAGTTCGATATAAGCGATTTGAGATGAGGTTTTGGATTGAAGCTCCTCAATTGTAATCGCTGGATAATCAGGATCAAAAGATGGCATTAGGCTCGGATTTGCAATCACAGCAGGAAGTTGAAATCGATTTGACATCTTTAATGCCCAGTAACCACCTAGACTATGTCCTACTAAAATGTCTGGTTTAATTTTCTCGATCATATCGATATAAAAACGTTCAACAGCAGCGTATTTTAAATTTCGATAATCAACATTAATGCAATATTTATTTTTAGAAAGAATTGCCTGAAACTTGGTAGATTCTCTTGAAGAATCTAATCCATGCATAAACAATACTTTAGGGTCTTGAGTGTTCATAAGTCATCATTAAATCCATTCTATTTTTTATGATTGTTGAAAGTATACTTTTCCACAATTTATAGGATGATTGTAGAGTGCTGTATTCAAAGTACAACTTAGCTTTTGGTCTAAGAAATGTTCAGACCTAGACTTTAGTGGATGAAATTAAGCGTTTTTCAAATGGCTGATTATTTTCTAATGCTCAAGTACTTTGAATTCTGCTATGCTATGCAACTTCTTTTTTAAATAAAATTACGAGGCAGAGATGACGCAACAAAACGCTCAATCGACTTCTGAACAAGCCATTTCCGAAAACGATTTAATCGCACAGCGTCATGCCAAGTTAAAACAGATTCAAGATAAGGCTCAAGAGCAGGGTACGAGCCCTTGGCCAAACACGTTTAAGCGTGAACATTATGCACAAGACCTTCAGGATCAGTTTGCTGATAAATCAAAAGAAGAAATTGAAGGCAGTGAAAAAGTTTATGTCAAAGTTGCGGGTCGGGTGATGTTGAACCGCGGTTCGTTCATGGTGATCCAAGACATGACCGGCCGTATTCAGCTTTATGTTGCACGTAAAGAATTATCTGCAGAGACTTTAGACACCATTAAAGGTCTTGATTTAGGTGATATTATTGCCGTTGAAGGTTACATTGGACGTTCAGGCAAAGGTGATCTTTATGTGCATATTGAACATTTTGAACTCCTCACTAAATCACTCCGTCCTCTTCCAGACAAGTTCCACGGTTTAACAGATACAGAAGTAAAATATCGTAAACGTTATCTTGATTTGATCGTGAACGAAGAAACGCGTAAGACTTTTGAAATTCGAGCAAAAGTAGTTGCTGGTATTCGTAACTTCTTGACTGAAAAACGTTATATGGAAGTTGAAACGCCAATGATGCATGTGATTCCAGGTGGTGCTTCTGCGCGTCCATTTGAAACGCATCACAATGCCTTAGACATGCCATTATTCTTACGTATTGCACCAGAACTTTACTTAAAGCGTTTGGTTGTAGGTGGTTTTGAACGTGTGTTTGAGATTAACCGTAACTTCCGTAATGAAGGTGTGTCTACACGTCACAACCCAGAATTCACCATGATCGAATTCTACCAAGCTTATGCAGACTACAAAGACTTGATGGAACTGACAGAGCAAATGCTAGAAAAACTAGCAATTGATATCTTAGGTTCGACAGATGTACCTTATGGCGAAGAAGTGTATAGCTTCAAAGGTCCATTCAAGAAAATCTCAATGTTTGATGCAATTCTTGAACATAACCCACAATTTACACCTGAAAATGTAAATGATCGCGAGTTCTTAGCTGAGTTTGTTAAGAATGAACTTAAAGAGCAAGTGAAGCCAGGTTTTGGTCTAGGTAAGCTTCAAACGATTGTATTTGAGGAAACTGTTGAAACGAAACTTCGTCAACCGACCTTCATTACTGAATATCCTGCGGAAACCTCTCCATTGGCACGTCGTAACGATGACAACCCGCACATTACTGACCGTTTTGAATTCTTCATTGGTGGTCGTGAGCTTGCAAATGGCTTCTCAGAGTTAAATGACCCAATTGACCAGGCTGAGCGTTTCCAAGCACAGGTAGCTGAAAAAGATGCGGGTGATGATGAAGCAATGCACTATGATGCCGACTTCGTTGAGGCGCTTGAATATGGATTACCTCCTACAGCAGGTGAAGGGATTGGTATTGATCGTCTGGTAATGCTATTTGCCAATGCGCCAAGTATTCGCGATGTGATCTTATTCCCACATATGCGTCACAAAAATGCGTAATAGTGAAATTAAAAAAGCCCTTCTTTGAAGGGCTTTTTTAATTTTTCTTAACATAAAATTAAATTTAAATGTTTTTTAGTGTGAGTGTATTTTGAGGTTTTAATTACAAAATATTTAATTAAGGTGATAAAAAATATAGAAAATTATCATTAAAGCTAATCTGTTTAACTAGCTGTATGTTTATCAAAATATTTATACAGTGTTATTAAATGTATCTAATTAAATACTTAATGTAAAGTTAATGGATTTATAAATTAAAAATTCAAATAATCAATAAGATATAATCCTAAATTGATTTGTGATGAACCCGAATAGACTTATAAAAATCCTATCATCGAGCTTACTATTTTCTAGTCCATTGGTGTTTGCCAATGGCATTCTCCTCAACGATGAAAACCTAAGAAATGATTTAAATTGGCTGAATCAACAAGGTGTGATTCAAATAAGCACCTCGACATGGCCGCTAAGTGGTGATGAAGTCCAACGTGCCCTCACCAATGCTAAAATTAACTCCATTGAACAACAAAAGGTTATTCAGGAAGTCGAAAGAGCGATTAAGCAGCAAAATGAAACATTAAAAGTTGATGTTTTCGCGGAGAGTGATCAAAAGAAAATCCCACAATCTTTTGCCGATCATCAAAAAGCACAATATGCGCTTGGTGCAGAGTTAAATCTTGGGGGGCAAAATTGGGATGCGAAGCTCAAAGTTAGAGGTGAAAAAGACCCTCAGATAGACAATGGGCAAGACGTTAACCTAGAAGGCTCATATCTTGCGGGTAAACTTTGGAATCAATGGCTCATTGCTGGTCAGATTCCAACCTACTGGGGACCTGGACACGATGGTAGTTTGATACGTGGAGATGCAAGTCGACCAGTATATGGTTTCACTCTACAGCGTGCTGAACAGTCTGCTTTTGATCATAAATGGCTATCATGGATCGGGCCTTGGCAATACCAAGCTTTTGGCGGCCAGTTAGATGATTATAAAGCAGTTCCTGATGCTAAAATTATTGGTTTACGTTTGACCGCACAACCACTACCTTATTTAGAGTTCGGTGCATCACGCATTATTCAATGGGGTGGTGAAGGTCGCCCTGAGGATTTAGGAACTCTCTGGGATGCTTGGATTGGTAAAGATAATGTTTACGGGGATACTGTTAATCCATCTAACCAGATTGCTGGATTTGATGCGCGTTTGAATCTAAGCTATTTATTGAACCAGCCAATCGGCGTCTATGCTCAATACGTGGGGGAAGATGAAGCAGGTGGCTTACCTGCTAAGAAAATGTATCAGGCTGGGGTGGATTATTCTTCATCTTTAAAAAAAATGCCTTATCAGGTTTATGCTGAGTGGTTAGACACCACTACAAATGGGAAGGCCCAAGGAATATCTTATAATCACAGTGTTTATACAGATGGATATTATCAACATGGCTATCCTCTTGCACATGCGATTGGAGGAGATGGTGAGATGATTTCTTTGGGTGGAAATATTCGTTTTGATGCCATGAATAGACTTTCAGGTCGCGTATTATTTGCAAAAGTAAATCAATCAAATCGAGATACCAATGTTGCATTTTCTGAGGAAGATGATATCCAAGCATTAGATTTAACTTGGACGCATTTTGTGAAGCCGAATTTGCCATTAAAGATTAATGGTTGGATTGCAGATTCAGATCGTCATGGTAATGATGCAGGTGCTTCTGTTGGTATTGAAATACCTTTAGATGTCAAAAAACTGGGACGTTAATATTCTTAGATTAGTATTTGAAAAAGCCACCTAAAAAGGTGGCTTTTTTTACATGAGACTTGTTTGTATCCGAACTTTCATTTCTAAGCTAAGTTGCGCGATATAATCCTTCATCCATGGGTAATTCTGTCCCATTGGATTTACTTTAGTGGCTGTGTCTAAAAAACTAAGCTCAGGCTGAATGAATAATTGCTTTTCTAAGCAGTCTTTAAATTGCTCAGCGTTCGCATATAAATCTGTTTCAACTACAAAAAAATGTTTTGGATAATTGTAAAAGGCGTAGCACAAATTAAAAGCTTTTTGATTGCCTTTTAAATGACCAATACTAATTTCACTTCTATGATCTTGATTGCTATGTGTAACGCCAATCAAGAACTTTAGTTTTTGATCAGTATGTTCAACAGCAAACTGTAAGCCAATTTGATCAGCAGTTAACTCGTGCTGAACAAAAATATTTAAAGCAGAACCATTTTCAGTAAACGGTTCTTGTAACACTAGAATTTGATGATGCTGATAAATATGACCAGCAATTTGAGCTCGCTCTAAATGTTGTTTAAGAGATTCAAGGCTAAGCATGGGAGATAAAAATAACTAATTTAGAGATTTTTTATATTGAATGAATCCTGTCTCGGTTGCAACACGATTATACAAAAGTCTAGCGTTATCATTGCTTTTATGGGTTAGCCAGTACACTCTATCATAATTATTTTTACATTCATCATAGCTAAATTCTATTAATTTCCTGGCTAAGCCCTGATTCCTGTAATTTGCATCAATAAACAAATCTTGGAGATAACAATAAGGGAGTTTAGTCCAAGTGCTTGCGTGAGAAATGAGATGTACAATTCCGACGACATTTTGATTTTTTATAATGGCATAGCCAAACATATCGGTTTGCGACGCATCAGATAATCGTTTGAAAGTCAGAGCCGCTTGTTGAGGATTCAATTCGGTCTTGTAGAATTCAAGGTAAGCAGACCAAAGGGCTAACCATTCTTGGTATTTTATATTTGAAAAGGCCTGTAATTGTTATCATAATTAGATTGTCTCTTTGCTTATATTCTATTTGAGTATATTAATATAAAAAAACGAGATAAAGCTCTGTTGTCTAAATCACTATAATGAATATAAATTTTCAAAAGTGTCATAAGTACACATATTCTAGCTGGTGTTGTCCATGTCATTAAATGAGGAAAGACTTACTCATCTTAAACAGCTTGAAGCTGAGAGTATTCATATCATTCGCGAAGTTGCTGCAGAATTCGAAAATCCAGTCATGCTTTATTCGATTGGTAAGGACTCGGCAGTTATGCTGCATTTAGCGCTTAAAGCATTCTATCCTGCAAAACTCCCTTTTCCACTGTTACATGTAGATACAGGTTGGAAATTTAAGGACATGATTGCTTTCCGCGACAATATGGCTAAGCAACACGGTTTCGATCTTATCGTCCACCAAAATAAAGAAGGTAAGGATGCTGGGATTAACCCATTTGATCATGGTAGTTCGAAATATACTGATATCATGAAAACTCAGGGTTTAAAACAGGCATTAGATAAATACAAGTTCGATGCTGCATTTGGTGGTGCTCGCCGTGATGAAGAAAAATCACGTGCCAAAGAACGTGTGTATTCATTCCGTGATGATAAACATCGTTGGGATCCTAAAAACCAACGTCCAGAACTTTGGAATCTTTACAATGGTAAAGTGAACAAAGGCGAAAGTATCCGTGTGTTCCCATTGTCGAACTGGACTGAGCTTGATATTTGGCAATATATTTACTTAGAAAGTATTCCACTTGTTCCATTGTACTTGGCGGCAGAACGACCTGTTGTTGAGCGTAGTGGTACATTAATTATGGTGGATGATGAGCGTATGCCTTTAAAAGAAGGTGAAGTTCCACAAATGAAATCGGTTCGTTTCCGTACTTTGGGGTGTTACCCATTGACAGGTGCGGTGGAGTCGACTGCTAACACCTTGCCAGAAATTATCCAAGAAATGTTGCTTGCAACCAGTTCTGAGCGCCAAGGTCGAATGATTGACCATGATGAAGCGGGCTCGATGGAAAAGAAAAAGCAAGAAGGTTACTTCTAGAATCTCTCTTGCGCAGCAGCGCTGCTCCTCTCTTTGTAAAAGAGAGGAGTTATCCTCCTTTTTCAAAGGAGGAACGAGGGAATTCAAATACACCGATTTCAACATATTTGTGGAGCTATGAGCCATGTCTCATCAATCAGATTTGATTAGCCAAGATATCTTGGGTTATTTAAAACAACACGAAAATAAAGACTTATTACGCTTTTTGACTTGCGGTAACGTAGATGATGGTAAATCAACTTTAATTGGTCGTTTACTTTACGATTCAAAATTGATTTATGAAGATCAATTGCAAGCAGTGACACGTGATTCTAAAAAAGTCGGTACAACAGGTGATGCACCTGACTTAGCGCTACTTGTAGATGGTTTACAAGCAGAGCGTGAACAAGGTATTACGATTGATGTAGCTTACCGTTATTTCTCTACAGAAAAACGTAAGTTCATTATTGCCGACACTCCGGGGCATGAACAATACACACGTAACATGGCTACAGGTGCGTCTACGTGTGACCTTGCGATCATTTTAATTGATGCGCGTTACGGTGTTCAGACACAAACACGTCGTCATACGTATATTGCAAGCTTACTTGGTATTAAGAACATTATTGTTGCGATCAACAAAATGGACTTGGTTGAGTTCTCTGAAGCACGCTTTAATGAGATTCAAACAGAATACGCAGGCTTTGTTGCACAATTGGGTGACCGTAAACCATCTAATATCATCTTTACGCCGATTTCTGCGCTAAATGGTGATAACGTTGTAAACAAATCACCAAATACACCTTGGTACACAGGCGAAACTTTGATGGGTACGCTTGAATCTGTAGAGATTAATCGTACTTCAGCTAAAGCTGACTTCCGCTTCCCTGTACAGTATGTGAACCGTCCTAACCTCGATTTCCGTGGTTTCTGCGGTACGATCGCACTAGGTGATATCAACGTTGGAGATACGATTACTGCGTTGCCATCAGGTAAATCATCTACAGTTAAAGAAATCGTTACTTTTGATGGTAACTTAGAACGTGCAGTTGCTGGTCAAGCAGTGACATTAACGTTAAACGACGAGATTGATATTTCTCGTGGTAACGTACTTGTACGTGCAGACCAAGAAGTACCGGCAATTTCTCGTTCTGTTCAAGCGACTGTTGTATGGATGGCTGACCAACCGCTTGCGATTGGTAAGTTATATAACGTGAAGATTGGTACGCAAACTGTTCCTGCTAAGGTAACAGCAATTAACTTCCGTACAAACGTAAATACGCTTGAAAAAGTTCAAGTTGAAAACTTAGAGCTGAATGCGATTGCGAATGTAACGATTGAATTTGATGCACCAGTCGTATTTGACCGTTATCAAGATAGCCGTTACACAGGTTCATTTATCTTTATTGACCGCTTAAGCAACGTTACAGTTGGTGCAGGTATGGTTGAAGAGGCAGTTGAGTGGACTGCACATAATGAGCCTGTAACATCAGAAGCACGTGCGGCGCGTTTGGGTCAAAAACCTGCTGCGGTAACTATATCAAATGCTGCAATTGTGAATGCACAAGTATTAGAAAGCTTATTGATCCAACAAGGTGTTGTCGCGATTGCTAAAGCTGGTTTAACTGCTGAGCAAGTTGCATTATTACGTGAAACTGGAGTGGTGGTCATTACTGATACTGCAACAGGTACGGATGCAAGTTTTGAAGTAGAAGCTGCTGAAGAATTGGCTGAGAAGATTGTGGAATTGGTTCGTCTTTAAGATTGACTGATTTAAAAAAACCCGCCTGATGGCGGGTTTTTTTATTTAAAAGTTAATAACGACCACACTAGCCCTAATGAGCTAAGATAGAATGAACATTAACGATAAATTCGAGATATGATGAAAATAGTAGCGTATTTGCTTTTGATGCTCTTAACGGCATGTGTTAATGCTCCGATACAACAAAAACACCCTAGTAAAGCTTGTTTAGAATACCAACAAATGATGACAGCGCCTATGCCTAGAGAAGCTATGCAAAAACTGCAAAAAAAATGCTTCGAATCTAAAGAATAGAGATTAACGGTAAAATTGAACTAAAAACTTAAAACATTTTCGTAGAGTAGAAAAGCTAAAAAATAAAATCATCGTTTAAAGTTAAATATTTTTTTATTGCTCATGAGTCTTGATTAAGATGGAAACTAATCCATTCTATTTAATATACATTTACTAAGAAAAATTATTAAATCATGCCTCAAGGTTCAAAATTTTAACGATATTGGATTAGTTTTGTGTGCTTGAAACTTGAAAAATATAGGAATAGTGATTGCATTGGTGCTAAATTAAATGAGATGAAATGATTAGGCGCTACAATGAATAAAGCACTCCCAAAATTTCACCCCAAACATCTCAATTGGCTGATGCCGTTAATTTTGTCATGTTTGATGAGTGGTTCAATTTCTTTAATTAATATTGTAATGAATCGTGGATTTTTTGATGGGATCTGGGCGGTCTGGATAAAGACGTGGGCAATGTCTTGGTTAATCGCATTTCCATTGATCTTAATATTTTTACCTGTGGTAAGAAAAATCTTAATGCATTTTGTAAAAACTATGCCATAGCCCTTGAATGAAAGGTTTGATTAGCATTTAAAACAACAATTATAAAATTCTATGATCTTGCAACTGTTAAAAAATCGGGATAATTTTGCAGGTCGATAAAAATTACAACCTAAGGATTGGCATGACATATAACTCAGTGTTCAAGGAAAACTTATTTCAGAATCAGGTCATCATTGTGACAGGAGGTGGTTCTGGTATTGGACGTTGTACAGCTCATGAGCTTGCATCATTGGATGCACAAGTGATTATTACAGGGCGTACCCAAGAAAAACTCGATAAAGTTGTTGCTGAAATCATGGAAGATGGTGGCAGAGCCTATGGCATCGCTTGTGATAATCGTGATGAAGCACAAGTAAAAGCCATGATTAGCGAAGTAATTGAAAAATTCGGACGAGTTGATGGCTTGGTGAATAATGCAGGCGGACAATTTCCAGCGCATTTAGAAAAAATCTCAGCCAATGGATTTGATGCTGTCATTCGAAACAATCTACACGCTACATTCTATCTTATGCGCGAAGCTTACAATCAGTGGATGAATAAGCATGGTGGAAGTATTGTCAACATGACTGCTGATATGTGGGGAGGTATGCCGAATATGGGACATTCAGGCGCAGCCCGTGCAGGGGTTGATAATCTGACCAAGACAGCTGCTGTCGAATGGGGTAAATCAGGAGTTCGTGTGAATGCCGTAGCACCTGGATGGATTTTGTCATCAGGTATGGATACATATACTGGTGAAATGGCTGAAAAAGTGATTCCAAGTATGGCGGAGAAAGTTCCTTTGCAACGCATGGGAACAGAAGCTGAAGTATCATCAGCGATCGTCTATTTGTTGTCTGAAGCATCTAAATTTATATCGGGTGTCACGATACGGATTGATGGCGCAGCTTCTCAAGGCACACGTATATTTCCATTAAGTCCGGCTGAGAATAATCAAGCCTATGATGGATTTCACCGTTCTTTTTTACCCGAAGTGATTCAAAATTTAAAAAAATAAGAAATGCCCAATTGAAGCTTTAAACTTAACAATTGGGCATGTAAATTTAAAGTTTCTTACTGAATCGTGACTGTCACGGGTTTACCGTACAGGGTGTAGCTATAATTCGGAGCAATCGTGTATTGATAGCTCGGCATGACATAGGCTTTGCCTGTTTCACTAAACGTAATCGACTGACCATTTTTACTATATTTGGCAGAACCAGGCAGAACAATCATTGAATTAAAGTTTTGTGCTGAAGCCTTACCTATCTGAGTAACTTTTTCTCCACTAAAAACAACAGGCTGTCCCACTTTCGCAGTAATTTGACCTGGAGTATTGATCTTGACGACTAAATCAGAAGATTCATGAGCATAATCGGTGGTTAAGCCATGTGTTCCTTGTACATACATACGATTAAAATCATCTTTATTGGTACGGAATGTCCAAGGCCAGAAAGTTACGCCACGTAAGCTCGCCATTGACATTAACTCTTTGCTTAATCCTGCAAAAGACGGGTTAAATGTAGAAGAATATTTTTGAGTCGCGTCTAATATTCGACGTGTGTTTACAATATTGCTTTGTGCGTTCGGCGTACTCGTTAAGAAGCCTGTAGAAACACCCGGTAAGGTATTTTTCATCTGTAAGATTTGATCACCATTAAAACTGATGACAATCGATTGATCATAGGCATTGTGCTTATCTAAAAGTTCTTTAATCTTCGCTACAATTTCAGGCTTAGCACTTTTAATTTCGATGAAATTGGTCACATGGGGGTATTTTTTGACTGCAGCCAAAACCTCATCCATGGTTGGAACTGGGCGACCATTGGGAATCGTACGTAACTGACGAATTTCAGCTAAGGTAAGATCTTCAGTATTTCTATTATCACCTGTGGTACGAGTTAATGTTCCATCATGCATCAGGAAAACATGACCATCTTTCGATAGATAAACATCATATTCAACTGCGTCAGCACCCACCTCAATAGCTTTAATTGTTCCTTCTAAAGTATTTTCATCCTCTAAAGCTGGAATGCCACGATGGCCTGTGATGAGGGGTTTTCTTAACAGGGTATTCGGTGCCATCTGCTTCATAATGTTTTGGAAAACATCTGGCTGTTGTGTATAGATCCCATTAATACCAGTGCTTAAAATATCAGCTGCTTTGAATGCATCAATGCCATCTTTTTGATCTGGATGAAGTGTGCTTGCCCAAGGTGTAATTAATAAGCGTTGTAGATGAGATACGACTTCTGATTGCACTAAGTGCGGCGGTAAAATGACAATTTTTGATAAAGAAGAATTGGTATTATGAGCAATTTTTACAATATCTGATTTACTATTGGTTAAACCAGATTGTTTTGAATAGTCGAGTGCTGTACGCAATACAGGGATTTCAACACGAGCTTTACGTAAGAGTTCAGGCTGATCCGACACCAAGGTGATATCAGCGAGATCATAGTTTTCTGTCAACGTTTTCAGATTACGAATTGTTTTTTCTGAATTGATCGTTAATAGCGGAATATGACGTCGTGTTGAATCATTTAAATAATCTTTTAAATGAGTAATTTTCTTTTGATCTTGGTTAAGAAGATTGAGTTGCTCATCCAGTTGGTAGGCAACATGAGTTGCTAATGGAGCTGAGTTCAGTGTAGTTGCGCCAGCAGGCTGAGCGAGTGCTGGTGCCATAGAGACTGGCAATTGCTGATCGATTAGATCTGTAACTCGATTAGACTCTGGTAGGGCTTCAAGTTGCTCAGTCACTTTAATTGAATCTACACGCATCAAAGCGCCAGCTGTAGAAATGCCAATGCCACCCTGATTTAAATTGTAAGGTAGCGTGCTATCGAGTACGAGTTCATCATTAATATAATGGCGTACGCGTTGGCCATGTACGATGACTGTTGCTTTGTAGGTTTTATTTAACTCAAAATTCTCTTTATATGCAGATTTCTGTAAAACATTCCATGTGTTGTTAGGTTGACGCATAGAAAGTTCAAGACCACTTGCAGCGGTTGCATCAACACGAAATGCAAATTGGTAATACGGCGTAAAAGCTGGATCAGCATATTGATCAGCGGCACGATAGATGATGCTACCCCAACGCCCGCCATTGTTATTTTCTAAGAAAGCAAAATCCATATCGATACGATAATTACGATGTTGCTGTAGTTCGGTTGGCAACATGATGGTCGTCATTTGTGTATCGTGCGCCGTACCATTGATGAGTAGTGCTCCATCTTTAACTTCAATATTACCTGGATTGCTACGAAGTTGAGTCCAATTGTTTGGAATAGTAGTTAAAGCATTGAAATTTTCTTCAAAAAGTATTTCGGGTACAGGTACTTCAATGTCTGGTGTTTCTGGTTCAGGAGATGGATTAGGATTTTCCGTTTGATCTGGATTTGATACAGCATTTTTTTGATCATCATCGGAGCAAGCCGTTAAGCTTAATGTTAATAATATTGCTGACGTCAGTGTTGTAAATTTCATCATTAAAAAGTACTCGAAAAGTATGTCCCTAAGCGAGACACAATCTAAGTACATAAAATGACAATTCTATGGATTTGTCATAAAGTAAAAAAAATATTACATATTAAATATTTATGAAATTCATCAGTTTTAAATACTGTCGTGTTTAAGCGGTGAACATCATTAAAAGTCCAGTTGAAATCTTATGAAAAGATAAGGGAAAATGCGATTTTCGAAAAAAACCAACTCAGCGAACTGAATTGGTCTTCGAATATCAATGAGATTTGCTTATTGAATGGTCACAGTCACGGGTTTTGCATAGATCATATAGGTGAAATTGGGTGCTATGGTGTATTGGTAGCTTGGCATGACATAGGCAGTACCACGTTCACTGAAACTCACAGATTGACCATTTAGACTATATTTTGCAGAGCCTGGTAGTACGAGCATCGTATTGAAGCTTTGGTAACTAGATTGACCCAGTTGCGTTAATTTTTGCCCAGCGATTTGTAAAGGTTGACCAACAGTTGCTGTTATTTGTCGTGGAGTTTCAATTTTGACCACAAAATTTGATGCATCTTGTGCATAATCCGTGGTCAACCCATGTGTACCTTGAATGTACATACGATAGAAATCATTTTTTATTAAACGGAACGTCCAAGGCCAGAAGGTTACACCACGTAAACTTGCCAGATACATGACGTCCTGATTCAAACCACTATAATTCGGATTGAATGTCGAAGAAAATTGTCGTGTTGTTTCCAAAATTCTTCGAATGTTTAGAAAAGTAGTTTGTTCCTTTGGTGGATATACCAATAAACCCGTTGATACACCTTTTAGAGTGTTCTTCATTTCAAGAATTTGTTGCCCATCAAAACTTATGACAATGGCTTGACCATATGCATCATATTTATCAAGTAAATCTTTAATTTTCAAAATTATTTCGGGTTTTGCACTCTTAATCTCGATAAAATTGGTCACATGTGGGTACTTTTTAACTACTGCAGCCAATACTTCATCCATCGTTGGTATGGCAAGTCGCTGCCCGGTCGTTTTTAGTTTACGAACTTCTTCGAGCGTCATGTTCTCAATATTTTTTGCGATACCCGTTGTGCGTAAAACCGATTTATCATGCATTAAAACGACATAGTCATCTTTCGTCAGATAGACATCATATTCCACGGCATCAGCACCAACTTCTATCGCCTTAAGAATACCTTCAAGCGTATTTTCATCAACTTGAGACGGGACTCCTCGATGACCTGTAATAAGTGGTTTACGAAGTAGGGTGTTGGGCGCCATTGAGCGCATGATGGAATGAAATAATTCAGGCTGATGTGTATAAATGCCATTTACTCCTGTTGTTAATATCTCAGCAGCTTGATAGGCATCAAGCTTAGGACTGGTCTGTCCAGAAGTATTGTGGGTAAAACCTGCCCAAGGTGTGATCAATAAACGTTGTAAGTGTGCAACTACATGAGACTGAACCAAATGGGCTGGTAAAATCACAATTTTAGAAAGTGATGTATTGGTTGCCTGTGCAATTTTCACAACACTATTTTGATCTGAAATTAAATTGTCCTTTTCAGACCAATCCAATACTGTACGGATTTCTGGAATCTCTACACACGCTTTTCTTAATAGATATGGATCATCAGAGACTAGCGTGACATCACTAAAATCATAATCTGAAGACAAAGATCTTAATTCAGCCAGTGTGTTTTCAGAGTCGATATGCAGAAGAGGAAGTGTTCTTTTGGTTTGATCAGAAAGAAGACTTCTAAGGTGCATCGAGGTCTTATTGTCGAAATCTTTTAAAAATAATTGTTCATCAAGTTGGTAAGCAATATAAGTGGCGGTATGAGCGTTATCAATTGTTAATGAGTCGGCTGGTTGTGCTAAAGCGGGCGCCATTGCAACTGGATATTTGTGATCAATGACATCTGTGATCCGATCTTGAGTAGGGAGAGCATCAAGTTGTTCAATCACCCGTATTGTGTTGACCTTCATCAGCAATCCTGCTGCTGAAAGTCCAATGGCACCTTGGTTTAGGTTGGTGGGTAATTCCCCATCAAAAACCAATTGATCATTCAAGTAATGACGAACACGTTGATCATGAACAACAACTGTAGCCTTATAAGGCGTATTTAAAGCGATGTTTGATTCGAATTTGGATGTATTGATGACATTCCATGTGTTATTCGAACGTCTAAGTGCGAGTTCTAGACCATTATAAGCAGATGCATCTGCACGAATAGCAAATTGGTAGTATGGTGTATATTCAGGTTGAGCAAACACTTCTGAAGCTCTATAAATAATACTTCCCCAACGAGTACCGTTATTACGCTCAAGGTATTCGAATTCTAACTCAATTTTATAGTTGCGAAGCTTTTGAAAATCCGAACTTAACATGATCGTGGTGGGTTTGATTAAGTCTTTGCGACCATCAATCAGTAAGGCACCTTCTTTAAATTGAATGCTACCTGGATTTGAAGGCAGGATATTCCAATCAGAAGGTATTGAATAAATTTCAGTAAAATCCAGATTTAAATACGTTTTTGGTTGTGGAACATTGATCGGTGTTTCAGGTTCGAGATTCGGTGGTAGAGATGGTTCTGGATCTTCAGGCTGAATTGGTATGGTTGGCTCAGGAGTATTTGGTAAGGTTGATTTAGCTTGATCTTCCCCAGAGCATCCTGCTAAACCGAGCATGAGCGATAGTGTGACAACTAGAGTCTGCTTTTTCATTTTAAAATTCTCGAGTGTACGATCCATGACGACCTTAAAATCTATGAAATTAAGGTTAAAATTCCTTTGTAAATCAGAAAAATACGAAGCTTTGTTTGTATTATTGAGTTATTTTAATATTCGTGTCTGAGGCAAGGTTCAAAATAAAAGATTTAAAACTTGCCATCCACCAACAATGACACGAATGATCCCCAAAGCGACGAACAATATCATTTCAAAAAAACAGAAAAATAAAAAAGTCCAACCTGCTGCACCATCCACTTTGCTCGCATCGTATTCAATGTATAGCAATAACAACACCAGCCCAATTTGGAAGTAGATCATCGCAATTACTGCTGAATCCCATGGAAAACGTAACAAAAAAGTCCAACAGATGATGACCAAGGCAGCAAAACTGCATGGCAAAATAAATTGCAGCAAGTAACGCATATTATTTTCCCCAAAAAATAATGATTCGTTTTCATCCTTATACATAAGTAATACAGGACTTTATCAATGCGATCAACTATGATGAAATTGATTGAAATGAATGAAAAATATTGTAAATAAAGGATTTGATTATGGCACAAAGCATGCAACATGTGATCATTACTGAACCAGGCGGCGTTGAGAAGTTGGCTTATGAAACGGTTGATATTCCGCAACCTAAAGACAATGAAGTCTTGGTGAAAGTACATGCTTTCGGCATTAACCGTCCTGATATTTTACAGCGCCAAGGTTTATATCCAATGCCTAAAGGGGTCACACCTGTACCTGGGTTAGAGGTATCAGGGGAAGTCGTTGCAGTAGGGGCTGAGGTAAACGCCTATCAGGTGGGGGATCAAGTGTGTGGACTTACCAATGGTGGTGGTTATGCGGAATACTGTGTGGTGCCTGAATCTCAGCTGATTAATATTCCTGCAGGGGTGAGTCATATTCAAGCTGCTGCAATTCCAGAAACATTTTTTACCGTTTGGGCGAATATTTTTCAAATGGGCAAAGCTAAAGCAGGGGAAACGGCTTTAATTCATGGCGGAACCAGTGGGATTGGAACAACGGCATTGATGTTGTGTAACGCATTTGGCTTAAAAACTTTTGCGACTGTTGGCTCAGATGAGAAAGTAAAAGCAATTCAAGATTTGACGCATGCAATTAATTATAAAACGGAAGACTTTGAACAGGTCATTCAGCAAGCGACTGAAGAAAATGGTGTAGATATTGTTTTAGATATGGTTGGAGCGCCTTATTTAGCTCAAAACCTGAATATACTACGTCGTGATGGACGTTTGGTTTATATCGCATTTCTTGGAGGAGCTAAAGCCGATGGCGTAAAATTAGGTCAAATCATGATGAAGCGTTTAACCATTACTGGCTCAACCATGCGTGCACGTACCACAGCAGAAAAAGCCAAAATCGCTCAAGATTTAAAGACACATGTTGCGCCGTTATGGGCAAAAGGTGAATGTCTACCGATGATTTATAAAACTTTTAATTTTGATGAGATTCAAGCGGCTCATTTGGCAATGGATGCAGGTGATCACATTGGTAAAATTGTGGTGAAAGTCTTGGATTAATCTCAACCACCTATGTTCGATTGAGTCAGCGCTGAGGATGAATAATCTGCTTCGTCCCAACAGACTGTAGATTATTCATCTGCTAACCAATTCTTAGACTGTTCATTGCTTGCGTCCAATCTTGGCAAGAACAGCGCGGACAATCTTGAAGTGGTTGCTGAAGTTCAGTACAGAATCCACAATGTGTACACGCATATATTACGCTAGGTTTTACCTTGTATATTGATTGAGCTTGATCTGGAAAAATTGGTAAGCCATATTTAACTTGCTCATCGGGATAAAACAAAATACTGAAATTCCCATCGGACTCTAATAGACCGACTCGAATTTGACCTAAATGCTCAACGGATTGACGACGCATTTCCGAAAAGAACTCATCATGCGACATATTACCTCGCTTGAATGCTTCAAGGACGAGCATGCCATCTTTTACGATGTAACAGGATTTACCTTCGACTAAGTCTTCGAAAGGCTGATATTTCATCATTAACCACGTTGTGGTGCGGTAAAGCAAGATGATCACACTCATGACGACTACGGCTTGAATTAAGGGTAAATCCTCCGTAAACATTGGATCTCCAGCAATTGATCCAAGACAAAGAATAATGGCAACTTCAAAGATGGAGAGTTGTCTAACCCCTCGCTTGCCAGTCAAACGAAGAAACAGAATGATCAGTAAATACATCACCACACATCGGATTAAAATTTCGAAAACAAATACCCATGTGGTGTCGTAAAAAAAGATAGAAGCAAAATCCATTTGTTCCTCAATTTTCTAGGTGATTCTACTTAAGCTATCAAGCGCCAAAAAAAAGAAATACAGAATTATTGTCGAATTATTATGACTTTATGTAGATGTGGTGCGTGACTTGAATATTAAATCATGTTGTTTAAAAGATAGGGAGTGGAATTACAGTTGTTAATGTTAATCAGGATTTTGAATATATGAGATAAGGTTGGCATTTTTTATTCATTACAATGAGCTGAAATGTTTGTTATGTATTTGTAATATTCTGTTATATTCTTATGGTTGCATGTTCCGGTGTTTAACCAAGAGTTAAGGTGTATTTTGGATTCATTCCGTAATCGCGTTCTGTTCATATTTGCTGGGTTAACCATTATCCTTGGGATATGCGTATCGCTGTATATTGGAAATATCGCATCTCAGCACTTGGCTAAAGCCAGTGGACAGACCCTACATGTCGCAGCAAAAAATATCAGTAATGCTTTGGCAACTTCTCTTGCCGAACGCGAGCGCGAAATGGTGCTGCTCAGCCAATCTCCTTTCTTTTCAGAAGCAAATCTAGATGATCCACGTGTCCGTACACGCTTGGAACAAGTCAAAAATGCGTATGTCTATTATGCTTGGATGGGGGTAACGGATTTAAACGGTGATGTTCAAATCGCTGCGGATGGTATTCTTGAAGGTGAAAATGTTTCTTCACGGCCATGGTTTAAGGCAGGTTTACAGGGTACATACTTAGGTGATGTGCATGAAGCTGTGTTATTGGCAAAAAAAATTCAAGCTTTAAATCCTCATGAGCCGATGCGTTTTATTGATTTCGCAACACCAATCTATGATCCAAATACTCAAAAATTAAAAGGAGTGTTAGCTGCACATGCAGATTGGGAGTGGGCACGTCATATTCTCAATAGAGCTTTATCTCAAACAGCATCTCAGCGTGGCATAGAAGTCTTTATCTTAAATAAACAGGGTGAACTGCTGTATCCATTTACAAGTATTGGACGAGTCCAGCCACCTCAATTTCAAGTCAACGATGCACTTTATTATATTGATGATTGGAATGAAGGACAGGATTTCTTAACCGCAAATATTGCGGTGGAGTCCGAGACTAAAAGTGATATTGGTTGGCATGTGGTTATTCGTCAACCTTTGGCGATTGCTTTGGCTGATATGCGTGATTTGCAGTTCAAAATCTTTCTGATTGGTTTATTCGTCTCGCTGTTTATCTTTTATGTGATTTATCAACTTGCCAATAAATTGAGCAGACCCATTGAGGCTTTAGCCAAATCGGCTTATGCGGTCGAACAGGGAGACGTGCATACGGCATTTCATAGTCAAAGCAGCATCCGTGAAATCCAAGGATTATCACATTCTCTACAAAGCATGACGCAAACCTTATTGGAACAAAAACAACAATTACTTGATGCAAACCAATCACTAGAGCTGAAGGTTCAAGAGCGTACTCGAGCACTTGAATTGGCTAATCTTGAGTTGATTCGATTGTCACGACATGACGCATTAACAGGTTTACACAATCGCCGTGCTTTAAACGAACAACTTGAATACTGGTTTGGTCAACATAAAAGAAATCAAATTGGCTATGCAGCACTTATATTGGATGTCGATTATTTTAAGCAAGTCAACGATCAATATGGTCATGATCAAGGGGATCAAGTGTTACAACAAGTAGCAAAAATCCTTGATCAAGCAACGCGTGAAACCGATTTTGTGGCACGTTATGGTGGTGAAGAATTTGTAATTTTATTGCCTGCAACACATCTGATGGGTGCGCAAGTTTTGGCAGAGAAAATTCGTACATTGGTGGAACAAGCTGTTATTTTGGCAGAGAAAACTTTGACCGTCAGTATTGGTGTCAGTGTGACTGATCTCAACGATGCTGATGCTTATGCCATTCTTAAACGAGCAGATCGACATCTTTATCAAGCAAAAGCCAATGGTCGAAATCAAACTGTGATCGATGCTTAAAATAAAGCATCCACATTTTGTTAAACTCAGTATTCTCTCATTGGACTAAACACCTGACGTGACTTCATTCGAAATTCAATCCAGTTCTTCTGCACAACTTGTTCAAGATCATAAGCTACGAGTTTTGATTAATCAGATTGAACAGCAAAAATTACAATTATCTGCATGGCAACACGCGCAAGAAGAAATTCGTGCTTACACGCAGAAGAAACTTATTCCTGTTTATCAAGTGCTGTTTCAGCAGTTACAAAGCCTATGGAATAGCCTAAGTCAAAGTGATTTAAATAAGTCGTCTCAAAAGGTTGTAGAAGAGAAGTGTTTTAGTTTGACTCAAATGTTGAGCAAATCAAATATGCTCAATGAAACTCAAATTGAGACAGTTGAAAAATTACATATTTATTTCGAACAGGTGTTTGCTCAACCACGAAATAAGCAAGATAAAAAGAACAACTTCGAATCTAGTCAAGCACCAGATGCTCATGGTGAACAAAATGATTCAACGATTGATGACGATTCATTGTGGGACAAAGCGCAGTATCAACAAGCAAGGCAGCAAGCCAAACTTAAACGGCAGCAAGATAAACAAGCCGAAGCAGAAAAGTTAGTGAATCAATCGCTAAAAACCGTATATTTAAAGATTGCCTCGATTATTCACCCTGACCGTGAGCCTGATGAGTCGAAAAAAGCGGAAAAGACCGAGCTGTTACAGCGTGCTAATGAAGCCTATGAACAGGAAGATTTGTTCTATTTATTGAAACTTCAGCTTGAAGTTGAGCAAAGTAAACATGGTTCAAATAAGGGTTTAAGTATTGAGCAAGTCAAGTTTTACCAACAGGCTTTAGAAGCGCAAAGCCAAGCTTTAAAACAGCAGATTCAGGAATTGATTGACTCGCTTGTGTGGTCAAACAAAGCCAAAATTGGCGTGAAAAAGTCAAAAGGGCAATTGAATATTAAGGACTTATATAAGCAGATTGATGCGGATGTGTCTGCGGTGAAGCAACAGCTAAAAGCTGAAAAGCAAAGGCTGAGTTTTATGGGGAAAGAGAGTGGGTTAGAGATGTTGTTGGAGCATGGGGTGCTATAAGTTTTGCTTTTCTCCCTCTCCCTTTGGGAGAGGGTCGGGGTGAGGGGCTATGAAAAAATTTTATTCATAATTAGGCTTATCTCACAATGTTGAGTTTCTCTATAAGGTATTTGGGGAAGATAACTTATATTTGATTCCTCAATAATTTTTAAAGCATTTAGGGCTTTAGATGGTTTATCCTCACCTGAAGTGAGCTCAGGATAATAAGCCTCGATTGCTCCTAAATTTAATACAAAATATCCTAAATCATATAACCGATTTATAAGTTGGATTTTTTCATCTAAATAGAATGTTTCAGATAGTTTTAAAGCTTCGCGGCGCTTGTTATTGGTTTCAAAATCGAAAAGCTCATCAATTTCTTGAAGTTCAATGTCTTCAATTTCTTCTTTATTTTTGACTTTATAGGCTAATTCTTTTAATCGAGTATATTTTTCTTGCCATGAACGTTTTTTGACATGCTCTGAAATTATCGATCCTTTGATTCTACTTTCAATACCTTGCTCTTCACAAATCTGATCGAGTTTATTTAAGAAATTGTTTCTTAAATCCTGAAGTTCAGAACTGTTTTCCCCTAGCTCTAGCTTATCAAATCCATCAATTAAAATATCTAAATCTAAGAGGGTAAATACCTCAATATCAAAATGTTTATAGAAATCATAAAACCTTTTTGTGTTCATTTTTCCATTTATTCTAATAATTGGAATATTTGTTTTTTCGAAACAATAAGATTCATTAATGAATTTTGATAATCCTTTCAAAAATATCAAATCTGAATCACCTTCTACCAATAGAACCTTTTTTGAAAAGAAAGCTGGCGTACTGTTTTCATAACATATAATTTGGAAGGCATCCTTATAAGAACTATTTTGAACAAAATTTATTTCTTTTGCTTTAGAGCTAGGAGGTGTACAAGAAAAGTCTTTATAAATTTTAATAAAACATGTTTCTTTAGCCGTAGCAGAAAAAAAGTTTGGGGAATGGGTTGTGACGAATACTTGATCTTTTAAGGATAATTTTTCAAGAACGTTATAGAGAATTCTTTGACCATTAGGATGGAGGTATAATTCCGGCTCTTCAAAAAGAAAAATGTAGTCTGTGTTTTGGTTGTCAGAATTAAGCTTTTCAACGTAAGTTCTAAGTATAGAAAATACAAGAGTACGTTTAACACCATCGCCTTTATAATCAATAGTGGTTTTTATACCATCATCTATTAAAATTTGAGTGCTATTAAAAATTTGTTTTACTTCTGGATTGGGAATTTCTAGCTCTAATTTAATTTGTGAAAAGCTTTCTTGAAAAACATTTTCTATTTCAGCTTCTAATAATTTAAGGCTAGGTAATCGTTCATCAATAGTACTTTCAGTGCCATCCTCATCTTTGATAAGCTGACGATTTAGCATTTTATTGAGCTTTTCAAAAGAGTTTTTTATGTCTAAAAATTCAGGAGATTGTTCAATTTGTTTGAATAAAATTTTTATTAATTTACCAAAACTTGTACTTTCTTTAGTTTTTGTTTCATCACTAAAATCTTTTACAGCTGGAATATAAATAGGTTCAGGAAACATTGGTGTAACTGTGTTACTGAATCCAGTTGGTAAATTTTCCCAACCATACTGGAATTTATCCTCAGGTAGATTTTCGATTAGCTCTTCAATTTTTTCTCTTGCACCTGTTTGTGTGGAAATTGAACTAGCTATATCTGGTGGCAATAGGTACGTATCTCTCATCAAGGCTTTTATTTCTGCTGATTTTTTGCCTTTAAGTTCACTATTTATCCAGTTAGCATCATAGATTGTATCGATAGGTACTTTTTTGTAGCAAAGTAAATCACTTGTGAAATCTAGTTTATATTTCCTCCGAAAGCTGATTGTATCATTTTGAATAATATTCTGAATTCTTGATCTATTTTCTTCATCTGATATTTTGTTTAAGTCATTTTCATTTAAGTCACTAAAAGTTATATCGATAAAAATTTCTTTAGACTTATCATAATAATCAGATTCTGAAATTTTTGTGCCATTTAGAAATAAATTGATAGCCAATAGAGTAGTTGATTTCCCTGCATTATTTTCACCAATAACACAATTCATCTGTGACGGTGTTAAATCAATATTTTTAAGACCCCGAAAGTTTTCAATGTGTATATTTGAAATTTTCATTTTTGATTATCTATTTAATTTTATTGTATATATTTATAATTCAATGTTTAAAAAAAAGCCACCCTAAGGTGGCTTTTTTGAAACAAACTACAGCCTTAAAGCGCAGCAATTTGCTCCATATTCGCTTTAATCTTCGCTAACTGATCAGCAAACTCAGCAAGTTTCACTTTCTCGCCCTCAACCACAGCCGCAGGTGCTTTCGCCACAAAACCTTCGTTAGAAAGCTTAGTTGCAATTTGATCATGCTGTTTTTGAACCTTATCTAAGTCTTTTTGTAGACGACCCAATTCCGCTTTCGGGTCAATTAAGCCCTTCATTGGAACGAATACAGACACATGACCTACAACGCTTGATGAAGACAATGGTGGTTGTTCAGCATCAGCAAGGAAAGTAATGCTTTCAACTTTCGCCAATGCTTTAAACAACGGTTCAATACGAGCAATCTGTGCTTTTTCCGCATCCGTTGTGTTTTGAAGCAGAACAGGCAACAAGCGCGCATTACCTAGACCCATCTCACCACGGATGTTACGTACTGCACCAATCAAACCTTGAAGCCATTGCATATCTGCTTCAGCTTGTTCGTTAATCAACGCTTGGTCAGCAACAGGGTACTGTGCAAGCATAATCGTTTCGCCAGAAATGTTCAGTTTTGGCGCAAGTGTTTGCCAGATTTCTTCTGTCAAGTAAGGCATCAACGGATGAGCCAAACGTAAAGACGCTTCCATTACAGAAAGAAGAACACGACGTACTTCAGCTTTACGCTCAACCGATACGTTTTCATCATTCAGAACAGGCTTAGTCAGCTCTACATACCAGTCACAGTATTCATTCCAAATGAACTCGTAAATCGCTTGTGCAGCCAAGTCCAAACGATACGTTGCAAATGCAGTTTGCACCGCTTGTTCAGCTTTTTGCAGACGGCTCACGATCCACTGTTCAGGCAATTCCCAAAGGTCTTGGCGAACTTCCTGACCAATCACTTGCTCTTCGCAGTTCATCATCACGAAACGTGTTGCGTTCCAGATTTTGTTGGCAAAGTTGCGGTAACCTTCAACACGTTTCATATCGAACTTGATGTCACGACCCGTATTTGCAAGCGCACAGAATGTAAAACGAACTGCGTCTGTACCGTAAGATTGAATACCTTCTGGGAATTCTTTACGGGTTGATTTTTCAATCTTCGCTGCTTGTTTCGGGTTCATCAAACCTGTTGTACGTTTTTGTACTAAAGTTTCAAGATCAACACCGTCAATCAAATCTAATGGGTCAAGCACGTTACCCTTAGATTTAGACATCTTCTGACCTTCGCCATCACGTACCAAACCGTGTACATACACAGTTTTGAATGGTACTTGTGGCGTGCCATCTTCATTTTTCATGAAGTGCATCGTAAGCATAATCATACGAGCAACCCAGAAGAAGATGATGTCAAAACCTGTCACCAATACATCAGTCGGGTGGAAAGTATTTAAGAAATAGTTTTCTTTATCTTTCGCTTCGTCACCTGTCCAACCTAAAGTTGAGAATGTCCAAAGACCCGATGAGAACCATGTATCCAATACATCTTCATCTTGGTTTAGCTGAACGTCAGCAGGGATGTTGTTTTTCGCACGAACTTCATCTTCGTTACGACCCACATATACATTGCCTTCCGCATCGTACCAAGCAGGAATACGGTGACCCCACCACAATTGACGAGAGATACACCAATCTTGAATGTTGTTCATCCAAGCCATGTACATGTTGCTGTACTGCTCAGGTACAAATTTGATGTCGCCATCTTTTACGGCTTTGATTGCAGGTTCAGCAAGCGGTGCAATCTTCACGTACCATTGGTCTGTTAATAACGGCTCAACGATTACACCTGAGCGGTCTCCACGAGGTGGTTTCAACGTGTACGGTTGAATTTGGTCTAACCAACCTTCGCTTTCAGCTTGTTCTACTAATTTTTTACGTGCTTCAAAACGCTCTAAACCAACATAGTCCGCAGGGGCAGGGATGGTTTTAGAAATTTGCTCGCCCGCTTTTGCGATATATTCAAACTCAGCAAGCACTTCAGCATTTTTGTTGAAGATGTTGATGATTGGCAATTCGCAACGTTTACCCACTTCATAGTCATTGAAGTCATGCGCAGGGGTGATTTTTACACAGCCTGTACCGAATTCTTTATCAACATATTCATCTTTAACGATAGGAACCGCACGACCTGTAATCGGTAGGATAATGTTCTTACCAACTAAAGCTGCATAGCGTTCATCATCAAGTGCAACAGCAACCGCTGTATCACCTAATAAGGTTTCAGGACGAGTGGTTGCAACAACGATGTGATCTTTACCATCGTGGGTACGAAGTGATTTGTCTTCAAAGAAGTATTTGAAGTGCCAGAGTGAGCCTGCTTCTTCTTTATCAGACTCAACTTCAAGGTCAGAAAGCGCAGTTTGTAATTTAGGATCCCAGTTAACAAGGCGTTTACCACGGTAAATCAAACCATCTTCGTGAAGTTTTACAAACACTTCTTTAACAGCGTTTGATAAACCTTCATCCATGGTAAAGCGTTCACGTGACCAATCAACAGAAGAACCTAAACGACGAATTTGACGGGTAATATTACCGCCAGATTGTTCTTTCCATTCCCATACTTTTTCGATGAATTTATCACGCCCCAAGTCATGACGGCTTACGCCTTGTGCACCTAACTGACGCTCTACAACCATTTGCGTTGCGATACCCGCATGGTCAGTACCTGGTTGCCAAAGCGTGTTAAAACCTGACATACGCTTATGACGTGTCAAAGCATCCATGATGGCATTGTTAAAACCATGACCCATGTGCAAGCTACCAGTGACATTTGGTGGCGGAATCATGATACAGAAAGACTCGCCTTTTTCAGACGGCTTAAAGTAACCGCGTTCTTCCCAAGTTTGGTACCATTTTTTCTCGATCTCGGTCGGATCGTAGGTTGTAGCAATATTTTGCGCTGAATCAGTCATAGTTCGAACAGATCAAAAGTAGATAAAAAATTGCATCTATTGTAGCAAAAAAAATGCATGGAGAGGCACGTTAAGCAAATGCATTCTCGTTTCAAATCCCACACAATCGAACAGTAATTGATTTTGAATAACACTAAAGCCAGCGTCAACTCGCGGAATCGGCCTGACAATAAAGGATAACAATCGCATGACCTATACTATTTCTTTGCGCTTACAACCTGAAACTTATCAGCAATATCAAACCATTCACCAAAAACTCAATGCAGGAGATCGTGAAGCGCAAGCTAAAATTCTTGGAGATAATCTGTCCAAAATTGCTTGTGAGATTATTGATCAAGCCTTTGGCACACTGGTCAAAGATTCTAATGCAAAGGATCAAGACTCAGCAAAAGTATTGAAACAAGTGCAAGATGCAATCTTGAAATACATGCCTTGGTCAGTATCTTTTTTTGGTAATGATCGCTTAACGCCTATGGTGAATCATGTACAAAGTTTGATGTATGAACAAGATGGAAAATACTATATTTCATACCCAGTTGAAAAAGTTATTGTGAATGAGCTACTGGGCTGTGCAGAACGTATGCGTGAAGGTCAAAATCAATATGTTGCTCCCGGCTTAAAAGCCTTCACTAAAGTGGTTGATCAAGGCGTTACGAGCTTAATTCGTGAACCTAAAAAAATGCTGAAATTTAATATGGTGGTGGATAAAACCTTAAATGGTGTGATCAGTTTGACCACAGGATTAGGGTATAAGCGATTTGAAAATTTAAGCAAAATTCATGATGCACAAAGTATCGTGAAGTACTTTGACCATTTTTTGGTTTTTCTTGATAATGAAGGACAGCAAAAAGCAAAATTAAATGCTTAAACCATAAGGATAAAGGGAATGGCAAAGTTGGAACAGCTTGATCAGAAAGTGGTGTGGATTACAGGTGCATCATCGGGTCTTGGTAAAGCGTTGGCTGCTGAATGTGCCAGCTTAGGGGCACAGGTTATATTGACGGCTCGTCGTTTTGAAGAGCTGGAAACGGTAAGACAGTCTTTGGCACACCCAGAACGACATATTGCCATTAAAGCGGATATCACGGATGAATCCCAAGTTCGTCATGCTTATGAACAAGTTCTCCAACAAAAGGGACGTATTGATTGGTTAATTAATAATGCAGGTCTATCACAACGTGCATTAATTAAAGACACGACCATGCAAACTGAACGTGCGATCATGGAAGTTGATTATTTTTCTCAAGTCTTTTTAACTAAAACGGTTTTGCCGACCTTTCAGCAACAGAAGTCAGGACGAATTGCCTTTATCTCAAGTGTCGCTGGTTTATTGGGTACACAATATCGTGCGACTTATTCGGCAGCCAAAGGTGCGATTCATATGTGGGCGAATAGCTTACGTGCTGAAGTTGCGCAAGATGGTGTGGGTGTCTCGGTAATTTTCCCAGGATTTGTGAAAACCAATGTATCCTTTAACGCTTTAAACGGGGAGGGAAAGCCCCAAGGTTATCAAGATGAGGCCATTGAAAATGGTTTAGAAGCAGAGGAATTTGCTAAACAAACCGTACAGGCATTATTGAAAGGGGATGAGTATATTGTCGTGGGTGGGGCAAAAGAAAAATTAGGTGTCTTTATTTCACGGTTATCACCAGCAATACTGTATCGAATGATCCGAAAAATGAAAGTAAAGTAATTTTTAATGATCGTGACCCGCGTATCGATGAGAAAAATTTTATCAACTATGTCTGGTTTTCTATCTCAATGATCATGCGAGCGATAAGGGGTTTGAAGACTCCTCAAATAAAGTATAGGGCTTGAGTGACTACTACATACCTGTAAAGAAAAAGAGAGACTTTTAGTCTCTCTTTTGTATAGCAGTTCCGTAAGCGAATACTTCAACTATTCCACCTTGAAGTCCTAAATCTGTGGTGCTGAGTCTTAACCCTAAGATTTCAGTTGCGCCCATTTTTTCAGCTTCAAGTTTAAGTCTAACAATAGCTTCACGTCTTGCACGTTCAACAATACTTTCATAACTGCGTAAGCGTCCACCAAAGAAATTTTGGATTTGCGCAAGTACAAACTTAAAATAATCATGCGAAATCACAACATTACTGCTGATCATTTGTCCATGGTTTTCAGAAGTTTTAAAACGCTGACTATCTAACTTGATATAAGCTAAGCGCGCTTCTTGTTCATCAAGTTGCTTAAGATGCTTTTGTTCATTATAGCGACCAAATCCAAATCCAATACAAAATAGGATGAGAAAGATAACCACCTGAAAAATGATACCATCCATAACGAATCCTTAAGAGGTGAATGGATCAGGAATTTTAGGTGCATTCGGTGTGACATACACAGCTGTGCCATAAACAAATAATTCGGAAGCACCTTGGGTAATATTGGAAGTCGAGAAACGAATTCCGACAATCGCATTCGCCCCTAAGCCACGCGCTTTATCAATCATACGGTTCATTGCTTCTTGACGAGACTCTTCAAGTAATTCCGTGTATGCGGTAAGTTCTCCACCGACGATATTCTTAAGTCCTGCGAGTAAATCACGTCCAACGTGTTTACTTCTGACGGTACTGCCATATACCACGTCAAATTGTTGTTGAATTTGATGACCAGGTACAGATTCTAAATTACTTAACAGCATGTGATTGAAGTCGTGATAAAAAGGATAATTAATGACAAAATATCAGTATTTGGGACAATAAAAAAGCCCACCGAAGTGAGCTTTGTTTAAACAAAAAATTACTTCTTGTCGTATTTTAAATCTGAGCTTGAAGGCTGATAAATCACTTGATCCGTAGTATTAGTTTTTAAGCCACCACCGAGTGATTTATAGAGCTCGATTTGGTTGTTAAGGTTCGCTTGTTCAAGCAGCAATAAACCTTGCTCAGCACTATACGATGTACGTTGCGCATCTAATACAGTTAAGAAACTGTCAATACCAGCGCGGAAGCGGGCATTTGAGAGTTTGTAGGTTGTATTGGTCGCATCAACTAAACGGCGTTGTGCAGTTAAACGTTCACCGATATTTTGACGCACTGCCAAAGCATCATTCACTTCACGGAACGCAGATTGAATTGATTTTTCATAATCAGACAATGCGATCTGTTGCTGTGTTTCAGAGACTTTAATATTGGCACGACGTGTACCCCAGTCAAAGATTGGTATATCTAGACTAGGACCAACAGACCAAACAAAAGCGCCAGACTTAAATAAATCACTTAAGTCTGTTGATGCATAACCTGCTGAACCTGTGAGGCTAATGGTTGGGAATAAACGCGCTTTTGCAGCACCGATATTCGCACCAGCCGCACTCAGCTGATATTCAGCCGCTTTAACATCTGGACGGTTGTTGAGTAGATCACTTGGCAAACCAGCCGCAAAAGCAGTGGTTGATGTCACACGTGTGATTCTCTCTTTAGGCAATAAATTGTCAGGTAGTGGTTGACCTACAAGGAGGTTTAACGCATTAACCGCTTGTGCAATTTGAGTCTTGTATTCAGCAACATCACCACGTGCCGTCTCAACAGAAACTTGAGCCTGACGAAGCGGAACTTCACTGTCGATTCCCACATCAAAACGTTTTTTGTTGAGATTGTAAGATTCAAGTTGAGCTTTCAGCGTCTGTTCAGCGAGCTTAAGATTCGCTTGCGCATATGAGTAAGCCAACCAAGCTTGAGCTGTTTGGCTAATCAAGGCAATTTGAGTGGCATCACGTGCGCTTGCAGTTGAAAGATAAGTGTCTAGGGCATTGTCTTTCAAGCTTCTAACACGACCCCAAAAATCAATTTCATAAGCCGTTAAACCTAAATCTACATTATAGGTTGTTACTGGGCTTGGCGAATTGACCGTGTCTTGTCGTAAAACACCACCACTTGCACCAATCGTAGGCAATTGATTGTTTTGGCTGATTTGAAATTGTTGACGTGCTAATTCGATATTTAGCGTCGCTTTACGAAGATCACGGTTATTTGCCAAGGCTAAATCCAAAACTTGGATTAAGCGTTGATCTACAAAAAAATCCTTATAACCTTGCTCCGCAATAGATGGACCAGAAGCATTGCCAAGATAACTTCCTGGAATATTGGCTTGAGTGACCGGTTCTGGACCACGCATGCTTTGACATGCTGTCAAAGCAAGCGCAATTGCAGATACCGCAATGCTACGACCTGTAATAGACCATACGTTTTGCATCACGAAATTTGCTCCTGTTTATTTTGTTTTGGTTTTGTTTTAAAGATACTTCGGATCCATACGTAGAACACTGGAATAAAGAAGATCCCTAAAAGTGTTGAGCTGATTACACCACCAAGTACACCATAACCCACGGAATGTTGACTTCCTGCACCTGCGCCAGAAGCGAGAGCTAGAGGAAGAACACCAAAACCGAAAGCCAATGTGGTCATAATGA
The DNA here is from genome assembly GCF_056779735.1 of Acinetobacter sp. 24-47-67. Classification (NCBI taxonomy): domain Bacteria; kingdom Pseudomonadati; phylum Pseudomonadota; class Gammaproteobacteria; order Moraxellales; family Moraxellaceae; genus Acinetobacter; species Acinetobacter sp. 24-47-67. The sequence goes on from NZ_JBWYIK010000004.1 coordinate 91,797, forward strand.
TTGGACGCAAACGCATTTTCGCGGCATGCAAGGTTGCTTCGAAGAGTTCTTCACCTTGATCTTGAAGCTCTTTCGCAAATTCTACAATCAAGATCGCATTCTTCGCGGACAAACCAATCACGGCAATAATCGCCACTTGGAAGTAGATGTTATTTGAAAGGTTTGGATCTTTCAAAATAATCATTCCCAAGAATGTTAAGGCAAGTGCACCAACAATACCCAATGGCACAACCATGAGTACAGAGAATGGGATAGACCAACTTTCATATAAGGCTGCCAAGCAAAGGAAGACAATCAATAACGAAAGAGCATAAAGGAATGGTGCTTGTGCGCCAGACTCACGTTCTTCGAGAGATAAACCTGTCCATTCGTAATCGAAGCCTTGTAAGCCCATTGAAGGAAGCTTCGCAATGATTTCTTCAACCGCGGCCATTGCATCACCCGAACTCACACCTGGAGCTGGAGTACCTGTGATGTTCATGGAAGAAACGCCGTTATAACGCTCTAAACGTGGTGAACCATAAGTCCATTCGCCTGTTGCGAACGCTGAGAATGGAACCATCGTACCTTGGTTATTGCGGACATACCACTTGTCTAAGTCTTCAGGCATCATACGAGAGCTCGCTTCACCTTGGACATACACTTTTTTCACACGACCACGATCGATGAAGTCATTAATGTATGAACCACCCCATGCCATACCCATCGTACTATTGATTTCAGCAATGCTGACTCCCATAGCACCTGCTTGAGCATGATCGACGATGACACGATATTGAGGCGTATCTTCTTGTCCGTTAGGACGAACACCTGTTAAGCGCTGATCTTGAGAAGCTAAGCCGAGTACAGCATTACGTGCTGCTAATAATTGCTCGTGACTTTGACCTGCAGCTGCTTTTAACTGTAGGTTAAAGCCTGCACTCACGCCCAACTCTGGCATTGCTGGAAGTTGAAGAGGCATGATATAGCTGGCATCTTTCACAATCATATTCAGTGCCATACCACGTTGGATAATGGCACCGACCTGAGATTCAGGAGAGGTACGGTCTTTCCAGTCTTTCAACTTAATGAAGGCAAGACCCGCATTTTGACCAATACCCGTGAACGAGAAACCAGCAACACTAAATACAGATTCAACATGTTCTTTCTCGTTATTGAGGAAGAAACCTGTCATTTGATCAATTGTTTTACCCGTGCGTTCAAGCGTTGCATTTGGTGGTAGCTGAACGAGAGTCATCACCACACCTTGGTCTTCATCTGGTAAGAATGAAGAAGGAAGGTTGACAAACAACCAACCCATCACAGCAATCACAACACCATAAACCAATCCTGCAAATAGCTTGGCATGTGTTAAACGGTTTACGCCGTTTTGATATTTCACCGAAATTTTGTCAAAACCATTGTTAAACCAACGGAAGAAACGGGCAAAAATGTTATTGCTTTGAGGTTTGTTGGCATCATGTTTTTTCAACATGGTCGCACACAATGCAGGGGTAAAGGTTAATGCAACAATCAATGAAAGGATCATTGCTGTAACGAGTGTGATAGAGAACTGACGATAAATTACACCTGTCGTACCCCCCATGAATGCCATAGGTACGAATACTGCAGTTAAGACAGAGGTAATACCAATCAATGCACCAGAGATCTGTCCCATCGACTTTTCAGTCGCTTCCACAGGCTCAAGATGCTCTTCTGCCATCACACGTTCAACGTTTTCTACGACGACAATCGCATCATCCACCAAAAGACCAATGGCGAGAACCATTGCGAACATGGTTAATGTGTTGATCGAGAATCCGAACATGTTGATCACGGCAAATGTACCCAATACAACCACTGGAACAGCCATTGTTGGAATAATGGTTGCACGCCAGTTTTGTAAGAACAAGAACATGACCAAGAATACGAGGATAATCGCTTCAATTAAGGTTTTCACAACACTTTTAATTGAGAGCTCAATAAATGGTGTTGTATCAAAAGCAAGTTTGTCCACCATACCTGTTGGGTAGTTTGGACGTAATTCTTTTAAACGATCTTCAATCGCTTGGGCTGTATCTAATGCGTTTGCACCCGTTGCCAAACGAATCGCTACACCACCTGCAGGTTGACCATTAAATTTAGAGTCAAATGCATAATTATCTGCACCTAATTCAATTTTAGCGACATCACCTAAACGAACTTGTGCACCATTTGGTGAGTTCTTAAGGAAAATATTTGAAAATTGTTCAGGTGTTTGTAAAAGACTTTGAGCAGTTACAGTCGCATTTAAAACTTGACCTTGTACAGAAGGTGCACCACCTAACTGACCTACCGCCACTTGCGCATTCTGAGTTCTTAATGCATTTGCAATATCACTTGGTGTAACTTGCAAGTTGGCCATTTTGGATGGGTCCATCCAAATTCGCATAGCATATGAACCACCAAATACTTGCACTTCACCAACACCAGTCACACGGCTAAGTGGTTCAGAGATATTTGAATTTACATAGTCTTTAATGTCATTTGCATCTAATGCATCTGACTCAGAATAGAAAGCAATAACTTGTAAGAAGCTTGCGCCAGACTTGGTAACTTTTAAACCTTGACGTTGTACGTCTTCAGGCAAAAGTGCAGTCGCTGATTGAAGTTTATTTTGAACTTGTACCTGAGCAATATCAGGATCGATACCTTGTTCAAAGTTTAGAGTAATGGAAGCTTGTCCATTACCAGCACTGTTAGATGAGATGTAACGTAACCCATCTAAGCCATTCATTTGTTGTTCAATAATTTGCGTTACAGTGTTTTCTACAGTTTCAGCAGATGCACCCGGATATGTTGCAGAAATCGATACCGTTGGTGGTGCAATCGTTGGGTATTGCGCAATTGGCATCTTGGTGAGGGATAAAATACCCGCCAACATGATGACCAATGCAATCACCCAAGCGAAAATTGGGCGATGGATAAAAAAGTGAGCCATTCAGTCTACTCCTTATGCATTTGAAGTAGCTTTTTGTTCAGATTGAGCTGCTGGCTTTGCTTGTTGACCATCTTTGCCGGCTTGAGGTGCTGCAGCTTGAGGTTGGTAAGGTTTAGCTACAACTTGTTGTTCGGGTTTTACTTTCGCCACACCATCTACAATGACCTTGTCACCCGTATTTAGACCTTTGGTCACAATCCAATCTTTACCTTGAACACCTGCAGTCTCAATTGGACGTACTTCAACTGCACCTTTCGCATTCACGATCATCGCAGTCGCTTGACCAGTTGGTGTACGGGTCACAGCCGCTTGAGGCACTAAAATCGCATTAGGAATTACACCTTGCACAATTTGAGCATTAGTGAACATTCCTGGCAATAATAATTGGTTCGGATTTGAGAACACAGCACGAAGGGTAACTGTCCCTGTTTCTGGATTTACACTTGCATCAGAGAATGCAAGATTACCTTCAATAGGGTAGATGCTGCCATCTTCAAGTTTTAAACGAACTTTAGTATTGTTGCTGCGGTCGATGCTGCCTTGACTTAACTGTTGACGTAAACGAAGAAGCTCAGCACTTGATTGGTTGATATCGACATAGATTGGATCAAGCTGTTGGATTGTTACCAATGCTTCAGGTTGATTAGCCGTTACCAATGCACCTGCAGTCACACTAGAGCGACCTGATTGCCCTGAAATTGGTGAGCGAACAGTAGAATAACCTAAGTTAATCTGCGCATTTTTCACCGCTGCTTCTGAAGCTGCAACATCTGCTTGTGCCAATTTAACTTGTGCTTGTAGATCATCAAATTCTTGCTTAGACACAGCATTGATACCGACAAGTTGGCGATAACGGTCAGCTTTAACTTGAAGCGCATTGAGATTGGCTTTTTGACGAACTAAGGCTGCTTTTGCACTGTCTAAGTTCGCACGGTTGGTATTTGCATCAATTTCGTACAGAGGTTGTCCTTCACGCACAAAACTACCTTCAGCAAACAGACGCTTTAAAATCACACCGCTTGCTTGCGGACGTACTTCAGAAATTTGATAGGCTGAAGTTCGACCCGAAAGCTCGACAGTTTGTTCAACACTTTGTGGTTGAGCAACGATGACACCAACTTCAGTTGGCGGCATTTGCTGTTGTGCAGCGGCTTGCTCTGCATCTTTTGGATCTTTGCTACAACCCACAAGTGCAATACTTGTTGCAAGAGCACAAGCAGTGAGGGCAGGGGCCCAAAGCTTTGCCGACATCATTATTCCACCTCGTTAGATTTTTCTCTAAAAATAATTGTTTGCTTTGCTATCCGTTGTGATAGGACTAACCACAGTATAGTCAGCCATATCAACGCAATACTCCAACCTGCAACAACATCTGTCGGGTAATGAGCACCGAGATAAACCCGTGAAAAACCCATGCCAACAAACCATATACAGGCAGCGACGAAAATGATTCTACTTTGATGATGGTTTCGAAAGATCATGATCATCAAACCAGCAATCACTGCTGCATAGAGACTATGTGCGCTTGGAAATGCGGCTCCATAAGTTTCAACGATTTGATAAATTGCATTTGGACGAGGTCGGTCGAAAGCATATTTGAGTAACCAGCCAAGACAGGCACCACCAACGAGACCAAGTGAGATAAATAGACAGTTAGCATATTGTTTTAATCGCCATTGCTGTAAGGTCCAAATCGCCACGCACATCAGCATGATCGGTAAACCGCCAACATGAGACAATAAAACCGCAATTCCATCTATGAGGGGATTGCGGTGTTGACTCATCCATGAAACAGCAGTGAGATCGAGCTGTTGTATCGTTGGAATATAGATTCCTATACTACTTATCGTTATTCCTAAACAACCTATTAAAATCAGTAAGTAAGGCATATAAAATAACCTGAGTTATATTATAGTCGCATACATTTATTGCATGAATGCGTCAAAGTGTACTCGCCAGTACACTTTTTTTCAAGTCAGTGTAAAAGCATAATTTATAGTAATTTCATTACAATGTGCATCTTATTTTTAGCACAAAAAATAACACTAATATCTAATGAGAAGATTTCTTTGGTGAAATTGGATCTTCGACCTCTAAAGGTTGTTTGGGGGGCCAGAAAAAGTCCATTGGTCGTGTAACAAAGTGAGTAAATACTAATTTTGCCAGAGGTTTCCATTGTTCAAAACGAACACGTCGTGCGCGTAATGCCACAATAATAGTGAGACTAAAGCTGACAAATAAGTTGGTCAAACCAATTAATAATACACCAAGGAATGAAACAATAATGAGCCCTATTTCAGGCGTGCCATTGATACTCAATAGGCCCTGCATAAAGTTTGCTGAAGCAAAGGCAATATGACGAATATCTAAAGGCAGACCAAGAATAAAGCCAATTGTCCCCATGCTGCCTAGCATGATTCCGAACAGGAAATTCCCGGCTAGTGCTCCTAAATTACGTTCAATATAGTTTGCAAACTTTTCCAGTCTGTCAGCACCTAGCCAGTTTTTTAAGCGATGATGTGCTTTTAAGCGAGGTCCGACTTTACGATACACTGCCATGTTGTCGAAGTAACCTGCGATCAAACCAGATAAAAATAGACATACACCTGCAATAGCTGCATGTGGGACTGCTAGGGATGTAAAAGGATTTAAACTATGAAGTAAATATGTTGCTTTACTGTGATTGAGTAATTGTTCACCCAAAATCAACGGCCACATCATGGTGATCAATGCTGCAACCGGGATTGCAATGGAAATATTGCCGAGAATAGCGACAAACTGCGTACGGATAATATTGATAATCAGTGCAGCAAGTTCTGCAATTTGTGCAGTTCGAGACCCTTTCTTTTGTTGAACTGTCGCGGCTAGGGCAGCTGCAGTCATAGCAGGTTGTTTGGTTGCAACCGTAAAATGGAGTACATGGATCAACATGAAACCTAATGCATAGTTCATGCTATACGCGAAGGCTTGCATGATAGGTGCCATGGCGATGCGCGCAGTGAGAATCTTCAAGGTCGCCATGATAGCGATAATGACGCCTGCACCTGCGGCTGATTTGTACATACTGAAGAAACCAGCTTTATTGGTACTTACATAATGTTCGCCAGTTTTACTGGCATTTTCAGTGACTTGTAATGCGATTAATTCACTGTTTGTTTTTAAAAGCTCTCGAACACTTCGCTCCTCATAGTGAGCCGCAACTAAATCTTGACATAACTCAGCGAGTGCTAAGTATTGAACTTTTCCAGTTTCAGTCAATAAGTTCAGTAATAGTTCAATACGATCTAAACATTGCTCAAGCAAAGACAATAAATAAGTGAGACTTAAACTCACCCCAATTCTTTTCGTAGCACGACGAATCTTCAAAACGACATCGCGGCACTGCTCGATCATCACCAAAGCCTGGTTGGCGTCGGGTACGACCATTTCAGTAAGATCATCAGCTTCACTATAATGTTTTTTGTATAGCTCAATAAATTCAATGATTTCACGATTCTGCACCAAAAAAGGTGACTCATATTCAGTCAGTTCTGGTTGTGCATTAATAAACTCAGGATAAAGTCCAATACCGCTGATACGGTAAGATAAAACTGTAATGGCTTTAATCATGTCGCGTTTGATGCCAAATTTTGCATCTAAGCTGCCATTACTTTGATTGACAATCTGAAAAAACTGAATCCATTGCTGATCTTCAATATTTTCTAGCCAATATTTATCGCTACGTAAATGAAAGACACGGAAGACTAAATCTTTTAGATCAGTTTCATCGGTCAAAAGGGGAAGAACATGCGCTCCCATTCGTTGACCCAACTGATTCCAAAAACCATCTAGAGAAAGAATCCCACTGTCCGCATAAATAGTGGTTTGTTTATAGCGATTGATCAGATGAACGATATAGGCTTGAAAAGTGGTGGCAGCAGTCGGCGTAATTAATAACGCTTGTATCAACGCCTGAAATTTTTGATTAATTTCTTCTAGGTTATAACTGTCTGATGGACGGATGCGATTAACGAGTTCAATGAGTATGTTTTCGTCTGGAGCAGCTTGATGATGGTCAAGTTGCTCCTGCATTTGTTTAAAAAGATCATTAAAGTTTATATGCATACGCAAATTTTTTTAGTAGAAATTTATTGGATTCGATCTAATGCTAATTGCGCCAAATTATCAAGCGCTTGACGATAAATACTTTCAGGCAGTTGTAACAATGCCTCACGAGCTGCTGTAGTTTCTTCAACAGCACGTTCGCGACAGTAATCTAGTGCACCAGAGTTTTGAACAATCTGAATCACTTGATCCAAATGTTCAGTCCCACCTGTAGTGATGCTACGACGGATAATATCGTGCTCTGCTCCAGAAGTTTTTTGTAGAGCAGCAATCAGTGGCAGTGTTGGCTTACCTTCCATTAAGTCATCGCCAATATTTTTACCAAGTGTTTCTGCGTCAGAGGTGTAATCGAGTATGTCATCTATGATTTGAAATGCATTTCCGAAATGACCTGCGTATTTTCTGAGTGCTTCACGATATTGATGTTGATTGGCAAGAATCGCAGCGCCTTCAGTCGCCAATTCAAACAAACGAGATGTTTTGCCGTGAATAATATCTAAATAAGTCGCTTCAGTGGTTTCAGGTTGATGTTGAGATTGCAGTTGAAGTACTTCTCCTTCAGCAATTTCACATGTTCCTGTTGAGAAGTCTTTTAATAACACCATATTGTTCAAATCTACGAGCAAATCGAAAGCTCTAGAAATCAGGAAGTCTCCAACGAGGACAGCGGTTTGGTTATTCCATGTTGCATTCGCTGTAGGACGACCACGGCGTAACCCAGACTCATCTACGACATCATCATGTACCAGTGTAGCGGTATGCAGCATTTCAATAATTGCAGCTAACTTTTGGGCATGCTCTAGGTTAGTTTCACCGCAAGCGCGAGCAGCCAATAAACACATAATAGGACGCATGCGTTTACCACCTGCCTCAACCACATGTTTGCTGACTGACATCACCAAAGCAACTTTAGAGCTGATTCCTTCATTAATAAGTTGGTCCATCGCAGCAAAGTCTGTAGCAACAGGTGCGAGAATGTCTTGCTTAAAATCGATGGCCATAACAATGAAGTCCTTATACAAACAGTAGATGTTACTCAGCTAGTGTAACAATTTAAGTGAAAGTTTTGGTCGCTTTGCCACATGAATATGCATGATTTTCTTAATGTTGTTCAGTTTCTATTCATGTTTGTGATTTAATCTTCATAATACCAATAAAACTTGATACGTTATTTGATATTTGAAGTAGTTCATTTTGTGAATAAATATAGTTTAATCAATCAGCAAATTGTTATTTTCATGTAAGAAATAGATATTTCGGGATGAAAGTTAACTTTTAGACAAAAGACCTTGTTGTTTATTTCATTATCACTTAAAATCTTTGCCCTTGAATAACCCCCAGTGGCGTTCGTTTTAAGATCGATATATTCCTTTATCGGCACGACGACACGGGCCTGTTGGAGTACATTATGTACGCAGTAATCCAAAGCGGTGGTAAACAACACCGTGTTGTTGAGGGTGAAACCCTTAAAGTTGAATTATTGAAAGCTGAAACTGGTTCTACTATTACGTTTGATGACGTATTAATGTTAGTGAACGGTGATAGCATTCAAATTGGTGCTCCAGTTGTTGCTGGTGCTAAAGTAACTGCTGAAGTAGTTAGCCATGGTCGTCACGACAAAATCCGCATCATCAAAATGCGTCGTCGTAAACACTATCGTAAACAACAAGGTCACCGTCAATGGTTCACTGAGTTGAAAATTACAGCTATTTCAGGCTAATTACGAGGAGTAAATAGACATGGCAACTAAAAAAGCCGGTGGTTCGACACGTAACGGTCGTGACTCAAATCCTAAAATGTTAGGTGTTAAAATGTTCGGTGGTCAAGCTGTGACTGCTGGTAACATTATCGTTCGTCAACGTGGTACAGAGTTCCACGCTGGTGCTAACGTTGGTATGGGTCGTGACCATACTTTATTTGCTACCGCTGATGGCGTGATCAAATTCGAAGTTAAAGGTCAATTTGGCCGTCGTTATGTATCTGTTGAAACTGTATAAGTTTTATCAGGCATAACCAAAAAACCCACTCTTGAGTGGGTTTTTTTATATCTGAAAGAAAGTTTTTGAACTGAAGTGAATCTTCATCATGATGAAGTTTTTTCAACAATTTAGCTAAATAACAATACAAAAGTTCTTATTTTCTCAATTATTAGCGATCAAATTTGGTTTAAGATGACTCCATATCAAATGATGATCAATAACAAAAGGTGGGATCATGACAATGCTTCGTAAAACGATTGGTGCAATTACAATGAGTGCTGCAATGATGGCACCAGTCGCAAGCACTCAAGTTTTCGCAGCGCCAGTGGCTGCTTCGGAGCAACAAGCGACCGCAAACTTGGTTCGTCAATTAAACGGAATAAAAAGTTTAACGGCAAATTTTGAACAAACAACGAAAGCAACTAAATCTAGTAAAGCACCACAAAAACAAGGTTTGAGTGCTCAACATATGAATCAGACTTTTACTGGGGTGATGAAAGTTGCTCGTCCAGGTAAGTTCTATTGGGAAACTACAGCACCAGCAAAACAAACAATTGTGACTTCTGGAAAGATGATTTGGATCTATGACCCAGATCTACAGCAGGCAATTCGTCAAAATATGGATGAGCAAGTTGCCAATACACCAGCATTATTATTGTCTGGTAATACCAACCAAATTATGCAGTCATATCGTGTAACACAGCCAAATAAAGCTAAAACTTATTACACGTTATATCCTAAGCAGAAAGATGGTGCCTTTCAGAGTCTGACCATTAGTTTCGGTGTAAATAAAGCGCCAAGCTTAATGATTTTAGAAGATTCATTAGGACAAACTACACACGTTAAATTTAGTAATGTGAAAGTGAATGCAGGTATTCCGGATTCAACATTTAACTTTACACCGCCTAAAGGCACAGACATTATTGACCAATAATATAAAAGCAGCGTTTATCGCTGCTTTTTTTAACTACAAATTTCAACTGAATTCATGTCATCTAGAATTTATAGTCTCTGTGTTAAACACTCATTTTTATTGGAGGCTATATGCTAAAACACATGAATCGGTTTGGAAAATTGAGTGTTATTTGTGCATCAATGATCATGTTAGGCGCTTGTCAGCCTAAATCTGATGCAGAAACTAAAAAAAGCAATGAGACTGCTGCGCAAGCAAAACAATCAGAATCTTGGTATATCGAATCGAAGAACGTCGAATTAAAGCCTAAACAGAAGCAAGTATGCGATGAGGCAGGGTGTACAGAATATTCATTCCAAACGGTTGAAACTAATCATCCGTGGATTAATACGTATTTTAAAAATCGGATAGAAAAAGCAGACCCTATACCATTCCAATCGGCTACTAAGAGCTCAGAGACTAAAACTGTTGATCCGCTGAAGTTGAGTCAAAGTCAGACTGTGGTACGTTATTTAAGTCAACATCAGAATATAGCGAGTTTTGAATATCTGAGCTATGTATATCCTGCTGGTGCAGCACATGGGATGTACCATAAAGAATATGTTCATTTCGATTTAAAAACTAAAAAAAGAATAGCACTACAAGATCTAATTGTGAAAGGTCAAAATAAAAAGCTATTAGAAACACTTTATAGTGCTAATAGTATGTGGCTTACAGATCACAATATTGAACAAGATAAACTCGAATTAAGCGACAATTTCTATTACGGAGTTGATGGTATCGTCTTTGTTTATCCGCTGTATGAACTCGCGTCCTATGCTGAAGGAATGTCTGAACTCACTTTACCTTATGTGAGTGTGAATGGTTTGATACAGTCAGAATATCTTCCAAACCTACCCAAACTCGCTGCTGAGTAATTGACTCTATTTTAATTTGATTCAATAAGCTTCAGCTGTCAGCGCTTCGACTGTATTTTTTTCAACGAAGCGCTTACACTATAGGCAGTTTTTTTCCCTGAAAAGATTAACCATGATCGACCCGAAATTACTTAGAAATAATATAGAGGCTGTAAATTTAGCCTTAGCTAAACGTGGCGTGCAACTCAACGTAGAAGAATGGGCATCTTTAGAGGCTCGTCGTAAAGAAATTCAGTCTAAGACTGAAGCTTTACAAGCAGAACGTAATTCGGGTGCTAAACAAGTTGGTCAAATCAAAAAAGCAGGTGGTGATGCCTCTGAAATCATGGCTCGTATGAGCGCGATCGGAGATGAAATTAAAGCCGCTGAGCTTGCGTTAACAGAACTACAAGCTGAAATTGAAGCAAAATCACTTTCTATTCCAAACCTACCTCATGAGTCGGTGCCAGAGGGCAAAGATGAGAATGACAACGTTGAAATTTTAAAATGGGGTACGCCTCGTGAATTCAACTTTGAAATTAAAGATCACACTGATCTTGGTGAGTGGATGGGTGGACTCGAGTTCGAAACAGCGACTAAGTTAACAGGTACTCGTTTCAGTGTGCTCAAGGGTCCGCTTGCACGTTTACAACGTGCACTAACGCAGTTCATGTTAGATACACATACATTGAAAAATGGCTATACAGAAGCTTATGTACCGTATTTAGTGAATGCTGATTCATTACGTGGAACTGGTCAGTTGCCTAAATTTGAAGAAGATTTGTTCAAGCTTCAAGGTGACAAAGAATATTACTTGATCCCAACTGCTGAAGTGCCTGTGACCAACTTTGTGCGTGATGAGATTATTGATCCTGAGCGTCTACCATTGAAATATGCTGCTCATACACCTTGTTTCCGTAGTGAAGCTGGTTCTTATGGCCGTGATACACGTGGTTTGATTCGTCAGCACCAATTTGACAAAGTAGAAATGGTTCAAATTGTTAAACCTGAAGACTCTATGCAAGCATTGGAAGAGTTGACAGGGCATGCTGAGGGTATTTTACAGGCGCTTGGATTGCCATATCGTAAAATCATCCTATGCGGTGGTGATATGGGCTTTGGTGCAACGAAGACTTATGACTTAGAAGTTTGGGTACCAAGCCAAAATACCTATCGTGAAATTTCATCGTGTTCAAACATGGGGGATTTCCAGGCTCGTCGTATGAAAGCTCGTTACCGTGCTGATCAAAAGAAAACAGAGTTTGTTCATACTTTGAATGGTTCAGGTTTAGCAGTTGGTCGTACTTTGCTCGCGGTGATGGAAAACTATCAACGTGAAGATGGTTCGATTGAGATTCCTGAAGTCTTACGTCCTTATATGGGTGGACAAAATTTTATCGATTAATCGATAAAACACTAAAAAAAAAGCTAACTCAATTGAGTTAGCTTTTTTTTTAGTGTTTTAATGAATGAGTTGAGCACTGCCTGTTTGCCTTTCAATAATTTTTTTTAAGGTCTCACTCGGTTTTTCCCCAAATGCATCTTTATACTCAAGTGAAAAACGACCTAAATGTGTAACACCCCATTTATAAGCAATTTCAGTAATATTAATTTTATGCGTAGACTGTGAAATTTCATTATAAATACATTTAAGTCGGTAATGGCGTATATAAGCATTTGGACTGCATTTTAAATATTTTTTGAAAATTGTATTCAGCTTTTTTTTGCTTAATCCAGATGCATATTCTAAATCTGAAATTTCAATTTTTTGATGTATATTTTTTTGTATGAATTCTAATAAGCGAGTAAAGAAGTCAGGATAATCTAAAGTATTTTTATAAATTAAATCACTATAGTTATTGGGTTGAGATAATAATAATGACTTCACAATAATATATTCAAAATCTGAGCGCATTTCTTGAAAAAATGAAGTATTGGTAAAATTGTTTGTGAAATTTTTAATACTGTCAATTAAATCCCACCATGCTTTAATTTTCGGGTTGTTTTGATCCATCACATTTTGAAATACCAAAGGTTCGGTAACTGGCTGAGAGATTAAATCTGAAAGTATTTTTTCAACAAAAGTCTTTGAAAAAGAAATGAATGTTTGCACACAGTCTTTGTCAATAATTAGTTCAAATTTATCTTCAGGTGAAACAATGGATGCTTGATCATAACAGGCGTAAAAAGTTTGACCATCTTTTTTAAATAGTGGTCGCCCAATTTTAGGGCGCGTTATACAAAAGTGGTTCATATTTTCATGCGTATGCGTTTTGAAAATTACATCTTTACCATATGTTAAATCCCCAATAATCATACGACCGATTTGCGATCCATTAAAACTAAAATCCAATGGTTCATATTGATTAAAATCGACTAAATCATGTGGGCCAATGATTAAATCAAGACAATGGTTGGCATCATGAATATTCTGCGTATGTGATTGAATCGTAGAAATAGACCTATGTTGCTGGCTATACATAAATACCTCTATCCTTAGCTTGCTTATCATTACTTATGCAAAAATCAATCCATGATTTTGCTTTTTTTGTTTTATCTCAAATAAATAAATTAATCTAAAATAGCAGAATATAAAAATACTCTTTTGGTACTAAATTAGATTAATTTGATATGTTAATTAAAAGTGGTAAGCAACACGTAACATAGGGCTACTCGCAGTCGCTCCTGAACCAGCAACACCAGATGTATCATTACCATATTTATTTTTCCAGTATTGATAAGCAATCCCAGCTTTCAATTTTGGTTGATTGGCAGATTTATCTTTAAGTAAAGAATACATTAAAGACATGTCTACAAAGATTTCGCTAGCGGTAGGCTCACCAAAAGGATCTTTCCCTTTGGTGCTCATCCAAACACCTATGCCTTGATAATTCCAATTCGATTGCATAATAGGAAAATCCCAAAGCACTTGAAGTGCTAAGTAAGGATCGTAGGTATATTTTTTACTCAGTACATTAGCATCATTGCTCTCGTAATAACCTAGCAAACTGAGATTAAGATAGCCTGGCGTATTTAATGTAACACTTGGACCAGCAACATACATTTGTCGATTTGAACCATAATCATCATTCTTTGTATTCCAGTCAAAACCTACTGTAAAACCATATGTCTTGAACCAACTAGAATCATTCAGTTTGTGTTGCGTGATACTTGGGATATCTAAGGTATGACGATAAATTGCATATGCCTCTTGAGCTCCTCGACCAGAAGCTTTGTTTGCATTTGGTTCAGCTGAGGATTGATGCATATTGAGTTGAAAAAAATTGGTGCCATATTTATAGCCGCTTAGGTGTACAAGACTAAAAATATATTTGTCAAAATCACCGTCTTTAAATGGTTCTGAGAAATCTTGACCATAACTGACAGCCAGTGAAGTATCACTCCAATTTGCCGCTTGAACTGCAGTGCTTAATGCAAAGCAGATTGATCCAGTGAATAACCCCTTTAAAATATAATTCACAGCTAAATTCCCTCTTAAAATAAATAAGCCGACAGTGAAACTGTCGGCTTAAGTGGTGGATTAACGAATATTATGCTTTTCCAAAATTGGTAAAACATGATCACGGAAATACGGAAATTCGCGGCTATAATCGAGGAATGAAAGTGTCGTTCCTCTAAAACCAGCTTCATGTAAATCTAAAATACCTTGCGCAACTTGTTCAGGTGTACCGACTAATGGAAAGCCACCATGGCCTACACTCATTGCATCACGTATCGATTGTTGAACCTCTTTTGGGAAACTTTGAGCATGTGCAAACATTAAGCTCATCAGATTGTCAACGGCAACAGTATCAGCATTGTTTAATTGACGATCCCATTCTGCTTTGGCTTCCTCTTGTGTAGGTCTGCAAATGACATGGGAGAAGGTCATCACATTGACTTCTCGGTTTACGTCGCGAGCTGCTTGTTTAAGCTCATCAATTTCAATCTTGCTTCTGCCCAAGTCTGAAGCTGGTGTAAAAAGAAAGTCCGCATTATTAACGGCAAATTCACGTCCATTTTTTGAACCAGCAGCATTGAAGATAGGCGGATGTACAAGTGGTTTTGGTTTTCCATAAGTTCCTTTGGTTTTGAAAAACTTACTTTCAAAATCAAATTTTTCTTCACTGGTCCATACTTTTTTAATCAGGTCATACCAGTCTTGTGCATAACCATAACGAGTTTCGTGATCATCAGGTAAATGTAGACCGAGTGCTTCATATTCAGGTTTATTCCAGCCTGCAACAATGTTGAGTCCAATACGACCTTGACTAATCTCAGATAGCGTTGCAATCTGCTTGGCAACTACAACTGGATGATTGGGGACGGTCTGAATTGTCGCAAAAACTGTAATGTCTTTGGTTAAAGCCAATAATGCGGCCGCCCAAGTCATGGTCTCTAAAATTGTTCCCTGAAAGTCTGTTTCACCGCCATAGCCTGTAAAGCGAGCAATCGGTAACATGAAGTCGATACCAGCTTCATCTAGCATTTTTCCAAGTTCGAGATTCTTTTCCCAGCTCGCACTCCATCGATCTTCAAGAGTTGAAATGGTCATTCCACCTGAGCAGTTAGAAGCAAATGAGCCGAGTAGAAAGCGATTATCATTGAAAAAGTGATGTTGATTCATTTTAAAAATCCTTAAATTTCGTGAATTCGCTATACACCAGCAAATGCTTGATGAAGATTTGCTTGTTTATATTGCCCGTTATGGAACACCAATGGATTTCCAAGCTGATTACGGCAGGCTTCAATTTGTCCCACAATAATGTAGTGATCCCCAGCTTCATGAAGCTCATACTGACGACAAACAAAAGTGGTTAAGGATTTATTTAGAATGGGGATGCCCATATACTCATCAACGTCATCTAAGCCTTCGAATTTGTCATCAGAAGATTTTGAGAAATGCTTAGACTCTTGATACTGATCTTCACTCAAGATATTGATGGCAAAATATTCTGCCTGTTTGAAATCTTCGAAATGTGTCGCAGATTTTGCGATGTTCCATAAAATTAAAGGTGGATCAAGCGATACAGAAGTAAATGAGTTCGCTGTCATTCCAATTTTTTTATGATTTGAATCTAATGCAGTTACTACTGTAATCCCAGTTGCATACTGACCTAAGAGTTGGCGTAACGAGCGTTGCTCCAACTGTATTACAGGTGTCATTTCATTTAACATGATCATAATCCTTCATCTTAATTCTGATTGTCAGAATGAGTTCCTTTATTCGCCAATCGGTTTATTTTCACTGGATGGCCAAGTTGGCATCAGTTCATTTGAGGGTAAAGTTTCATCTAAAAGTTTCTTGGCAGTTTCAACACCTGCAACAGGTAGTCCAGTTGGATCTAATACGCCAATTTGCACCAGTAAACTTGCCTGATCCCAATAGATATGCTCATGACATAGTTTCGGTCCACGGAACTTGATAATGCCGAGCATTGGAATCTCTACATATTTTCCCGTCGGTTTAATTCCAGGAATTAACCAATCAATTTCCTCATCATGAGTAAAACTCATAATGAATTCATCAACGACTTGAGTTGCGCCTACAGTTCGTGAAATAGGCGTCAGTTTCATATCTTTTGGATTGTTATGAACAAAATGGTATTGATAGAAGCGAGCTAATTGTTTGTAGCCGACGCCACCTGTCAATGTTGGAATGTGATTGACATAAGGCTCTGCCACCATTGTTGCCATCGTGTCTGGAACATTTCGAGTGTCAAATTCAAATCGAATATGCTCTTCCCATAGCGCAGCAAGGTCGTAATTTGGTCCTATTGCTTTGCGTAAAGCTGTAATGGTTCTTTCATGTGCCATGAGTGCACTAGGCTTGTGATAATGCATACTCTGTGGACGAGCAAAGGCATGATCGACATCTGGATAAATATATGTTTCGACTTTTGAGTTGTTTTGCAGAGCAAGTAGGATTTGATCACGAGTGTTAGAATCACAGAACTGATCTTGTTCAGCAAAATGAAGAACCAGTTTGGATTGAATGTTGACTGCTTCTTCTAGGTTTTGCTCGATTCCTACACCGTAGTAAGCAACAGAACACTTTAAATCTGGAATGCGGCAAGCTGCGAGATATGCCAATTTACCGCCTAGGCAGTATCCGACCAATCCAGTACCTGCATCTTGATCAACTGTTTCAAGGGATTTGAGTGTTTCAATTGTAGATTTGATATCCTCAATACCCAGATCTTGATTAAATTGAGTATATAAGTCATATGCTTTTTGAAAGTCTTCTTCGGTATAACCGAGTTCTACATTAGGTTGAATACGCCAAAATAAATCAGGAACAATAACGGTATAACCTTCTTCAGCCAAAAAGTCTGCCTTTTGACGCATAACTTCATTAACACCGAAAATTTCCTGACATAACACAAGACCAGGACCTTTACCTGCTTCAGGTACTGAAAGATATGCTTTAAACGAACCTGCTGATGAATGTACATCAATATATGAACCAGCCATCTCGATAATCTCCTTTACTGTTGAACTTATCATCGGCATCAGCAGGATTTTTGACTATCCAAATAGAGTTCAAGTTTTATCCGTTTTAGGTCCCTTCATCGATATGCATCTGTTAAAAAAGCTACCACTTGCTTACTTTTAAGCAGCTTGAGTCGTGGAGAAGGTGCTAAAATATAGTAGGCATATGAGGATCGATTCAGTGGATATTTTTCCAATTTCATTAAAATTGCAGCAGCAACCTTGTTTGATTGTCGGTGGAGGGCATATTGCATATCGCAAAGCACTGTTACTGCAAAAATCAGGAGCAGAAATTTCGGTTATTTCACCTGAGATTGAGGCGCAACTTTTAGAGATTGTCGAGAAAAGCTCTGGTCAATACATTCAAGCTCATTTTGAAGATCACGATTTAAAATTAAACGATTACCGTTTAGTGATTGCTGCCACAGATCAGCCTTTAGTGAATCAACAAGTTTTTGAAGAATGTGAAAACTTAAATGTATTGGTGAATAGTGTTGATGATCCACCACATTGCCGATTTATGGTCCCTGCAATTGTTGATCGCTCTCCACTTGTTATTTCAATTGCGAGTAATGGGACATCCCCAGTATTGTCCAGACAGATTAGAACTCAACTTGAGACTGTAATCCCGCATGGAATCGGAACATTAGCTAAAATCTCTGGTGAATGGCGACAACGTGTAAAACAAAAAATTGAAAATCCTGATGAACGCCGTATCTTTTGGGAAGAGCTGTATGCTGGACCTTTCAAAGAGCGTGTATTTAATAATAATCTGGCTGAAGCAGAAAAAATTATTCATCAGTCTTTAATAGAATGGAACAAACCCAAAGGTGAAGTTTATTTAGTTGGGGCAGGTCCAGGTGATCCCGAGCTTCTCACACTCAAAGCTTTAAGGTTGATGCAACAAGCAGATGTTGTGATTTATGACCGTTTAGTTTCTGGTGCTATTATGGAGTTATGCCGCCGGGATGCTGAAAAAATCTATGTGGGTAAAGCAAGGTCAAATCATGCTGTTCCACAAGAAGGTATTAATGCTTTACTCGTGAAATATGCGAATGAAGGCAAACGTGTCTGCCGTTTAAAAGGAGGAGATCCTTTTATTTTTGGGCGAGGTGGTGAGGAAATTCAAGAACTCTATGAGGCAGGAATTTCATTTCAGGTCGTTCCCGGAATTACCGCAGCATCAGGGTGTTCAGCATATGCGGGTATCCCTTTAACTCATCGTGATTACGCACAAAGTGTTCGCTTCTTGACTGGACATTTGAAGGAAGGTTCTCCTGAACTTCCGTGGAATGAACTCGTGTATGAACACCAAACATTGGTACTGTACATGGGGCTTGTTGGATTAGAAAAAATCTGTGAAAAGCTTATTCAACATGGTCAACGAGCAGACATGCCTGTTGCTTTAATTTCTAAAGGTACGACACCAGAACAAAAAGTTGTTGTGGGGACTTTGGCAGATATCGCTTCGAAAGTGTTAGAAAATCAAATTCAGGCGCCAACTTTGACCATTATTGGTGAGGTGGTGAAATTAAGAGAACAGTTGAAATGGCAAGACGAACTGTAAAAGTCTGCTATAAAGTTGAGAAATTATTGTGATTCATGTTGTTTTATACGAACCAGAAATTCCTGCAAATACAGGAAACATTATCCGTTTATGTGCAAATACAGGAGCACAATTACATTTGGTCAAACCGCTAGGTTTTGAGCTGGATGATAAGAAGTTAAAGCGTGCTGGATTAGATTACCATGAATGGGCTCGCATGCAGATTTGGGATAATATCGAAGCTTGTCTGGAAAATCTAGCAAGTCAAGGTGTCGATCAAGATTCGATTTATCCTTTAACGACCAAAGGTACCGAAACACCACATACCTCGAATCTTAATAGACCCGTTGCTTTACTCATGGGGCCTGAAACGCGCGGACTACCTGAACATGTCCGTATGATGTTCCCAAAGCAACATTGGATTCGTTTGCCCATGGCGCCAAATTCTAGAAGCTTAAATTTATCTAATGCTACGGCAGTGATTGTTTATGAAGCATGGCGACAACAAGGATTTAAAGATTTAACTTAAGTCAGTAAGGTCATCGAAAGGTGACCTTTTTTAATGCATAAAAGTTTAGTAAAACTTGGCTCATATGATGAAATATTCATTAAGAATAAAATTAAAATAATGATTTTAAATACGATTTGATTTTATATTTCGGGAATTCAATTTTTTTGAGTACAAGTCTAAAAAATATACACAACGGTCAAATTTTTTCATTTGTTAATGAAATTAATATTTATATAAAACAGAGTGTTAGGTTTGATTTTTGTTGATCTTAAACTAGCTGTCATCCAAATGAGATATTAGAAATTCGACCAATTGGTATATTTGTTGCTTAGTTAAAGTGAATATATGGTTCCGATAAATTTGATAGACGAACTGTGATTTGTACTTAAACGAAATGTATTTATCATTGTACAGCCAATGTCTAAAGATGTTCGACATTGGCTCACATTACCAATGGGGTGGTATGTGATGAAAGAGAATTGGTTTTCCAAATTTACTCCTTTTCAAGGAGATATTGAAAAAACTCCCGTTGCCATGAACGAGTACTTGCCTGCAGGACAAAGTATTGTACTTGGACTTCAACATACATTTGCCATGTTTGGTGCAACAGTGTTGGCACCGCTGCTCATGGGGTTTGATCCTAGTCTAACGATCCTGTTATCTGGTATTGGCACGATATTATTTTTCCTTATCACAGGTGGGAGAGTGCCAAGCTATCTTGGGGGGAGTTTTGCTTTTATTGGTGCTGTGATTGCTGTAACAGGCTATACCGGTTCAGGGTTAAATCCAAATATTGGGATTGCCTTAGGTGCAATAGTGGTTTGTGGCATTTTCTATGCCTTGATGGGTTTGCTTGTAATGAAAACGGGTTCTCAATGGATGGAGAATCTTTTACCACCAGTTGTTGCTGGTGCAATCATTATGATTGTTGGATTAAATTTAGCACCTGGGGCGATTAAAGCCGTATCAGGTAATGAGTTTGATACATGGATGGCTTTGTTGACCGCAATGTGTATTGGTGGTGTCGCAGTATTTACAAGTGGAATGTTGAGACGATTATTGCTATTGGTGGGTTTGATAGTTTCGTATCTTGTATATTTTGTTTTAGCTAACATGATGGGAATGGGTAAACCAATCGATTTTAGCTCGGTTTCAAATGCGGCATGGTTTGGTTTACCAACTTTATATCAACCTGAATTTCAAATGAATGCAATTCTGCTGATTCTACCTATCGCATTTATTCTTATTGCTGAAAATCTTGCGCATTTCAAAGTTGTAAGTGAAATGACAGGCAAAAATATTACGCCTTATATGGGTAGAGCATTTTTGGCAGATGGGGTATGTACCTCTATGTCTGGTGCTGTAGGAGGAACTGGATTAACTACATATGCAGAGAATATTGGGGTCATGGCGGCAACGCGTATTTACTCTACAGTGATTTTTGTAATTGCGGGTATTGTCGCCATTATTCTGGGATTATCACCAAAATTTGGAGCACTCATTAGCACATTACCTGTCGCAATTTTGACAGGGACTTCAATGATTGTTTTCGGCTTAATTGTAATCGCTGGTGCGAAAATCTGGATCGAAAATAAAGTCGATTTTACTCAAAACGGCAACATTATTGTGGCATCAGTGACTGTGATTATGGGCGCAGGGAACTATTCGATTATGGTTGGTGGACTTGATCTCGGCGGCATTACAACGGCGACATTTGCTGGAATTATTCTAAATCTGATTTTTAATCGAGCTAAGCAAAAGCAGAATCAAATAGTAGCAGACGTTGTACCAGAAAAAACTTAAGTTTGAGACTTAGCTTTTAAGACAAATTTTAGTCAATCCTAAATTGTCGAAAGTTTCAGCAAGATAATGAAAACGTAAAAGATGTATACCTGATACAAGGGGATAAAAATGGGAATACCAGTAATTGATTTAGCAGGCGTAGATATAAACAAACCAGAAAGTGAGGCGACTAAACGTGCAGTTGCTGAACTGAGAAAAGCTGCGATGCATTCAGGTTTTTTCTATGTGAAGAATCATACAGTTCCTTTAGAAATGATGACGCGACAGTTTGCATTAGCAAAAGAATTATTGGCGCTTCCAGAAGACGTTAAGCAAAAATATGATGTACGTAATTTTTTTGGATTCCGTGGATTTGATAAACTAAATGGTCAGCAATTAGACCCTTACGGCAAGCCAGATTATAAAGAAGGGTTTTATTGTGGTCGTAATTATCCTCAAGATCATCCTTTTGCAATCGCTAAATATCAAAACTATGGTCCAAATCAGTGGCCTGAAGAATTACCTCAATGTGAATTGATTTGTCAGGAGTACATCGATGAAATGTATAAACTGGCAAATTTTCTGATGCAACTTTTGGCATTAACGTTAAATCTGCCATCGAACTATTTTGATGCTTCTAGTAAAGATCCTATGGGAACATTACGTATGTTGCGTTATCCACCTACACCTAGAGATGATGATGAAACATATGGCGTTGGCGCGCATACAGATTGGGGGTCAGTCACCATTTTGGCACAAGATCAAATAGGCGGATTAGAAGTGTGCATGCCTGACGGAGAGTGGGTTGCAGCACCACCAATTGAAGGAACATTTGTAGTTAATCTAGGTGATATGATTCCAAAATGGACCAATGGTCTATATCACTCCAATCCACATCGAGTAAAAAATAGTTTTTCAAATGGTGCTTATCGTTACTCAATTCCATTTTTTTATGAACCAGACTATCACGCTGTGATTGAGCCAGTTCCAGGAACATTGAAAGAAGGTGAATTACCTTTATATGCACCATGTACAGTAGGGGAGCATTTAGAAGAAATGTATAATCGTTCATATAAAAAAGCGGAAGAGAATGCAGTAGCTTAAATCTCGCGATACAAAAAAAGCATTATCTATATAATGCTTTTTTTTAATTATTCTAATGATTTATGAGCGATATTGATTGATAAAGTCCTCAGAACTTAGCCCTTTTTTAGCATAATGAATTGATGCTCTTTCCGCATATATTTGTCTAATATAGCGCGCTATGTCGCAGCTATCTGCAAACATATTATATTTCCAACCCAAACCATAGGACCATAAATTAATATTATCCACGGTCATGATTTCAATATTTGTATCCTCATGATCCAAATAATGGTCAATCATCTTGCGAATGACCTCTTGGGTGCAGCTTAATTTATATGCATGCCATTCATCATGGGGACACGCATTTTTTGGTGGCTGCCTAAATGGGTATTGAATGCCTCTTCCAGGGCGATTAAGACCGTGACCTTCCCATGGGCTGTATTCTTGGGACCATGTATTTAATGGTCCGTTTGGAACCGCAGGACGTATTTGCCCCCAATGTACCAAATTTTGATTTAACCAATCATCTGCAAAACTATCGCAGTTGAAAGGATCAAGCTTTCTAATGGCTTCTTGGTCATGTTGAAAAGAGATATAAGATTCGATTGGATTTTCGATTTTGAAAATACAGTGGCTATAGTCCATCGCCATTTTAAATGGAATACCTTGATGATTGACTAAAGCTGCAACTTTCTCTACCCGGCGATAATCTTCAGACCAATTATCTACGTGATTTTCAAAGGTAATGGTTATACCCTTACTTTGAGCATACTCATAAAAATATAAATAGGCATCAGCAACTTGTTGATCATTAAGATAGTTGAATTTACTGTCTTTTGCTGCAAGCATAATGTTGTGGTATTTGGCGCCTACGGCACATGTAAGCTCGATATTTTCTTTGAATATTTTTTCATGTTCTCCCCAAATATAGCATCCGTAACCTGAATAAACTGGAATATTGTATTTTTGACTCCCTTTAATGTAATCATCAATCATTTCACGATGAGTCGGAATGTGATCGATAAAATCCCACACGCTCGATTCTGCAAGTAGATCGAATTTTTCCATTATTGATGGTTCTTCAAGAGATACTGGATTTTCAAATGATGAGGCTTGTATGCCTAGTCCAGCACAGCCTAATGGAAACATTTTTTTCATAAATTCAATACCAAAAATATATAATTAAATCAGTGAATTGATAATGCAAAAAAAATGCCTTAATCCCTTAATATTTCAATCTATTACATTATTAAAATGGCTTTTTTAAAATATCAGTTGTCTAATACGAACATAAATTTATCGAAATAAATTAGATACGGGGATGTATGATTAAAAACATTAAAAAATACAGCTATGGAATTATAGTAATCATCTGTGCAGGAATGACGACATCTAAAGTGATGGCACAAAATGAAAATAAAGAACAAGCGGATTTAAATAATATTAATCCATTGACTCAACAGGAAATCGATCAAGCATTAGCTCAGATGAAAGCAAAAATGTTCAAAAATTTGGAAAATTGGAGTGCAGCGTTAAAACGAAATGATTTCGAGCGGACAGGAAAAAATTTGGTGTTAAAAAGTAACAAACAGCTTGAATTATGTCATATATATCAAGCTTCTGTAGATGAAACATATTCTTTAGCGCAAAAAAATCGCCATCGTATGTCTATAGATGAACAGAAAATTGTGGATGATCGAAACAGGTTTATTGAGTATTTGGGATTCAAAGATAATCAAATTGATACTAAATTAGGTTTTAGTTGTCGATTAATTTAAAAAAAAGCACGGATGAAAAATCCGTGCTTTTTAAACTCTAGAAACGGTAACCAATTTTAAAGCTATATCCAATAGCTGTATTGTCTTTAAAATCTGCATCATAGCGATCGGTTCCGAACCAACTAGCAGATTGAGCTTTTGCATCACCTAACCAAAAATATCGTGCACCCGCTTGAATGAATGTATTTTTATTAAAGCTGTACTGACCACCTAATCCTGCACTCCAAAAACCTTCAGATGGACCTAAGGTAGAAACATATTCACCTGCACCAGAGTCCCATCCTCCGATAATGGTCAATGCGAGTTTTTCATTTAATTTTCTTGCGATACCGAATGTTGCAGATATTTGATCTTTTTCATAAGCGATTAAGTCGAAACCACGAGGTCCTTTACCTTGTCCCTCAGTAATCGAAGAAGTTAAAACTCCAAATTTGTATGGACGGATTTTGAACTCAGACCAATCTACCCAACGTAAATTGATATAAGCTAATGTATCAGCCATGATACCTGATTGGAAATCAAGGTTAACTGATTGTGGAGTTGATGCTGAGGTTTTACCTTCTGCATATTGGTAGTCGGTACCAAGTGCCCCAATTTTATCTACAATATGCCACCCTGGATGTACAATAGGTAATGTATCTGTAATCACTTCAGGCATACTTTCTTCAGCTTGAACTGAATAAGAAATTTTTGATCTGTACGTTAATGAAGCTCTTAATGCTATTTCAGGAATTTGAAATGCAGCACCCGCTAGCCAACCAAAAGCACCTTCTTCAGGCATACTTGCTTTATAGCCTTGATAATCTTTTCTTGTATCACGACCAAGAAGATCTCTTGAACCTGTACCTTTTTCCTTAAAAGTACTACACAGTGCTACACCACTAGTCTGTGAATTACATAAATAACCACCTAATAGACTGTAAGCAGTTCCTTGTAAACTAAGATCACCTTTTACTGTTTGATAAACTGGGCCTGCATAAAAATTAAGGTGTTCATTAGGTTGGAAGCCTACGACTAGAGATAAACTATTTGTCGATACTTCAGCCTCTGTACTGCCATACTCACTGTGAAATGCACCATATTTTGTCGCAGATTCAAGGTCACCTAATGGCAATCGTCCTGAGCTGTTGACTCTGGAATGTTTTTTATCAGAATTTGAATAAGAGGCTTTTGCTCCGAAAGGTTGGTCATAAATTAAACCTAATGAAATATTGTCAGTCACTTGAAATTTTAAATTAATATTTGCAAATCCGAACGTGTCTGCAATATCACTTAAATTTGAGCCCGCAATTTCCCCACCTGCGTTAATATCATCTGCTGTAGGCATATTCCAACCATTCGGGTCTCTTAATCCTGCAGATGCAGGACCCGAAGGTTCAGTTCTCATTGTTCCTGAAAGATCAGCATCCAAAATTGAGTAACTAAAATCTACATAGTTTCCTGGCTGTAAAAAGCCATTCATCGATTGGCCTGAACGATCCATAGCTGCAGCATAAGCGCCCGCGGTTGGAAACATTGCGACCAAAATCGCCCCAGTAAGTGTATTCAAACGCATTATTACATTCCCTGTGTAATGAATATTATTAGAGCTTTTACTCAAATATTTTGCTCTTTATACACATCGTGTAATTTTTGGTCAATGAGTATCCTGACAAATATGTAATTTTTTGCCAATCATTTTTTATTTAATTTCATGTATTTGCGTTTAAATGTGTTATTTGTCTCATTATTTTGAAATAAAGCTGCATATTATGATGTAGAGTTTATTTTTTAAATAATAAATTTTGATTGATGTTTGATCATTTTGGTCAATTTCCATGATAAAAAAAGGCGCCTAAGCGCCTTTTCTAAAAAATCAATTTTTAACGATCATTAAACTCATCATGTTGTGGAGCAGGGTATTTAAAGCCTTTGGTTTTATAACCTAAATACAAAATACCACCAATCGCCCAAATCAAACCATATTTAAGCGATGCTTGATCGACCTCTAACCACAATGCAAATACTGCAATAAAGCCGAGTAATGGTACGATAACGAAATTAATAATTTCTTTCGCTGTTTTAGTACGACCATCGCGTAACGCATAGCGTGAGATAACAGATAAGTTCACAAAGCTAAATGCTGTTAACGCACCGAAGCTAATTAATGAAATGACAAAGTCTAAATCCATAAAACCAGCGGTTAATGCGACTGCACCTACAATCATGATGTTATATGATGGAGTGAAGTTTTTAGGGCTGATGTGACCAAAAATTTTCTTATTGATGACACCATCGCGTCCCATAACATACATAAGGCGTGATACACCTGCATGTGCAGAAATACCTGATGCCATAACAGTAATGATGGCAAATGCAAGCACATAAGACTGGAAC
This sequence comes from Acinetobacter sp. 24-47-67, assembly GCF_056779735.1. NCBI lineage: Bacteria > Pseudomonadati > Pseudomonadota > Gammaproteobacteria > Moraxellales > Moraxellaceae > Acinetobacter > Acinetobacter sp. 24-47-67. The sequence continues at coordinate 118,219 of NZ_JBWYIK010000004.1, forward strand.
AAAGATCCACCAACCAACAACAAAATTTCAGGTTGAGTTTCTGCAATATTCTGGAAGTATGATCCCGGATTATTAGGGAAATAGATCTGCATGAAGTAAGTGCTGACGATAAAGATAATCCCTGCAATTAAAGCAGTTAAGAAAATTGCTTTTGGTAGCGTTTTCTCAGTATCTTTAGTTTCTTCAGCGAGAGAACTGAGTGAGTCAAATCCTGTAAATGAGAAGCAGAGTAATGTTGCACCTGTGATCAAGGCACCCACTGAAGTTAACTCATTCCAAAATGGTTCTAAACTCCAAAGTTGGTAGCGTTGTTCAGCAGAGATTGGACCATCCGCGTTATATCCCATTTGGAGCTTGGTATAGACCATCCATGTAAATACAGCGATCACAATTAATTGTACGAATACAATTAAGCTGTTGAAATTTGCAACAAATCGCGCACCACGAAGGTTAATACCTGTCATAAATGCTGTTAACACAATGACCCAGACCCAATGATTGACATCAGGGAATAAAGCCTCAAGATAAATCACCGCAAGGATGATGTTGACCATGGGGGAGAGCAGGTAATCTAACCATGATGACCAGCCAACCATAAAACCAACGTTAGGGTGGATAGATTTTTGAGCATAGGTATACGCTGAACCTGAAGATGGATATCTACGGATCATATGACCATAACTCAATGAAGTCAGTAGGATTGCAACAAGTGCAAAAATATATGATGTAGGAACGTGGAAATTACTTTCTTCTGATACCAAACCGAAAGTATCAAACAACGTCATTGGCTGAATATAAGCTAAACCGATAATAATGATGTGCCAGAGTCCTAGCGTTTTTTGCAGTTTAGCTGCCGATTGAGTCCCAGTTATATTAGTCAACGGCTTTATCCTCTTAATCGTTGATCAAGGATCAGTCAAATCAATTAAGGATCGTTTGAGACGAACGATCCCCCCTAATGTTTTTTCAAAAGTGCGCCAATCTAAACCAAATTGATGCAGTTTGTCAGTAGTTTGTGCGAGTTTTTTTAGCAGGATTTATGCCAAAGATATTGAACTCATGAGTTAAAACAACTAACAAATGAAAAGCCTGATGTCTAAAAAAACATCAGGCTAGTTTTAAGCGTATCTTTACTTATTTTGAGAAAATTACCAAGCTTTTTCTAAGATAGATTTCAAATCTTTTAATGTCGCTTCTTTAGGGTTGAAAATGATAGATCCGTCATTTAACGCTTTTTCGGCAACTTCATCTAATTGAGATTGCGTAACTTTGCCTGTCTCACGTAATGTACGTGGCAGTTTAGTTAAATCATAAATGCGATCACGCATTGTGTTGATAATCGCAATAGCTTTATCTGCACGTTGATTTGCTGGTGTCTGTGCATAGATATCAGTACCTGCAAGCGGTAGTAACAGGTCAGCAATCTTATCGCCATTCACATCCTTATTGTAATCAAGTACATAAGGGAGGAATAAGTTCATGCACAAACCATGTGGTAAGTGAGCAACTGCACCTAGAGCGTGTCCAAGGGAGTGAACAATACCGACCATTGCATTTGAGAATGCAATTCCAGCCATGGTTGATGCTTGAGCAAGTTCTAAACGGGCATCAGCATCTTTTGGATTTTCCAAAACTCTAAACAAGTTTTCACTAATTTTTTTAATTGCAGCAGTAGCGTAAGCATCACTGATAGGATTCGCTGCCAAACACGTATAGGCCTCAACTGCATGTGTCATTGCATCCATTCCTGTCATTGCTGTCAGGTGTGGAGGTAATGTTAAAGTCATACGTGGATCTAAAATTGCAGCACTAGGCATTAAATATTTTGAAGCAAATGCCATTTTTTGATTATTCGCTGTATCTGAAACCACAGCAACCATCGTGACTTCAGAGCCTGTACCTGATGTTGTTGGGATAACAAAAAAAGGCTTTAATGGGCGAGGTAGGTTGTGAGCTCCTGAATATTTCAGCAGATCATCGCCTCCTTCGGAGACGAGAATATTGGCAGCTTTTGCTGTGTCGATGACTGAACCACCCCCAATTGCAATGATGGCATCGCATTGATTGTTACGATACATCTCAGTCACGGCTTTTACTGTTTCTAAACTTGAGTCCGGTGGAACTTCATCAAAAATTGAGCCAATTTTTACTTCTGTCGCTGCAAAAGCAGCTTCCACTGGTTCAAGTAGACCATTGGCACGTACGCCTTTGTCTGTGATGATGAGTGGTTTTTTTGAACCCATTGAATCTAGCTCAAATGGAATGTGTTCAAGCGCAGCATTACCAGCAATCACTTTAACGGGACAGAAAAATTCATAATATGGTTTAGCCATGCTTAAGCACTCCCTTTAATATATGACTGAGCTACTTTGAGATAAATATTTGCTGCACCTGTCAATTTTTCTTTTAATGACAGATTGACCGGATATTCTTTGACTGCAAGTTCAGCGACTAATTTTGGAAGAATAAGGGCTTCCATTTTATTCAGACAACGCACTAAACGTATTGCATGACCTAAATCGCCATCAGCAATCATACGGTCATTCGCAAATGCTTGTGCAGTACTTTCTTGGAAAGAAAATACCAAAAAAGCATGATGCATATGTTTAAAGGTAATCGTTAAATCTGGTTTTTTTGATGCATGGTCGATTAAGACAAGTTGATGTTGTGGATTCACTTGTGCAATAAATGCTGCATCACTGTTAAAAACGTCCATTGAAATCGTGAAGCCGACAGGAAATTTAGCAATTTCCTGTTTTATTTCTTCATCGACTTGACTTGCCATCGCTAAGCCTCTGCCAATCACGTCAAGCATGAGTTTGACATAAGCTTGTTCTAGCGCGGGCTTTACAGAGTTAATAGAAATCACTCACTTGTCCCTTATCACATAGTTTTATAATTTAGAGTAAATACTCTAAAATTATCTAATGACAAAGTAAAGGAGTTTTAATGATCTTTCACGATAATTTGACTGAACAGGTCACTTTTTTCGAGATAGGCTATGAGGTCTTGAACTAACATATCAAAACTTGGGTAGGGATTTATCAAATCAGAGATTCTGACCATTTCAAGACCTGCATAACCACATGGATTAATAGTTTGGAAGCCTTCCAGGTCACAATCTATATTAAGTGAGAGTCCATGATAACTGCGACCTTTTCGGATTTTAAAGCCCAGAGATCCAATTTTTCTACCATCAACATAAACACCAGGTGCATCTGGTTTAGCATAAGCTTCGATACCGTATTTTTTTAATAAATCGATCATGACATTTTCTGCATAGCTGACTAAAGTACGGACATTCCAGCCTAATCGATTTAAATCAAACATAAAATATGCAACTAATTGTCCTGGACCATGCCAAGTGACTTGTCCACCACGATCAGTTTGAACAACTGGGATATGGCTAGGCACTAATATATGTTCTGGTTTGCCAGCTTGTCCTTGGGTAAGCACAGAATTGTGCTGCAAAATCCAAAATTCATCTGCTGTTTGTTCGTCACGCTGTTCTGTCATCAGCTTCATTTCTTGGAAGCGATCTTCATAAGAAGTGGTTTGGGTATAGTGACGAATAATCAATTGAGGTTTGGTTTTGACATCCACGGAGGTTAAGGCTCACATTCAAAAATGAGTTTTATTATAGACAATATTGTTGAATTAAGTGTGACCTAGGCACATACTTGATGAATAATTAACAAACATAAAAAAACACGCATGAAGCGTGTTTTTTTATTAAAGTGCAGTTTTAATTAAAGGGCAAGCAGCCAAGTCTGCATATACTTGATGTACTTGCTCAAGCTCTTCAAAACGAAGTTGCGCAGTAATTGAATGATACTTGCCTGTACGCGATGGTGTCACTTTCATTGCATTCCCATCAAAATCAGGGAAATGTTTAACAAAAATGTCATTCACGGCTTTGCGTAAATCCTCACCTGCAAGACCAATCAATTTAATTGGATAATCCATCGGAAACACCCAAAGATGTTCTTGTAGTTCGCGTGATGGAGTGCGATCGATCATGTCAGTCATAGGACACCTCATTAGTAAAAATACCTGCTAGGCGCAGGTATTTAGAATTATTTGCTACATGCTTTATATTATGGGGGAGTGTCCCCCATATTCAAGCCTGTATTATCCTATGGATAGATTAGTCATTCTCAAGGAACGAGCGTAAATGTTCAGAACGCGATGGATGACGTAATTTACGTAACGCTTTTGCTTCGATCTGTCGAATACGTTCGCGTGTTACATCAAACTGTTTACCAACTTCTTCCAACGTGTGGTCCGTCGGCATATCAATACCAAAACGCATCTTCAAGACTTTAGCTTCACGTTCAGTGAGGTTTTCAAGTACCTCACGTGTTGCTTCTTTCAAGCCTTCTGAAGTTGCAGCATCAACTGGTGAAGTGATGTTACCATCTTCAATGAAGTCACCAAGATGTGAGTCTTCATCATCACCGATCGGTGTCTCCATCGAAATTGGTTCTTTAGCGATCTTAAGCACTTTACGAACTTTGACTTCATCCATTTCAAGGCGTTCACCTAACTCTTCAGGCGTAGGTTCACGTCCCATTTCTTGAAGCAATTGACGAGATACGCGGTTGATCTTGTTAATGGTTTCAATCATATGTACAGGGATACGAATCGTACGTGCTTGGTCAGCAATTGAACGTGTAATCGCCTGACGAATCCACCAAGTTGCATAAGTCGAGAACTTATAACCACGACGGTATTCAAACTTATCTACGGCTTTCATCAAGCCAATGTTACCTTCCTGAATCAGATCGAGGAACTGTAAACCACGGTTGGTATATTTTTTCGCAATGGAGATGACCAAACGTAAGTTCGCCTCAACCATTTCTTTTTTAGCACGACGTGCTTTTGCTTCACCAATCGCCATACGTTTAGAAATATCTTTAATTTCACGTACAGTAAGGTCTAGATCTTTTTCGATATCAGCGATTTTTTGTTGGAAAGCAAGAACGTCAGGGCGTACTTTCTCTAAGTATGGTTTTTGGTCAGCAGTGGCTTTAGCAATTTGCTCATCTAACCAAGCTGGGTTTGATTCTTGACCAGGGAACGTTGTACGGAATTGAGTACGATCCATACGACCACGACGAACTGCGTAGCGCATTACTTCACGTTCTGCTGTACGAATTTGTTCATGCGTGCCACGAATCATTTCAGAAATGATGTCAAACAAACGTGGTGTGAACTTAAACATCATAAAGACGGTTGCGAGCGACTCAAGAGCTGCTTTACCTTCTTTACTGTTACGACCATGTTTTGCGATCGCATCTTTAGTCGCATTCCACGCAGCTTCTAACTCTGCAAAACGCACTTTTGCGATTTCAGGGTCTGGACCTGAATCACCCTCAGAATCATCATCACTTTCAGACTCTTCTTCATCATCGTCATCAAGTTTTACATCTTTAGTTGGTTTAGTCTCTGTTTCTTCTTCAAGATCAGCATCAACTTCTTCTAAAACTTCTGGAATTTCTTCATCAGACTCTGGATCTAAATAGCCTGAAAGGATATCGGCTAAACGACGCTCGCCAGTTTCGTAATCTTTATATTCTTGTAATACAACTTCAACCGCATTTGGCCAATAAGCAATTGAGTTTAAAACGTCACGAATACCTTCTTCGATACGTTTTGCAATCTGAATTTCGCCTTCACGAGTCAACAGTTCAACTGTTCCCATTTCTCGCATATACATACGAACAGGGTCAGTTGTACGACCAGGCTCATTTTCTACAGATGCTAAAACTGCAGCTGCTTCTTCTTCAGCAACTTCGTCAGTCGTTTCTGCGCTACTACCATCAAACATTGCATCGTCAGATTCTGGCGCACGTTCGTGTACAGGAATACCGACGTCTTGAAGCATCTGAATGATATCTTCAATCTGTTCGCTTTCAGTGATCGAGTCTGGGAGATGATCGTTAACCTCAGCGTAGGTTAAGTAACCTTGTTCTTTGCCTCGGCTAATCAGAGCCGCTACTTGTGAAGTAGGGGAATGCATATCGCTCATCTTTGCTCTCTTCTCGTTGAATCTGTGGCGGGGAAAAACCGTGCATTCTAGCACAATTAACTTATCTTTAGTATCGTATTAACTCAGTATAATTGGTTTTGAAAACCAATGAATTAAGTTGTTTAAGTCAATATTGGGTCAAAATTGTTCATTTCAAGCACATCATGCTTTTTATTTTAAACCAGCAATAAGGATTTAATCCTTGATTAAATAATGACATATTTTTTTGTCCAAAAAAAACTAAAATTTGTATAAATATCAGCGAAAAATAAAATAAAACTTGACAAGTATTCTGAACAAAGATAAATAGCGCCTAGCCCCATTCATTTTTTCACACATGAGGTAGTTTTAGTGTCTTCTACAGATTTTGAACTAGATGATAACTACGGTGATGATGATGTTAGTTTTGATGAAACTACGAGCAAAATTAGCGCCAAAGAATCATTAGAAAAGCGTCGCTTGATTGATGACTTACTTGCACAGCGTCGTTTAGATCGTGAATTGAAAGATCTTGAATATGATTTTGACGATGATGATTTCGACGATGATGAAGACTAAATTAGATTGGGTATCCTGATCTAAAATGTTATTCTACGGAATTAAGATACAACCTTTGGAAATACAATGAGTGCATTAGATTTAGACTTGTTAAGTGACTACTTAGATGGCGACCAAAATGAGTATGGTCTAGATTTTGCTGCAACTCATGGTTTTTTGTGTGCGACAGCTGTAGGTCCTCAATTTGATCGTTGGTTGGATGAGTTATTTGACAATAATCAAAAGAAAGTGCCTGCAGAGATCGTAGCTCAAATTAAACTTTGGTTAGAAGATTTACGTCAAAAACTTGCCAATGAAGAAGGTATTGAATTTCCTTTTGAAATTGAAGAAGCAGATGTAGAGTCAAGCCTTGGGGATTGGAGTGTAGGCTTTGTCGATGCAATGTTCTTAAATGAAGATGCATGGTTCACACCTGAGTTTGAAGAGCAATTGGTTGATCTCACTCTGCCAATCATGGTGTTTAGTGGAGTTGATGAAGAAGATCCTCAAATGGAGTCTTTCCGCCGTAACGGTCAATTGATGGATGAGCTTGCAGAAGAAATTCCAGATAACTTGAATGAATTGTATTTGATGTATCACACGCCGAACTAATTAAAAAGCACCGTAAGGTGCTTTTTTTATTTTGAGTGCTTTCTTTTTTGTCTGCGGTACACAATCCAAATGATTATGCTGATCACAATAGCAATAATTAGATAGCTGACTTGGCTAAATATTTTGTGCATCATTTCAGTATTATTTCCAAAATAATAACCCACATATGCTAAAAAGGTGGTCCATATAATCGTGCCTAAACCACTATAAAACATAAACTTTGCAAAAGGCATTTTGCTCATGCCTGCAGGTATGCTAATCAGAGATCGTACTGCTGGAACCATACGTCCAAAAAAAACGATTCGATGTCCATATCTTTCAAACCATTCTAATGATTTATCAACATCAGCTACTTTAATAAATAAATACTTTCCATATTTATCAACGAATGCATAGAGCTTTTGATCAGAGATCTTACGTCCTAACCAATACAGCGTAGCGGCAGCTAAGAGCGAACCTATACTTCCTGAAATAATGACACCGATCAAAAGTAATTGACCCTGAGAAGCGGTATAGCCAGCTGAAGGCATAATAATCTCTGAGGGTATAGGTGGAAAAACATTATCGAGAAACATCAATAGAGCAATGCCGAAATAGCCCAATTGCTCCATCACTGAAATGATCCAATCTTTCATAAGTGATTTGTATTTTAAAGTTAAACCTATGCTAGAGGTTTTTAAGAAAAAATACAGTGAAATTAAGTTAATGCATTAATTCAGGGTGTTGAATTTGTATAAGTGTATGAACATAGACTTCTCGTAGGATATAGCTGACGAGAAGGGGCGTTACGCTGATGATAAAGACAAGAGTCATTGAATCTCTCATCTGAAAACCGATTGCTAAAGCAATAATTGCACCGATACAAGCACCCAATGTTACGATAAAATAATGGGATTGGTTATGGATATGCAATTTAACATCAGAATTATGTGAGTCGATATATGTAAATTTTAAATGTGTCGGTACAGCCGATACACGATCTAAATGATTATGGTGAGCAAAATTCCGTTGAACAGGAAGATATTTGAATGGCACTCGATTCATGACTTTCATCCTTGAGCTAAATTGATTTCCTTCATATTAAATTTATCTGAATGACTTCATGTGTTTTGTGTTGTTATAAAATAACTTTGTAATGGTGATATATCAGAATTGAAATTTTGTTTGTTCAATGTAAAAAGCGTCATCTACACTGTAATGTAGACAACGCTTTTGTAAATTAAATAAAATATTTTTTATTTAGAGGCGTTTACGTTTTGCAGCAATAATCTGAGACTGGCGCATACGGAAACCTTCTTTCTGCTTTTCTGTTGTTTTATCGATACAATAAACACATGATACGCCATGTTCGTAACTTGGTAATGCTACTTCTTCAGGGGTTAATGGCCAACCACAAGCATGGCACTTCACATTTTGACCTTCTTCCACTCCGTGTGTAACCGCAGTACGACCATCAAAAACAAAGCATTCACCTTCCCATAAACTTTCTTCAGGAGGGGTTTCTTCTAAATATTTAAGAATACCACCTTTGAGGTGATATACCTCTTTAAAGCCTTCTTGAAGAAGTAGTGAAGTTGATTTTTCACAACGAATCCCGCCTGTACAAAACATGGCAATCTTTTTATCTTTATGCTGTTCAAGATTGTTTTTTACATATTCAGGGAATTCGCGGAACGTTTCAGTTTTTGGATCAATTGCCCCTTTGAATGTGCCTGCTTTGTATTCGTAATCATTTCTTGTATCGACTAAGATCACGTCATCACGTGCAATGAGTTCGTTCCATTCTTTAGGGTCTAGATAGTGACCAACTAAGTCGCGTGGCTTCACTGGAACACCTAAAGTCACGATTTCTTTTTTATGTTTGATTTTCATTTTACGGAATGGTTTTTCGTCACTGTGTGACTCTTTATATTCCATGTCATTAAACCCTTCATTTAAAAGGAATTGATGAATGACATCAATTGCATGGCGGTCACCTGCAACTGTTCCGTTAATCCCTTCATGGGCAACAATAAGAGTACCGCATAGGTTGATGGTTTTTACCAACACAAGTAATTTTTGTTGAAGTGCTAGAGAATCTTCAACTTCTTTAAATTGATAAAGTGCCGCAACAACCCAACCAGTGGTCGCTTGCTGTTCTACAGGTGCAAGCTGTTCTACAGTAGCGTTCATGGAGTACTCCAAATGTATTAATATAGGGATAAAATCAGGCGCGTATTCTAACGCGATTTTTGAAAATATGCGAGAAAGCCATAGAAAATTTATGGTTTTATATGAGGAAAATATTTTGAATACAGCGCGTCGAATCCCTTCATTAACACCATGTGCGGGACGTTGTTCAACAGTGTTTGGTGATGCGGTATGTCGTGGTTGTCGACGTTTTAATCACGAAGTAATTCAATGGAATACTTATAATGAGGAACAACGACTGAGTATTTGGAAACGTTTAGATCAACAACTGGATCAAATTTTGGTTCCAATGCTTCCTCATGCTCAACTTTCTGAGGTGGAAAAATTCATTGAATCAAAAAGAATCCGAGTATTGGAGAATGCTTCAAAAGGCCGAAAATTATATCATGCGCTTAAAATTTGCGAAAAAAACAAGCATTTAGCAGAGCAGAGTGGTTTAGGTATTTCAGCTCCACATGTTAAACCGATCTGGACTGAGTTTGAACGTCGGGTATTGGCTTTGGCGAATGCCAGTTATGAATTAGCTTGGCTAAGAGCAGATGGGATTAGCCAGAGCTTGCAGTTGGTGGATGAAGAGTAATTCTATGATAATTTGTTATAAAAAAACTCGCTAAAGTAAGCGAGTTTTTAGTCATTCATTAAGCAACTTGGACAGGAATACAATTTGCTGTGTGATTCACAGTGTTATCTGGATTTGCATAAACCAAACGTGGTTTATGTGCATCAGCTTCTGCAACAGTAAAATCACCGAAAGTCGCGATAATAATAATGTCACCTAAATCTGCTTGGTGAGCAGCACCACCATTTACAGAAATAATGCCTGAGTTTTCTTCACCACGGATTGCGTAAGTTGTAAAACGCTTGCCATTAGTTACATTCCAAATATGAATTTCTTCATATTCACGAATACCAGCTAAATCTAGTAATACACCATCAATTGCACATGAACCTTCATAATGAAGTTCAGCTTGTGTTACAACTGCACGGTGGATTTTAGCTTTTAATAAACGAGATAGCATGGGAAGCGTCTCCTGAGTTGTTCTAAGATTGTTTTATTATCTAGAAACAACAGTTTTTTAATTTGGGTGAAGCATTTGAAAGCGCATTTTGCCCTCAAATTTTCATCGTGGCAAGAAAAATTGTTGAACAAAAATTAAATTTATCAACTACGGCTTGTAGGCATTTATTTGATTCATTGCCTGCTGAATTTCACCATTCACTAATAATTTTGTACGACTTAGTGCGTGATGAATTGCATCGTCAATGAGCGTTTGTTCACTTGAGGGTGCTTTACCTAGAACATGACCTGATACACGGTCTTTTGATCCAGGGTGTCCAATTCCAATACGTAAACGATGGAAGTTAGGGCCAGTATGAGGAACAATGTCACGTAAACCGTTATGACCACCATGACCACCACCCGTTTTGAGGCGAATGATACCTGGATCCATATCAAGTTCATCGTGAGCAATAAGCATTGCTTCTGGAGAGATTTGGTAGAATTTTGCGAAGGGTACAACACTTTGACCAGAACGGTTCATAAAGGTTGAAGGTAATAAAAGTCGAACATCTTGTCCTTCTACATTACCGCGACCACTTAATCCATTAAACTTAGGGTCATTTTTAAGTGTTATGCCATATTGTTCTGCAAGACGTTCTACATACCAGAAGCCTGCATTATGGCGGGTTTGAGCATACTCTTTACCAGGGTTGCCCAAACCAACAATCAGTGAAATATGAGACACTAATTTACACCATCAACACTTATGCGCGTTTGAAGTCAGCGTGCATTGGAGTGTTTTTAGCTGGGTGACGTTGTAAAGCTTGGATTTTAACGCTTTCAACTTTACCATCAACATCAATTTCAATTACTTCTTCAAAGAAAGCGTTGTCTTCTAAGTATTTAACAAGCTGACGAAGCTCAAGTGTAATTGCTACAGGTGCAGCATCACCACCATAGATGATAGCAGGAACTTTAGATTGAAGACGAAGGCGGCGGCTCGCACCTTTCCCTTGTACTGCTTCTTCACGTGCTACTGCATTTAATACGAAGTTTGCCATGAGAGACATCCTATTTAAGTTAAGTGAACTAGATCTGCGACCGATCTAGTGATAGAAAGCCCTACCAAAAGGCAGGGCTTTAAAATTTTAGCGCTCTATTATAGATAAGAATCAAACATTGCGCTAATAGATTCTTCGTTGTTAATACGACGAATTGTTTCAGCAACCATACTCGCAACTGAAACTTGGCGAATCTTACCAAGAGCTAAAGCCTCTTCTGAAAGCGGAATTGTATCTGTCACAACAAGTTCGTCGATAACAGAGTTTTTCAAATTCTCGATCGCTTTACCAGATAAAACAGGGTGAGTAGCATATGCTACGACACGACGCGCACCAAAAGTCTTCAATGCATCAGCGGCTTTACATAAAGTACCAGCTGTATCAACCATGTCATCAACGATCACACAGTCGCGATCTTTAACATCACCAATCAAATGCATCACTTGTGATTCATTTGCTTTTTGACGACGTTTGTCGATGATAGCTAAATCGATATCGCCCATTTGTTTCGCAACAGCACGAGCACGAACAACACCACCAACGTCTGGCGAAACAACCATAAGGTTGTCATGAGACTGTTGACGTAAGTCAGCTAAAAGCGCTGGCGTACCGTAAATGTTGTCTACAGGGATGTCGAAGAAACCTTGAATTTGGTCAGCATGAAGATCGATCATCACAACACGGTCAATACCTACAGTTGTTAGCATATCTGCTACCACTTTTGCAGTAATTGGAACACGTGAAGAACGAGGACGACGGTCTTGGCGAGCATAACCGAAATAAGGAATCACAGCAGTGATACGACCAGCACTTGCACGACGCAATGCATCTGCCATTACTAAGATTTCCATAAGGTTATCATTAGTTGGAGCACAAGTAGGCTGAACGATGAATACGTCTTTACCACGGACATTCTCAGTGATTTCGACAGCGATTTCACCATCAGAGAATTGACCTACAGATGCAGCACCTAGAGGGATATGCAAGTGGCTAACGACTTTTTGGGCGAATTGTGGATGCGCAGTTCCACTAAAAACGACAAGATTGGGCATGAAGCACCCTTGGCGGTTGAAATGTATAGAATGAGATGGCAGGGGCGGCTGGATTCGAACCAACGGATGGCGAGATCAAAACCCGCTGCCTTACCACTTGGCGACGCCCCTAATGCGGCAGAACTTTAATGGTTTTATATGGGTTTGTCAAGATTGTTTGACTCAACTCATGATACCAATGTTCTGTCTTTTTGAACTAAATTGGCAGGGGCGGCTGGATTCGAACCAACGGATGGCGAGATCAAAACCCGCTGCCTTACCACTTGGCGACGCCCCTATCATTTAAATAAACGATGATTTGATTCAATGGTGATTGTTCTAAACTATTCACTAAGTAAGCTTTACAAGGTGAATGAGCAAGAATGTCATCAATGTTCATTTCAGTCGTTACTTCAGTAAAAACACAAGCACCTGTACCTGTAAGTTTTGCAACACCGAACTGATCTAAATATTGCATTGCTTCATCGACTTCAGCATATAGACTTCTTGCCAGAGGTTCAAAGTTATTTCTGAAATCAGATGGCTTTATCTGATAGGCGCAAAATTTAGAGGTCTTCGTGTCTCTTGTCAACGATTTTTGTGAAAAAAGCAGTTGAGTGCTGATAAAACAGTCAGGTTTTAACACAATGTATTGTTTTTGATCTAAGTCTATGAATGTTAAGTGTTCACCAATACCTTCTGCCCATGCATTACGACCATGGATGAAGATGGGAACATCAGCACCCAGTTGTACACCAATTTCTGCTAATTGATCACGATTTAAGCCACATTGCCAAAGTTGATTCATGATTAATAACGCGGTAGCCGCATTTGAAGAGCCACCACCGAGTCCTGCACCCATCGGTATATTTTTTTCGATGTTGACATGAATGCCTAATTTTTCACTTTTGGCATAGGGTTTCAGCATCATCATTGCACGATAAATCAAATTTTGTTCAAGACTTACTTCTGATAGGCCTGAAATGGAGATAGATTGGTTAGAGATTGGAGTAAATTCCATCCAATCACAAAGATCTATCAACTGAAAAATAGTTTGCAACTCATGGTAACCATTTTCACGGCGCCCCGTAATGTGTAAAAACAAATTCAGTTTTGCAGGGGAGGGTACACGAATCATAAATAATCAAACTTAACGATTTTGAATTACCATTGTAATACGATTTTCAGTTCCATCTTCAAGTTGTTGCTTTAAAATCAAACGGTTTGGTTGTGTAGATTGACCGTTGTAAGATAATTGAATATGCCAACCTTGTTCTTTAATTTCACTGATTCTCATCGATTCGTCTTTTTGAATTTCAGCTTCTTCAGTCGCTTGCTTAGTTTGTACCCAATCGACTAAATAAGTAATTGGTGCTTCCCAACCTGTTGCACGAAACAATAACTCTTCAGGTGAGTTGGCTGTAATTTCACCAGTTTTGGCACTGTTCAGTGTCACTTGACCAGGTTGACCTGAGATTTGAGTTTTACCGACTCCAAGAATTCCGCTTAACTCGATATCAAACTGTTCATCTTGCTGTTGCCAAGTAAAAAAAGCACTGCCTGATTGCTTGGGGGTCTTAACGCCAATTTTACCCTGAAGATTAAATTGATTTGATTGTTCAAGGTTTTGCGTTGTTGGCGGTGATGGTTGAGTTTGAATTGCTTGACAGCCAGTTAACCCAAGAAGCGCACTACTTGTGGCAATCAGCAATAATGATTTTAAATTTAAGATCATACAGTATTAACTCTTTTTGATATTTTGTGGCAACAATAAACTATCGAGTTGATCCAATTGAGGATGATTTGGATGATTTTTATGGAGTTGATGTAACACTTGGCTAAATTCTTCCAGTGAACCCAGCATATAAAGCGATTTAGCATATCGAATGCCGATATTTGGACTTTGGCTGAGTTGATATGCTTTCGCAAGTACACGGGTGGAAGTGTCAAAATCGTTTTGAAGAAAGCAGATATAGCCTAAGGTATCTAAGATAGATGCTTGTTCTGGGGCATTGTCTAAAGCTTGTTCGGCATATTGTCTCGCCTCATCTAAACGACGATTTTGCAACGCAAGTGTATATGCATACGCATTTAGATATGTTGGGCTATTCGGTTCAATCGTGAGTAATTTTTTAAGTAATTCATCTAATTGATCGCGATCCGTAAATGGATCAAGTAATAAGACTTGAGAATATAAAATTTCAGGGTCATCAGTTAAGTTTTTAGCAGCTTCTTTGAGTAAGCCCAAAGCAGCTTTGTTATTGCCCATTTTTTTGAGTATTTCAGCTTGTGCTTGGTATAAGAAACTCGCATGTTGAGGGTAATTCACTCGCTCTTGAGTCAGGAAGCGCAGCGCATCACTTAAGCGATTTTGTTTGTCATAGATTGAAATTAGATTTCGTCTAGAAACCATATATAAATTACCATCTACGAGTCGATAATAAGCTTTAGCTGTTTCAAAATGTTGTTTTCGTTCAGCATTCAATGCCAAATAAAAATAAGCATCATTTTGGTATTGTCCAGATGCACGTAGTTCGACCAAATACTGTTCAGCAAGCTCATATTCTTTGAGATCAATTGAGGTTAGACCAGCGATAAAAAGAGCTTCTTCCGAATCAGGCCATTTTTTTATGATGCGTTTTAATTTGCTTAAAGCCTGTTCATTTTTATTCAGTTTAATTAAGTAGCGGATTTCAGCCAGACTGAGCTCTAAATTATTACGATTTTTACGTGCACTTTTTTCAAACCATTTTAGCGTCTCTTCTTCGTCGCCTAAAGCCATGAGTAAGTTGGCTTTAAGTAAGATAAACCCAGTTGATTTGGGGCGTTTTTTTAATGCTTTATTTAAAGTAATTAAGGCATTTTCGATTTCATTATTTTGTGCTTGTAAACTCGCAATCAAGACGAGAATCGAAGGATTGTTACGCGTTTTACTATTATGTAAAGTATTTAATAAATATGCTCGATCCTCAGGTGATTCAGGAGAAATGCCTTCAAGAATTTGTTCTAAATCTGATTCAGGATCTAAATTTAAAATATCATCGAGCACATCCGCAGCAAGTTCATATTCGTGTGACTTTAATGCGATATGCGCAAGATAGAATTTTGCAGGTACATCTTTGGGTTCTTGCACGACCCAATGGGTTGCAATATCTAAAGCGGCTTGTAAGTCGTTTTGTTCGAGTGCGACGTTAAGTGCACGTTGTTTTAAAGCTGTTGAACTGGTTTGGATTGCAAGTACGGTATAGTTGTGTAAAGCAGTCGGTGTGTCATGTGCAGCTAAAGCAAATTCTGCAACCATCGCCTGTTGTAAAACTTTATGATTTAAATTGGCATGGTAAAATTCTCCAGATGCTCTAATATGAGCACTGTAAGTCATGCTACTCACCAACAAGAGTGTGGTAGAATACTGTCGAATTGTCATGCCGGTTGTGCGGCTCATTGTTTGACGCAATTTTTTTATCCAAGTACTGCTTTTTATGACACCGTTATTGCACAATAGCATAAATTTAGCCAATTGATGATCTGATATGTCTTTCTTTGCATTGGGTGTCAACCATCAAACAGCCTCAGTTGAATTACGAGAGCAAGTTGCTTTTAACCCTGAAAAGTTAAAACTGTTGTTGACTGAACAAAGTCACCATGACCAACTGAACGATATGGTTGTGGTGTCAACCTGTAATCGTACTGAAGTCTACGCCATCGCCGAAAATGCGGACATGGTATTAGATTGGCTCGCTCAAAAAAATGGAATTGATGTAAAACAATTACAAAATCATATTTACCGTTATGAAAATACAGATGCTGTGACACATTTGATGCGTGTGGCATCAGGATTAGACTCACTTATGCTTGGTGAGCCTCAGATTATGGGGCAAGTTAAGTCTGCACTTAATTTAGCAAAAGAGTCTGAAGTTGTTTCACAAAATTTAAATCGTATTTTCGAATATGCATTTTATGCTGCTAAGAAAGTGCGTTCAGAAACAGCGGTCGGTAGTCATGCTGTATCCATGGGTTATGCGGTAGCACAGTTAGCACTACAAGTTTTTAGTAAGCCTGAACAATTAACCGTCATGGTGGTTGCAGCAGGTGAAATGAATAGCTTGGTTGCAAAGCACTTGGCTGAAATGGGCGTTGCTAAAATTTTAATTTGTAACCGTGGTCAGGAACGGGCGGAAATTTTGGCGCAAGAAATATCACATCGTGTTGCAGTAGAAATTATTCCTTTTGTTGATTTAGCTCAAAACTTACATCGCGCTGATGTGATTTCAAGTTGTACAGGAAGTTTACATCAGGTCATTTCCTATCAAGATGTTAAGTCAGCACTCAAAAAACGTCGTTACCGTCAAATGTTGATGGTCGATTTGGCTGTTCCTCGCGATATTGAATCAAAGGTTGAAACTTTGGATGGTGTTTACCTTTATGGGGTGGACGATCTTCAAGGTGTTATTGATGAAAACTTAGCGCAGCGACGCCAAGCCGCTGTTGAAGCTGAAGTGATGGTCAATCAACTAGCAACACAATTGGTGACTCAGCAGAAAGTTTCACAAGCTGGAGCGACAATTAGTGAGTATCGTGCTCATGGAGATAAAGTTAAAGCATTTGAATTAAACCATGCATTGGATCGTTTAGCCTCTGGCGATGATGCAGCCATTGTCATGCAGGAAATGGCGCATCGTTTGACGCAAAAGTTATTACATCCTACATCCATCTTGCTTAGAGAAGTGGCTAAAGATGAAAATCCTGACGTCTATGAAACGATTAAAGAACATTTAGAAGATATTTTTAGTGCTCAGCGAAAACTAAAAAAATAAAAGCGGTCACTGACCGCTTTTATTTATTCATGTAGTAAGCGTAGTCCAATTTTTTTGGTTAGCTCATTCAGTTGTTGTCTTAAGTTTTTAGACTCGTTTAATGATTTTGCTGCTTTAAATTTGATTCTCAGATATTTTTCTTGAAGTGAAAGTGAGTATTCTGAGGCAAGTTTATCAGCCATTTCAGGGGCTTCAGTGAGTGCTTGAATATTGGTACGTTTTAAAATCTCAGAGAGTTCATGATGAAATGGGCTACAAGCACCCAAAATATAATAACTCGCTAGCTCTTGGTCGTCTGGCAGGTCATCAAAAATGACATTAAAAATTTTTAATACTTTTGCAAGCAATTCATCTTCAGGAATCACTGCACGTAATACTTCAAAATGAATATAAAGAAATGGATGGTACATTAACATTGCCACTGCGAAATCTTCATCTCGTGTGCGAATATTAAATGATAATGAAGCGTCAAGACTCACTTGAGGCTGCCACTTTTTATTGAATCCTAATTTCTCTTTGAAATATTGACGAATCAAATAGCGATACGAACCTTGCTTAGGCATCAGATTGGTGAGTTGATTTAGCTCAGCCATGACCTGACTTTTACCTTCAGGTGTATTGATTTGATATTGTTGACTGAGAAGTGAAAAAGCAAACTCTGATAAGAGTGGTGATTGTTGCCAAAGTCGATTGAAAGTTTCCACGCCATCCTTACGCACTAGTGAGTCAGGATCATGCTCCGCAGGAAGAATAAAAAATTTCAGCTCACGACCGTCATTTAAGAGGGGAAGCGCAATTTCTAAAGTGCGTCGTGCTGCTTTTCGACCAGCTGCATCACCATCAAAAGCAATAGTTAACTGATTGTTTTGTTTAAATAATAGATTCAAATGATCAGCATTGCTCGCCGTCCCTAAGGTGGCAACTGCGCCAGGAATGCCAGCTTGCTGTAATGCGATGACATCCATGTAGCCTTCGACCATTAGCCAATGATTGGCTTTGAGCTTACGACCTTCATATAAGCCATAGAGTAGTTGGTTTTTATGGAAAACTTCAGAGTCTGGCGAGTTAATATATTTAGGTTTGATCTCGTCATTCAATGCTCGTCCACCAAATCCGACAACGCGACCTTTTGCATCACGTATAGGAAAAATGACACGTTCTCGTAGTAGATCAAAATCACGGCCAGAATCACTGGTTCTGATCAAACCGAGTAGTTTTAATCCTTCAATATCTTGCGGAAATGCTTTTTCAAGATGTTGCCAATCTTCTGGGGCATAACCTAATCGCCAATACTTAATCGTGGTATCACTTAGTCCGCGTCGCTGAAAATACTGTTGCGCAATTTGGCTATTTGGAAGTTGTTTTTCATAAAATAAAGCAACATTTTCAAGAAGATCGTATAAATTACCTTCAGGTGCGACCTCAACTGAATTCAAGTCATCTGTATTAAATTGATACTCATCGAATTCATAGTTTTGAAATGCTTCAAAAGGATCTACATCAAAAGCTGAAGCAGACGGAGAAATGATTTCTCCTGCATCTGCTTCAATGGGTGCCTGCGGTTGCTTTTCTGGGTTAGGTTTAATAGGTTCTCTCTTGTATGAGAGTTTTTTATTGTCTTGATTGTCTTTAGGTAATTCGATACCGGTTTGGCTTGCCAGGTCTTTAATCACCTCGATGAAATTGCGATTATCAATATCCATCATAAAGCGAATGGCATTTCCATTGGCTTGGCAACCGAAACAGTGGAAATATTGCTTATCACGGTAGACGTGAAAAGAAGGTGTTTTCTCTTGATGAAAAGGACAACAGCCTGAATAGGTACGACCTGACTTTTTTAATTTCACACGTTGGCCAATAAGATCGACGATGTCAGTTCGATCTAAAATTTGATCAATCGTATGTTGTGGAATTGCCATAATTAAAAAGCCAAAAGAATGAGGAATAAAGTGATTGAATTAAGTCTATCCTAAACACTTAAGACGATAAATAAAGCCATGCAATAAAAAAGGTGGGTAATCCCACCTTTTTTGATTCATAAGAATGGATTATTGACGCTGTGGGTCGTACATACTTTCATTTGCTGGCGCACTTTCCACATTGTGATCTTTATTACCAAGCAAGCCAAAGCTTAAGCGATTCAATAAACCGGGTTGTGTATTGGTGTTGTCAGATTGCTCTGCTGATACTTCTGCCGTTGTTTGGCTGCGTGCCTCACGACCTAAAATACCCAAGGTTGCACGATTTAACCAACTTCCATCTTTACGTGCTGCGCGTAAATCGACCTCACCATTAGACTTCACAAGATGAGGGTAGTTTAGCTTTAGGACTTCAACGTATTGTTGAGATGTTGCCTTGTCACCGAGTTTATCGTATCCGTAAGCAATCGTTGCAAGCGCTTCTGGTACTTGAGGTGTTTGAGGGAAATGTTCCACAACCCATTGTCCACGCTCAACTGCTGCAAGCCAAGCTTTACGCTTTAAGTTAAAGCGAGCCGCATTCATTTCACTTTCAGCAAGTTCTTGACCAATAAATTTCATGCGCTGAGCAGCATCTACAGCATACTGACTACTTGGGAAACGACGAATGAAATCAACAAAATTTTGATATGCAACTTTTAAATAGCTGACATCACGATGAGCCTGTTGGAGTGATGTATAGCGGATGAGACCATCATAGTTTTGCTCCATATTCGCCACACCACGAACATAGTAAGCATAATCAACATTAGGATGTTGAGGATTTAAACGAATAAAACGGTCTGCTAGCGCAATAACAGCTTCATAGTCTTTTTGTTGAAAACGAGCATATAAAAGATCGAGTTGAGCTTGTTGAGTATATTGACCTGTAGGGTAATAAGTTTCAATTGCTTCTAATGATTGTGCTGCATCGCTATATTGACCACGATCTAATGCTTTTTGTGCTTTATCGAAATAAGATTGTTCGGTTGATTTAGGTCCAGTATCCACAACATCCTTCTTGGGATTACTACTACAGCCCACAAATGTTGCTGCTAAGCCTAGCGATAAAGCAAGCATCGTAACTTTATAACGTGGTAGCGACATAAAAATTCCTCTGTTTATACGGGCAATAGGCTACAATTGCACTATTAAACCACTTTTGTCCGAATGAGCAAATGACTTCAGCACAAACTTCTAATTCTAATTTCCCAGAAATCGACATCAATTTACTTGAAGATTCTGAGGATGCAGATAACCATACTTCAGCCCCAACTGCAACACGTTTATCGTTGCAATTTCAAGTGGATGAGAGTTCTCTTGGTCAGCGAATAGACCAAGTTGCTGCGCTCGCTTGGAACGAATTTTCGCGTGAAAAATTGAAACAATGGTTGAAGGATGGTCATTTGTTGGTAAATGGTCAAGTTGTGAAACCAAAATATAAAAGTGAAGGGAATGAGCTACTCACGCTTGATGTAGAGCTTGAAGCCCAAGTCACCAGTCAACCTGAAAATATCCCTTTAGATATTATTTATGAAGATGATGACATCTTAGTCATTAACAAGCCAGTGGGGATGGTTGTACATCCTGGCGCAGGAAATCCGAACGGTACTTTGGTTAATGCACTTTTATATCATTTTCCAAAATCAGCAGAATTATCTCGAGCTGGTCTAGTACACCGTATTGATAAAGATACCAGTGGTCTGTTGGTTGTAGCCAAAAATTTAGAAGCTCAATTTTCCTTAAGTAAACAGTTGGCGAAAAAATCAGTTTATCGAATTTATGATTTGATTTGTTATGGCAATATTATTGCAGGCGGTAAAATTGATGAACCGATTAAACGTCATCCCGTAGATCGTGTAAAAATGGCGATCTTACCAGGTGGTCGTGATGCCGTGACTCACTATAATGTGAAAGAAAGATTCCAAAATTTCACACGTGTTCAAGCACAATTAGAAACAGGACGTACTCATCAGATTCGTGTTCATTTCACTTATATTGGTTTTCCTTTGGTCGGTGATCCAGTGTATGTCAGTCGTGTCAAAGTACCTGCGGGTGCTTCGGAAAAACTTGCTACTCATTTACGAGAGTTTAGACGTCAAGCACTTCATGCATCAAAATTGGGGTTAGTACATCCACGGACAGGTGAAGAAATGATGTTTGAAGCACCATGGCCTGAAGATTTCACAGCATTACTTGAGACTCTTCGTACGGAAAATAAGGCTTACTAAATTAAAGGAAAGTTTACATGCAAATTGTGCAAGGTTTGCCCAAAAGTGTCGTGGTAGGACAAACAGAATTGAGTCACCCTCACGCACTGAAAACACCACAGACTGATTTAGAAGGTTTTAACTTGGCGTTGCATGTAAATGATCAACCAGAACGTGTTCATCGGCATAGAATGAGCTTGTTAAATGACTTTTCAGTCTATGGGGTGAATCGATTAACTTGGATGAACCAAACGCACAGTACAATCTGTCACGTTGTAAATGATGACATGAGCTTACACGCCCTAAATGGCGATGGTTTAGTGACACAGCAAAAACAACATGCATTAATGATGATGACGGCAGATTGTTTACCGGTGGTTCTCGGTAACAAAGATGGTACTGAAGTCGCTAATTTGCATGCAGGTTGGCGAGGATTGGCAAATGGCATTATTGAAAATACAGTCAATGCCATGAGCACTCAACCCTCTTGGGCGTGGTTAGGTGCGGCAATTAGTCAGCCATGCTTTGAAGTGGGTGAAGAAGTAATGCACACATTCTGCGATAGGATTCCAGAATTAAGTTCAGCATTTCAAAAGGGAGATCTAGAGGGTAAGTATTACGCAGATCTGTATGCGATTGCTCGCCATATATTGAAAAGTTTAGGGGTGGAACAGGTTCTTGGAGGTGAGCGGTGCAGTTACACGGAGGATCAAACATATTATTCTCATCGCCGTAATTCCAAAACTGGTCGCATGGCAACATTCGTATTTATGCACAGTAATCAATAAACTCATTTGATTTTTCAAAGTTTCATACCATGACCAAATTTCGTAAAAGCATCGCTATCGTTTATCACAGCCCATTTGGTCACACTCAGAAAGTCGCCGAACATATCGCCATTGGTGCACAAAAACTCAATATTGAGGTATTGCTCATCAATGTTACAGACGTGAACTGGGAGTTGCTTGATCAAGCTGAATCTATTGTATTTGGCTGTCCTACTTATATGGGAAGTCTAACCTCAGCGTTGAAATTATTTATGGAGCAATCTTCAAAGCGTTGGCTAGCGAGAACATAGCAGGGCAAATTGGCAGCTGGTTTCACAAATGGTGGAGGATTAAGTGGATATAAGTTGGCTGTGCTTCAGCATATCAATCTTTTTGCAATGCAACATGGCATGATTTGGTCTGTACTACCGCTAATGTCTACAGGTAGATCGCATCAAGATCTCAATCGTATGTCTAGTTTTTTGGGGACTCATGACGCAGTCTGATAATGCGCCTGTGGAGGTAACACCTCCGAGTGGGGATATTGAAACGGCCACATGGTTTGGTGAACATTTAGCGAACCGTATTCAGGTTAAATTGCATGGATTAAAAAATCATTTTCATCTAATTTAATTATTTATTGCTCGCTTGAAATGTAATGATGAAATGAAGTGAAGTTAACTAGGTTGTTGAAATTAAATTTATAATTGTTTATTCAGACAAAGAGCTGATCAATTAATTACAAAATAGTGTTAAATATTTCACATTAAATTTTAAAAATAATTATAATTAATCATCGAATAAAAAACGTGCGCCATTGGACTTGGTTGCCTAAAAATTACAAGGTTTGGAGTCATTCATGACCTACACTTCAAAAAATATTGGGTTCAATTCAGCTGTTTTAATGTTTGTTCTCATGTTATCACCACTGGTGCACGCTCAAACAACCATGGAAAAATTGGACGATCGGGAGTTGTCTGACATTTCTGGTCAAGCTTTATTAAGTATGAGTTATATCGATCCCAATGATGGGGCAAACAATATGCGAGGTAAAGGCGTTGGCTTTTATAAACTCGGAATGGAAGCAGATATAGAGCTCAATGCAAATATTAAGCATTTACAACTTGGCTGTGGTGGTATTAATGGAGCAGGTGGATGTGACATTGATATTGAAAATCTGAGTTTGAGTGGTGTGTCAGACACCAGAGAAGGTCGTGCAGGTTCTTCAGCCAAGTTAACCAATCCATTTTTAGAGTTTGCGGTAAAAAATCCAACATCGGCATCAACGCGAGAAGTCGTTGGATTGCGTCTCAGTGCTGAAAAAGTATTAGGTTTGCTGACGCTTGGTGATGAAAACTCTGACAAACCGAATGGCATTAACTCACTCAGTGGTTATTTAAAAATTAATCCGACCCAAGGTATGGCTTATACCAATGCTCGTAATATGTCCTATAGCGATACTAATTTAACGATCGATGGGAGAGTAAAGCCAAACATTTGTATACCAATCTTGGGATGTTTAGGGATTCCATTAGGATTTAAATCTGATGATTACAACCTCGCGTTACAAGAAACCTCAGCTCCATTAACACTGAATGGTGCTGTGATATCTGGCACTCGAATGAACTCTGCAAGGTTAAGTGGTATCGCGCATATCAATCCACTGTACTTTGATGGTGATTTAAAGGCTTCCTTAAATGTATCTCTTGGGTTATTAAATTTACAAAAAGAAGTGACTGGAAATATTACAGGTTTAAAAGCCAATATTACTGTTGATCAAAACCTAGGCTTTATCCATAAAATCATGCTCAACAACCCATTTTCACTTTCTCTACAAAATAGTGAGGTCTGGTGGCCAAATGCTGATGTTGCCGCAAAGCAAGGTTGGTGGATGGCATTTAATGATTCAATTGATATTGGGGATGTTACACCTGAGAAACGTATTGATATTACTAATGATGTATTAAAACAAGTGGTTGGACCTATTGGTGAATACATTACTCGAAATCCCATCGAATGTACTGTCTTGAATTGTCTTTTTGGGGATAAGTTAGGTGTAGGTAATGTCAATTTACCGAATACAAGTGTGAATTTTCCATTAAAAGACTTGCAACTAAAAAATCAAACCTTTGCTCCAAACTGTTATGGAAATTTAAGATTCTGTTAAATAGGTGATGTACTTGAGTTTTTGAGTTCGCATTTCATCGGATAAATGATTATTTACATCACATATTAATACTGTTTATTGTGATGTAAGTCTCTAAAAATATTCAATTTTATTATTATTTCTCTATTTCAATTCGTTAAGTCAAGTTTTGAGCCTCTTTATTTTTTTCATTAATTTATAGATAGTAATGCTGTTGCTTATGGATTAAGCCTGAATAAAAATAATACGGAGACTCTAATGTTGAAGAGTTTACTTGTTTCTATCAAATTGATTTTATCAACATCTTGCTTAGTGTTGATTCCTTTGTCTGCAACTGCTAATAACATTCAGAATGATTTAAAAATGATGACTGATGAAGAGTTATCTGCGACAAACGGTCAAGCTTTATTAAGTATGAGTTATATTGATCCCAATGACGGGGCAAACAATATGCGAGGTAAAGGCGTTGGCTTTTATAAGCTTGGAATGGAAGCAGATATAGAACTCAATGCAAATATTAAGCATTTACAACTTGGCTGTGGTGGTATTAATGGAGCAGGTGGATGTGATATTGATATCGAAAATCTGAGTTTGAGTGGTATGTCAGACACTAGAGAGGGTCGTGCGGGTTCTTCAGCCAAGCTAACCAATCCATTTTTAGAGTTTGCGGTAAAAAATCCAACATCTGCATCAACTCGAGAAGTTGTGGGTTTGCGTCTCAGTGCTGAAAAAGTATTAGGTTTACTGACGCTTGGTGATGAAAACTCTGATAAACCGAATGGTATTAACTCACTCAGTGGTTATTTAAAAATTAATCCCACTCAGGGTATGGGTTATACTAATGCTCGAAGTATGTCCTATGCCGATACTGGTCAAACTATCGATGGAAAAGTGAATGCAAGAATTTGTTTGATTTGTATTATTGCACCTACTTTGACACTCGATTTTAAATCGGATAGTTATAATCTAGCATTACAAGAAACGACTGCACCAATTCAAATCAATGGCACTACGGTATCTGGTACTCGAATGAGTTCTGCGCAACTGACAGGTGTTGCCAATATTAATCAGTTGAATTTTGGTGGTGATCTCAAGGCCAATATCCAAGTGCTAGGGGTAGGATTGCTGAATTTGCAAAAAGAGGTCAGTGGTAACATTACGGGCTTAAAAGCCAACATTACGGTAGATCAAAACTTAGGTTTAATTCATAAAATCCCTGTAAACAATCCATTCTCACTCTCTGTTCAAAATAGTGAGATCTGGTGGCCAAATGCTGATGTTGCTGCACAGCAAGGTTGGTGGATGGCATTTAATGATTCGATCAATATTGGAGATGTTACACCTGAGAAGCGTATTGATATTACAAATGATGTGTTAAAACAAGTAGTTGGACCAATCAGTGATTATATCAGCCGAAATCCTCCATCTTGTAATGCACTTGATTGTTTGTTTGGTGACAAACTTGGTGTTGGAAATGTTCATTTGCCGAATACCAATGTAAATTTTCCATTAAAAGATTTACAACTTAAAAATCAAACCTTTGCTCCAAACTGTTATGGAAATTTAAGGTTCTGTTAATAAAAAAACCGCTCATTTGAGCGGTTTTTTTATTTATGAAAAATTCTTGCTTTATCGCGCTGCCAATCGCGGTCTTTTTCAGTGGCACGTTTGTCGTGTAATTGTTTACCTTTAACAAGTGCAATTTCAAGTTTGACTAAACGACCTTTCCAATAGCACGCCAAAGGTACACATGTGTAACCTTTTTGATTGATCGCCCCTTGGAGTTTCTCGAGTTCGCGACGTGAAAGAAGTAGCTTACGAGTACGTGTTGCTTCGGGAACGATGTGAGTTGAAGCAGAAAGAAGAGGTTGAATTTGAGCACCAAATAAATAAGCTTCATTATTTTTGAAAATAATATAGCTTTCCGTGATACTCATGCGTCCAGCACGAAGAGATTTTACTTCCCAACCTTGTAACGCTAAACCAGCTTCAAATTTTTCCTCAATAAAATAATCGTGACGTGCACGTTTGTTGAGCGCAATAGTGCCACTATTATTTTTTTTAACTACAATCGATTTCGACATAATACAAATATTCCAAGATTAGGTCTATTTTGCCTCAAACTTGGCTTGAGGTGAAGTCATTTCACCGTCAACAAGTGTGCGTGTGAATTGAGTTTTTGTTAAACTATGCGCCTACATAATAATCTTAGAGTATAAATGGATGTCTAAAACTCGTGTCATCTATCCGGGAACATTCGATCCTATTACCAATGGTCATATTGATCTTGTATCTCGTGCTGCAAAAATGTTTGATGAAGTTGTAGTTGCGATTGCAATTGGTCATCACAAAAATCCAGTGTTTAGTTTAGATGAGCGAGTTGCGCTTGCAAAATCATCATTAAGCCATTTAGATAACGTAGAATTTGTTGGTTTTGATGGTTTGCTGGTGAATTTTTTTCAAGAGCAAAAGGCAACAGCTGTACTCAGAGGTTTAAGAGCAGTGTCTGACTTTGAATATGAGTTTCAACTTGCAAATATGAATCGTCAATTAGATTCAAATTTTGAAGCTGTATTTTTAACGCCGTCAGAGCAATACTCGTTTATTTCATCCACATTAGTTCGTGAAATTGCACGTTTGAAAGGTGATGTGACGAAATTTGTGCCAAAAGCAGTTGTTGAGGCATTTGAACGTAAGCATCAGCAAGGTTGGTAGAGTGTCTTTAATTATTACGGATGAGTGCATCAATTGTGACGTTTGTGAGCCTGTATGCCCAAATGAAGCGATTTATATGGGTGAACTGATCTATGAAATTGATCCGAACCTATGTACTGAATGTGTTGGTCATCATGACCAACCCCAGTGTTCATTATTCTGCCCAGTAGACTGTATTCCTAAAGATCCTAATCATGTGGAATCTGAGGTTGAATTGCTGGAAAAGTATAAAAAACTAATTGCTCAAAAAAGCACGAGCAATTGATCTCAAAGTTTGTTAAGATGCGCCACTTGAAGTGAGCCAGACGATCGCTGCTGTGAAGGTCTTTGTGACTAAAGCAGGGGAGGAAAGTCCGGGCTTCATCGGGCAAGGTGCCAGGTAACCCCTGGGAGGCGTAAGCCTACGGAAAGTGCAGCAGAGAGTAGACCGCCATTTTGCAACTGAACTTCGGTTTAGCCTAGAAAATGGTAAGGGTGAAAGGGTGCGGTAAGAGCGCACCGCATGACTGGTAACAGTTCATGGCATGGTAAACCCCACCTGAAGCAAGACCAAATAGGAATCCTTAAGGTATGGCCCATACTGGATTCGGGTAGGTCGCTTGAGCATATGAGTGATTGTATGCCTAGAGGAATGATCGTTCTAGACAGAACCCGGCTTATCGGCTCACTTCAACAAATTTTGATCAAACAGTGTCGATATTACTTGACGGATACATCAATCAAGTAGATAATGCGCGCACAGTTTACGGCTATGTAGCTCAGTTGGTTAGAGCACCGCACTCATAATGCGGGGGTCACAGGTTCAAGTCCCGTCATAGCCACCATTTTTATAGACCACACTCACTAGTGTGGTCTTTTTTTATGTGTGGAATCTTGAGTTTTCATTGGCACTGAATAAGCTGAGGATCTAGCTTAATTTTTGGAAACTCTTGTTCAAATTGTGCTAATACAGCTGCCTGATTTACATTTGAAAACACAATATTTTGCAAGCTATCAATTTTTTTCTCAGTTAAATAAAGATGTGCACAATGTAGAGCGACCGCATTCTCTTTACTCACGGCAAGTTTATGATCTTCAGGAATAACATCAATATGCACGAGCTTTTGTTGAGCACGGCTCAATTGAACTAGAGTTCGTTTTTGTTGCATGGTTATAAAATTTTGAGCATTGATCCATTGAGTGACATCCATGCGTACACCGTGATAATTCACAAATATGGGATGAATCGTTTGGCATCCGCTCACAAGGCTTAAACAGCATATGAGAATGAAATATTGAGGATTGAGCATGATTTTGATGTCATTGAAACCTTACTATTACAATAAAATCATATAATTATGGATTAATTTTGTTCAAATAAGGTTTATTTGTATAAAGGGTGATCATTAGTGCTTTCGTATGCTTGACGATACAACGATAACTTAAGATAATGCGTACACAGTTTACGGCTATGTAGCTCAGTTGGTTAGAGCACCGCACTCATAATGCGGGGGTCACAGGTTCAAGTCCCGTCATAGCCACCATTTTTATAGACCATGCTCACCGCATGGTCTTTTTTTATTTCTCAAAATATTCTGAGATAAGATCAAGTGTAGATTGTGCTTGATAAAAAGGCTGAATCAAACTTTGAATTAATTGTTCTAGAACGCCAAAATCATTTAACATGCTGATAAGCTGAGGTGCAAAACGATGGGCTTCGATCACTAAATCTTCTTGAGTTAGTCCAACAGCAGTGAGTAAAGCTTGTAAACTGTAATCACCAAAATATTCATAGAACTCATCAACCACTTCTAAAATGATGGATTGAATCTCAGAGGATTGGCGTAAATTTCTCCAGGCTTCATAGACCAGAATAAAAAAATCTTCGACATCAATGGCTTCAATCTGCTCAAGCTGGGCTGAAATTTTTTGAAATTGGAGATCTGACCAAATATGTTGAATGATTTCATAAAGTTCATTTTGAGGAAGTGTGATAATTTCGCCTAATTGAACCAATATTGCATTTGCAAGTTGGGATTCTAGTTTTAACTCTAATGTGTGTTGCTGATCTTGGAGAAAATTAAAAATCTTTGATTTGACCGTATTATTTTGAACTTTATTTTTTCGAAGCCTATCCAGCCAAGGTGTATATTTTTCTAAAATTTGATTTGCTAATTGAAGACTTACTGCATGTGCCTTCTCATGACTTAAAATTTGTTGTTTTAAACCATAACGTACTTGATCTAATTCAAGAATTTTATTTAGCCATAGCCCAAAATCATGGTCAGAAATTAAATCTCCGATTAAAGCATTTGAATCCTTTAAATGAAGGTAAATACGTTGTGCAACTGCGCCAATAAACTCTAGTAAATCAGGTCCAAGATTTAATTCAAAAGCATATTTTGAAACAACAGCATGAAGTTGTTCAAGATTTACAATGTCTTTTAGTTTGATTCGATTAAATTGAGCATAAGCCTGTGAAACAAACGTGTCTAGTACAGCATTAGATTCAGCATTTAATAAATACTGTTGCGTAAACCGGATTTGCTCAAGCATAAGTGCTTGAGCAAATTGATTGAGTTGTGTCGAGTTAGACACCTGCTTTCCATCCATTTACGATTGGATAGCGGCGTTCACGGCTAAATGCACGAGAGGATATACGTGGACCAATTGCACCCTGACGGCGCTTATATTCGTTGCGATCAACCAATCCAATGACTTTAGTCACGATATCTCGATCAAAACCTTTAGAAATAATATCTTCCAGACTCTGATCTTCTTCAATATATGCATATAAAATTGCATCAAGAACATCGTAAGGTGGTAAAGAGTCTTGATCTTTTTGATCAGGTCGTAATTCAGCAGAAGGTGGGCGAGTAATCACACGTTCAGGGATTACAGGCGTATCTTCCAAACTATTACGGTATTTCGCTAACTCAAATACAATCGTTTTATAAACATCTTTAAGTACAGCAAAACCACCGACCATATCACCGTACAGTGTGCAGTAACCAACAGATAATTCAGATTTGTTACCTGTAGATAAAACAAGATTACCAAATTTATTCGACAGACCCATTAATAAGGTGCCGCGTGCGCGAGCTTGTAAATTTTCCTCAGTTGCATCAGCAGGAGAATTGCCGAAGAATGGGTGTAATGTCTGCATAAAGCTGTTGACGATTGGGTGAATTTCCGCAATACCAAAAGTGACTCCCATACGTTTTGCCTGCTCAGTCGCGTCTTCAACACTGATTTGAGAGGTATATGTGTAAGGCATCATAACAGCTTGAACTTTATCTGCTCCAATAGCATCGACAGCGATTGCAAGGGTGAGTGCTGAGTCGATACCACCAGAGAGACCAAGAATGACACCAGGGAAACCTGAGCGTTGTACATAATCTCGTGTTGCCAAAACCAAAGCTTGGTAAATTTCTGCAATCGTATCTAATGCAGGTGCTTTGGTAGCGGCTTTAAAAGATTTAAGCTCTGCTTCATATTCAACATGAAAAAGGTCTTCTTTAAAGCTTGGTGCTTCAAGTACAACTTCACCATTTGCATTCACAACGAAACTTGTTCCGTCGAAAATGAGATCATCTTGCCCGCCTACTTGGTTGACATAAACAAGATTGAGATTCAATTGTTTAGCTAACTCTTTAAGCGTAACAACACGGTGTTGAGGCTTTCCAACTTCGTATGGTGAGGCATTTAACACAAGAACAGTTTCAACATTCAGTTTGGCAAGTTGTTGAACACTCTCAAGTGTCCAGACATCTTCGCAAATTAATACACCGAATTTATGTCCTAAATACTCAAATACAAGGTGTTGATGACCCTCAGCGAAATATCTCTTTTCATCAAAAACACTATAATTTGGTAAATTTTGCTTGTTATAAATACCTAATACTTGCCCATCTTTCATAACGGCTGCAGAGTTATAGCGTGCACCCGAATCAGCTTGATTAACAAAACCAAATACCATCACAATGTCTTTCACTTCAGCCAGTTTTTCGAAAGCTGATGCTGTACGTTTGCTTAGGCTTGGACGAAGTAGGAGATCCTCTGCAGGATAACCAATGGTCGAAAGTTCAGGAAACACAATGATATTGGCATTTTGCTGTTTGGCTTCGTTAGCGAGTCCAATCATTCGATGAACATTGGCTTCTAAATTGCCGACAAATGGAGAGAATTGAGCAAGAGAAACTTTAAAACTATTCATTTAAACCAAGTCCTATCCTATAGGTTTATATACAGCACGTGCTGATTTTATTGGAGTAATTATTCAGCTGTGTGTATGTGATATTACATAACTGCCAAATGGCTCAAATTTACATCATTAAAACATGATAAAAGATCTTATTTCTTGCACAGCAAAAACTACGATTCATATGTATTCTATCTAAAATAAAAGTAGATACTAGCTTTTGCCATTGTTTGTACATAAAAAATTAAATCGTAATGGATTTGCGACACAGTAAATCAGATGTCAAAGCTGATATGGTGTTTCTGATTCACAAATCAATAGCTTGAATAAAAAATATTCTTTTAATTTTACAGTTTTTATTGATTCAAAATAATATTCGGAATCTTTTTCAAAAATATATATCTAGCTATTTCGCCTTGTTGTTCAATGTTGTATTCATTGAAATTTTTTTTAGGGTCAAATTTATAGGCATAAGGATTATACTTTTTGAAGGAAATAAAATACGCACTTTGCAGAAAAGCGCCTTTGAGCAAAACATTTTGTCCTTGTTGGTGTTGTAAAATATGAGTCATCTCGTGAATGAAAATTCCTTGATAGATTTTATTTTCTTTCGAATAGTCAGTTTTGAAATGTTTGTTACGAATATGCAAATAGCCCTTTGGTGCCATAAATACCGCTGAGGGTTGCCACGGTAGAAACGGATGATTCATGATTTTCACACTGTCATAATCTATAAGATCACCAAAGACACTTTGGCTCAACGTGATTTCACCTTGGGTGAGTGATCTACATCTAAAAGCGTCAAATTTTATCCATTTTAAAATAAGTGGCATCCACAACATCATACTTATTTCTTAATCTACTTAAAGTTTATGTGACATTCAAAATATCACTATTTGGAATCATTACTTGTTAAAAATGGTGTTGACCTTTAATGATAATGAAATGGTATTTACTGATTAAAACTTAATAATTTTGTTAGACAATCTTGATGAATGAGCAATTATGCCATCTCTAAAGATTTATTATGCAAATGGCTATTTCGTCTTTTTATCTTAATTTTTTAGAAACGTCGAAGAATTCACATTATTTGAATTTATTCACTGAGATAAAAGAGAAGGTTCGCCATGTTATTAACTCAGCCACTAAAAAAAATTTCTAAATTTCTAAACGGTTCTAAATTTGATCCTGAGAATCAATCAAAAGCTATTCCAATTCGTCATATGAAATTTGATTTTGATCATCAAAAGATTGATCCAAAATTTTATTTGAATGCGGAATTAGCAAGTGCTTACTTTGCCTCACTTTCAATTTTTTTAATCTATGGTGAGGATCTCGTTATTGATACGGCACGTTATCATCGTGACTTTATTCAAGATCCATTACTCAAGCAAAGAGTGACAGCGCTGATTGGGCAAGAGGCTTTACATTCTAAACTTCATGAAGAATTAAATGACGCTTTTTTAAAGGCAGATTTGCCTGTCAAATTGTTTAGATTTCTGGCGCATCACGTTTTTGAATATGGTTTTAATCGGTTGCCTCAGCCAATGAAATTATCGCTTATGGCTGGGATTGAGCATTTTACCGCAGTGCTTGCTGAATACATGATGAATCATGAGCATATTTTCTTCGAATCTCAAGATGAGAAACAACGCGCAATTTGGATGTGGCATATGCTTGAGGAATCAGAGCATAAAGATATTGCATATGATGTGTTCCAACTTCTTTCGAGTAACTATGCTTTAAGGATAGCAGGCTTTTTCCCAGCGCTTATTACGATTTTAGTGCTGATTTCTGCTGCATCCTTAATTGTGCCATTTTATCGTAAGCCATCAAATCTAATCAGTTTAAGTTACTACAAAGATATGTACCGAAGTGTAGGTTTGATTTTTGGTCTAAAAGATGGTGTTTATGGCAGTTCGATCAAACATATTTTCGAATATCTCAAACCAGACTTCCATCCGAATGATCATGATACATCAGCGTTTTTAGAGTACTACAAAGAACGTTTATTAAATCCAGTGGATGGTATTTTAACACCATACTTTACGAAGGAATTCATGCCTGATTTAAAGGTATAAGAATAAGGATAGTTCATGCTTTTTTTTAAGAAGAAAATTAAACCGAGCCATCAGGCTTATGCTGTGGTAACGGGTGCTGGAAGTGGTATTGGACGCAGTTTTGCATTGGAAATTGCAAAACGTGGTGGTCAAGTGGTGTGTGCTGATATTAATTTAGCTGCAGCTGAAGAAACTGTTCAGCTGATTTCTCAGACCACAGGGCAAAAAGCATTTGCTGAATCCTGCGATGTGGGAAAAAAGGAAGATGTTGAGCGATTGGCGAATCAAGCAGAAAACCTTTTTAATCATCCTGTGACACTTGTTATTAATAATGCTGGCGTGGGGTTAGGTGGTAAGTTTGATGAGATAACACTAGAAGATTGGCAATGGTGTATGCATGTCAACTTATGGGGCGTGATTCATGGTTGCCACTTTTTTGTACCGAAGTTTAAACAACAAGGTTATGGGGCAATTATTAATGTTGCTTCAGCAGCAGGATTTACAGCTGCACCTGAAATGACAGCTTATAACGTGACGAAATCTAGTGTACTTGCATTATCTGAAACGTTATCTGCAGAACTACATCAAGATAATATCCGTGTGAATGTGCTTTGCCCAACTTTAGTACCTACTAATATTATGAAGAATGGGCGATTACCTTCCAATTACTCGGGTTTAGCGGATGATTTATTGCAGAATCATGCATTTGTCACAAGCGATCAAGTTGCACAAAAAACCTTAAACAATTTAGATAAAGGCATTCTTTATACGATTCCACAACCAGACGCGAAATTATTTTGGTTGATGAAGCGTGCTTCACCGACCTTATATACCAAAATGTTAGGTGTAGGTTATCCATGGTTTAAGCGTTTTGTAAAATAATAGAGAGATAAAAGAATGACACTCGATAACGAATTAGAGAGCAATGCAGATTTAAAAATTCAAACTGCTGATCAATCTGAAAAAGCAGAAGTAAAAGTAAAGAAAAAAAATAAGGCAGATAAAGAACTTAAAGTCGAACAATTACAGAAGGTGTATGACACGATTGTTGTTGGTGCAGGTATTTCCGGTATCGCTGCGGCATATAAAATGAATCAGGCAGGATATCGCGACTACATTGTGCTGGAAAAAGCGAACCGAGTTGGTGGTACATGGCGCGATAATAATTATCCAGGATGTGGATGTGATGTTCCTTCAGCCTTATATTCTTTTTCCTTTTCGCCAAGTCACAAATGGAGTCATTTGTTTGCCAAGCAGCCAGAAATCTTAAGTTATCTTGAGGAAGTGGTTGAGAAGCATCAACTGACTGAAAAAATCCAATTTAATCATGAATTAAAAACAGCACGTTGGGATAACGAGAAGGCGCAGTGGTCGTTAGAAACTTCTCAAGGAAAGTATCTAGCAAAAACGGTAATCTTTACAACGGGACCGATTACTGAGCCATCATTTCCAAAAATTAAGGGCATAGAAAGTTTCAAGGGGGAAATGTTTCACTCTGCAAGATGGAATCATGAGTACGATCTGAAAGGTAAACGTATTGCTGTTATTGGTACAGGTGCTTCAGCGATTCAATTTATTCCTCAGGTTCAGCCATTAGCGAAAGAACTCTTTGTGTTTCAGCGTACAGCACCTTGGGTGTTGCCAAAAGCTGATATGAATTTGAATGATCAAACGAAATCACTGATCCAGAAATTTCCCGTTATTCAATCCACTTGGCGGAGCAGTATTGCCCAAATTTTAAATGGCATTAACTTTGGTTTGCGTAATCCGAAAGTGCTGAAGCCTGTGAATTTCTTAAGCAAACAATTATTGAAGTTGCAAATTCAAGATGATGAATTAAGAAAAAAAGTCACACCAAATTTTGATATTGGCTGTAAACGTCTTTTATTTGCCAACAATTACTATCCAGCATTGCAACAAGATAATGTGAAACTAATCAATGAGGGGTTGGTTGAGATTGATGGGAATACGGTCGTTGCGGCCAATGGTGAGCGTCATGAAGTAGATGTCATCATTTGGGGTACGGGTTTTGAGGTATCGCATCCGCCAATTGGTAAACGCATTTACGATATGGATGGGAAGCTCTTAGCAGATCGCTGGAAAAATAGTTCACCAGAAGCTTATTTAGGTGCAAGTATTACCAATGTACCAAATGCATTTTTGGTGCTAGGACCAAATATTCTGGTTTATGACTCATTTATTGGTATTGCTGAAGCTCAATTAGATTATATTCTTGATGGCCTACTAAAGATCAAAAAGCAAAATATTAACAAGCTTGTGATTAAAGACGACGTTGTTAAGCGACATAATCAATTGGTTCAAAAGCATCTTAAAACCACTGTATTTAATGCAGGGGGCTGTAAGAGTTACTATTTGGATGAAAATGGTCGTAACTTTGCAGCATGGCCATGGTCTCTTGCAAAATTAAAACAGCAGTTAAGCTCATTAAATTTGGATCATTATTCACAACACTGATCAAAAAAGCCTGATTTAATCAGGCTTTTTTTTGTTTGTAGATATTCTAGATATACGAGGTTTCTATTTCATCAGGGCTGAAAACAATATTTTGTTGTTAATCAGATAATAAAAAACCACCCAAAGGGTGGTTTTTTGACTGTCGACGCAGTTCGAATTAACGAACGATATCGCGTTGAACTTCGCCAGTGTAAAGTTGACGAGGACGTCCAATCTTGTATGGGCCGCTGTGCATTTCTAACCAGTGGCTGATCCAACCAACAGTACGTGCAAGTGCGAAGATTACAGTGAACATTTCTGTTGGGATACCAATCGCTTTAAGGATGATACCTGAATAGAAGTCAACGTTTGGATAAAGGTTACGCTTGATGAAGTATTCATCAGAAAGTGCGATACGCTCCAATTCCATTGCTAAAGCTAACTGTGGATCATTGATACCTAAAGCACCAAGAACTTCATCACAAGTTTCTTTCATTACTTTAGCACGTGGATCGAAGTTTTTATAAACACGGTGACCGAAGCCCATAAGTTTAACTTCTTTAGTCTTCACTTTTTCCATGAAGCCAGCAACGTTTTCTACAGAGCCGATTTCATCAAGCATCTTAAGAACAGCTTCGTTTGCACCACCGTGAGCAGGGCCCCAAAGTGCAGAGATACCAGCAGCGATACATGCATACGGGTTAGCACCAGTAGAACCAGCTAAACGTACTGTAGACGTAGAAGCATTTTGTTCATGGTCAGCATGAAGCGTGAAGATACGATCCATTGCTTTTGCAAGAATAGGGTTAACTTTGTAATCACGATCTGCTGGAGTAGCAAACATCATGTACAAGAAGTTTTCTGCATAGCTTAAGTCATTACGTGGGTAAACGAATGGTTGACCAACAGTATACTTGTAGCTCCACGCAGCAAGGGTAGGAATTTTAGCAATCAAACGGATCGCAGTAATTTCACGGTGATCAACATTTTCGATATCAAGGTTGTTGTGATAGAACGCTGATAACGCACCAACAACACCAACCATAATCGCCATAGGGTGTGCATCACGGCGGAAACCGTTATAGAAGCGGCTAACTTGATCGTGAACCATGGTGTGGTTACGAACTTTAGCGTCAAACTCTTCTTTTTGCTCAGGTGTAGGAAGCTCACCATTTAATAATAAGTAGCAAGTTTCTAAATAATCAGCTTTAGTAGCTAGTTGGTCGATTGGATAACCACGGTGTAATAGAACACCTTTATTACCATCGATAAATGTGATTTTAGACTCGCAAGACGCTGTAGCCATAAAACCAGGATCAAAAGTGAAGTGACCTGCGGCCAATACATCTTTAACGTCGATTACATCTGGGCCCAATGTGCCGCTGTAAATTGGTAATTCAATTTCTTTGCCATCAAGCTGTAATACGGCTTTTTTGCCAGTTGCTTCAGACATTCAATAGATCTCCTGTCCTGGTGAATGTTTTATCTAACCCGAAATAATCTGTTGTAATCCGTGAGTTAGACGGTTTCAAAATTTGCTCTAAGCTTAGTGAGTAGTCAAAAATTGTCAATTATACTTATGGATAAAAATGACGACCTAAAGTGACTGGTTCTAAACTCAGTTAATCAGTAGGAATTTATCTGCTTTTCACTAGCGCCGCCGTATAATAAGACAATTTCAACGGTAGTGGCATAAAAAAAAAGACAAAAACGTGCATATTTTGATGATTTAAACCAAGTAATGCTTGATTATTAATACCTTTTATCAATATGTTAAAGGTTGTGAAAAGCGATTGTTTATAGAATTTGTCAGTTTTTTTAAGATGATAGACTGAATAAATACACCAAAAATGACAATGAAATATTTTTTTTCACTTTATTTACTAATTGATTAAAAAGTGTCTAATTTATAATGTTTCATTACATTTTAAGTGGAGAGCTCAACATTAGAAAATGAAGTTTATTTTGTAATTAATTTATAGGTGCATATGATTTTTATCCTTTTTTACATTTGAAATTACTCAATTCAATTAGATAAAAAAACAATGACCATGTGAGCAATATTCATTTTTCTAATTAGTTTTAAAAGTACAAATTATTTGAGAATTAATTTTCTTTAAGTTTTTGAAAAATAAAATGAATATTATATTTCTTAAAAAAATATATTTTTGTAGTGAGTTGTGCTTTAGTCTAATTAAGACAAATCGAACATTTGAGTTCAGTAACACTAAATTAAAATAAATTGATATAAATATTAATGGCTTAGTGTTTGTATTTAAATAGAGAGATGACTTAACTGTAAGAAAGTAGATGTAAATGATTCTTATTTAAAAATATTTTATGGTTGACGCCTGCTTCGTAGGTTTGTAATTTGAAATTGCACGTTTTATAATTCCGTGTCGTATAAAGGTTTAGATAATTTATTTGTCTAACAAATGCCAGCTTTCCTTCGAATTAATTCCAACAAACTCCGGATGGAGTTTTTAACTACAGGATGCCCGCTGTGAAAAGCAACAGACCTGTCAATTTGTCCATGGGTCAAGTTTTAGACGTAAACTTAAAATCCCCTGTGGCTATTGCATCTATTTTACACCGTCTTTCAGGTGTCATCGTATTTTTACTCGTACCAGTTCTTTTATGGATCTTAGACAAATCATTGTCTTCTCCTGAGGGCTTTGCACAAGTTCAAGCTATTTTTGATAGTTTTATCGTGCGCTTCATCGTATGGGTATTTGTCGCTGGCTTAATCTACCACTTCATCGCAGGTATCAAGCATTTGCTTGCTGATATGGGTATCGCTGAAGAGTTACAAAGTGGTCGTCTAGCAGCAACAATCGCATTAATTTTATCTGCAATTGGTATCGTTGCATCATTTGTATGGATCGTACTCTAATGAAAAGTGCTACTGGTTTAACGGGTTCAGGTTCTCGCGATTGGTTTATCCAGCGTGTAAGTGCTGTAGTTTTAGCTGTTTATACTGTTGTGGTGTTTGGTTGGATCCTTTGTAATGGTGGTTTCAACTTCGAACAGTGGTACGGCTTTATGATGACATTACCAATGAAGATTTTATCTTTATTGGCAGTCTTATCTCTTGTTGCACACGCATGGATTGGTATGTGGCAAGTATTCACTGACTATGTGACGACTCGTCAAATGGGTCCATCAGCATCAGGTTTACGCCTAGTACTGACTTCAGCAGTAATTATTGCTGTATTTGCATATGCGATCTGGGCAATCCAGATTTTTTGGGCGAATTGATAGGAAACAATCATGGGCGCTATAAACCCTAAAGAAGATTATACAAATATTCCACACGAAACTTTCGATGCTGTCATCGTTGGTGGTGGTGGTTCTGGTATGCGTGCTTCTTACCAACTTGCTCAAGCTGGTTTGAAAGTTGCGGTATTGACTAAAGTATTCCCAACGCGTTCTCACACTGTGGCTGCACAGGGTGGTATAGGTGCTTCTCTTGGTAACATGCAAGAAGATAACTGGCACTACCATTTCTATGACACAGTAAAAGGTTCTGACTGGTTAGGTGACCAAGACGCAATTGAGTTTATGACTCGTGAGGCGCCACAAGTTGTATATGAACTTGAACATCTAGGTATGCCATTTGACCGTAACGCTGACGGCACAATTTACCAACGTCCATTTGGTGGTCACTCTGCGAACTACGGTGAAAAAGCTGTTCCTCGTGCTTGTGCTGCTGCCGATCGTACAGGTCACGCACTTCTTCACACGCTTTATCAAAGCAACGTGAAAATGGGTACACAATTCTTCGTAGAATGGATCGCGCTTGATTTGATCCGTAATGAAGCAGGTGATGTACTTGGTGTTACAGCAATTGACCAAGAAACAGGTAAAATTGCAGTATTCCAAGCGAAAGCAACATTGTTCGCAACGGGTGGTGCTGGTCGTGTTTACCGCGCATCTACAAACGCATATATCAACACTGGTGACGGTCTTGGTATGGCTGCTCGTGCAGGTATTCCATTACAAGATATGGAATTCTGGCAATTCCACCCAACGGGTGTTGCAGGCGCAGGCGTATTGTTAACTGAAGGTTGTCGTGGTGAAGGTGCAATCCTTCGTAACAAAGACGGCGAACCGTTCATGGAGCGTTATGCTCCAACTTTGAAAGACTTAGCACCACGTGACTTCGTATCACGCTCTATGGACCAAGAGATCAAAGAAGGCCGTGGTTGTGGTCCTAAAGGTGATTATATCCTTCTTGATATGACGCACTTGGGTGCTGATACGATCATGAAACGTCTTCCATCTGTATTTGAGATTGGTAAGAAGTTCGCGAACGTTGACATCACAAAAGAGCCAATTCCTGTTGTGCCAACAATCCATTACCAAATGGGTGGTATTCCAACTAACATTCATGGTCAAGTTGTTGTTCCTGAATCGCGTGAAACTACTCCGCTAGAAGCACATTACGACAAAGACAGCGATACTTATTCTACCAACGCTGCGGATCGCAATTTCACTAAACCAGTGAAAGGTTTCTATGCGATTGGCGAATGTTCATGTGTGTCTGTACACGGTGCTAACCGTTTAGGTACAAATTCATTGCTTGACTTAGTTGTATTTGGTAAAGCTGCTGGCGAACATATCATTGACTATGTGACTAAGCATCACGGTGATGAATATGCGCCGCTTCCAACAACTGTGCTTCAGCAAACTGTTGAGCGTATCCGTCGCTTAGATGAGTCAACTTCTGGTGAGAATGCGCAAGAAGTTGCTGATGCAATTCGCGATATCGTTCAAGATCATGCAGGTGTATTCCGTACAACTGAACTTCTTGAAAAAGGTGTGAAAGAGATTCTTGCACTTGAGCCTCGTATCCGTAATATCCACTTAAAAGACAAATCAAAAGTATTTAATACTGCACGTATTGAAGCACTTGAAGTGGAAAACTTATACGAAGTTGCAAAAGCAACCTTAATCTCTGCAGCTGCACGTAAAGAATGTCGTGGTGCGCATACTGTTGTAGATTTTGAAGAGTCTCCAGATCATCCAGCATATCCTTACGGCCGTCGTGATGATGAGTGGATGAAGCATACTTTATGGTTCTCTGCTGATAACCGTCTTGAGTACAAGCCAGTACGTTACAAGCCTTTATCAGTTGATGCTATTCCACCTAAACCACGTACATTCTAATTGGGAGAAGTAAGATGAGTAGAGGTACTCGTACATTTAATATCTACCGCTACGATCCTGATAAGGATAAAGCACCGTACATGCAAACATTCAAGCTTGAGTTGACTGATAAGCACCGTATGTTGCTTGATGCGCTACTTGCATTGAAAGTTCAAGACGAAACTTTAACGTTCCGTCGTTCATGCCGTGAAGGTATTTGTGGTTCAGATGGTGTAAACATCAATGGTAAAAATGGTTTAGCGTGTCTTTGGAACCTAAACGATTTGCCAGAAGTAATTACTATTCGTCCATTACCAGGTCTTCCAGTAATCAAAGACTTGGTTGTAGACATGAATCAGTTCTATGATCAGTACGACAAAATTCAACCGTTCTTGATTAATAATCAACCTGCACCACCTAAAGAGCGTTTACAATCTCCAGAAGAGCGTGAGCATCTTGATGGTTTGTATGAATGTATTCTTTGTGCATGTTGTTCAACGTCTTGCCCATCATTCTGGTGGAACCCTGATAAATTCTTGGGTCCTTCAGCATTGTTGAATGCATATCGTTTCATTATTGATTCGCGTGATACTGCAACTCAAGACCGTTTGGCTCGTTTAGACGATCCTTTCAGTTTATTCCGTTGTAAAGGTATCATGAACTGTGTATCAGTATGCCCTAAAGGTCTAAATCCAACAAAAGCGATTGGTCACATTCGTAGCATGTTGTTAGATCAAGCTGGATAATGCTGTTCCAAAAAAAGCACACTTAGGTGTGCTTTTTTTTTAATCAAAACTTGATGTTAAATTTAGTTTTCGAGATATTTTGGTTGAAGTGGTTAGATTTGCCCCAATCATAAAAAAATATGCACTTTAGGGATAAATGAAAACGTTTTGCATCTGCAAATATCTTTTTAAAATGTTAAGATATCGGTTTTATGATCCAAGTTGCATGTATTTAAATCTATAATTTTAGGCTTTAGTCTAATAATTATGAATTTTAATAGAATTTATCTAAATGCACCTTATATTATCTCAATGGTTTATAGTTGTATTTAGCTAATTTATGAATGGTATGTGTCAATAAAATCAGTTTGAAGTGAAGTTCATGGTAGGATTTGAACAAAATTTTTAGCATGAATATTATTCAATCTGTACATTAAATCAACATTTTGGTGGTTTGGTGTTAAGCTGAAAGCAGGGATAATCAAATTGAAAAGTTGCTTTAGAAAAGACTAATATTTTTATTTTTTTCTAAGTCAATTTGCAAAAATTGCTCGGTAATTTTATCGAGTATAAAGATGAGTGATGATGCCAATGAGGGCGTTATGATTCGTCATTGGTATTAGAAACTCTCTAATGCTATACGCCCCATGGTCTTTTGTACCAGATGGGTGAATGTCAATTTACCGATTTGGCATTATCAATCATGGGCGAGCTTAGAAAGCTCCCTGTAATGTTTTGCAATAGGAAATGGGTCCACAAATGCAAGAAGTTGCTGACGCATTGCGTCTTGACACTGAACTTTCCGCTGACAGTGCAGCGTATATTGAAGAACTTTATGAGCAGTATTTAGTTGCTCCAGAATCAGTCGGTGCTGATTGGCAAGAATACTTTGGTAAGTTCCCAAAAGGGGATCAACCACACAGCAATGTACGTGAGCAATTCCTTTTATTGGGTCGTAACTCAAACCGTATTCAGCCTGTCGTTCAAAGTTCAGTTAGTTCTGAGCACGAGCGTCGTCAGATTGGCGTATTACAATTAATCGCTGCATACCGTAACCGCGGTCATCAAAAAGCAAAATTAGATCCATTAGGTTTGGCAAAACGAGAAGAAGTGCCTGATCTTGATCTAGCGGCTCATGGTTTAACCAAATCTGACTTAGATACTGTATTCAATACAGGTAATCTTGCAATTGGCAAAACTGAAGCAACTTTAGGTGAAATGGTCAATGCGATGGAGGCGACGTATTGCGCTTCTATTGGTGTTGAATATATGCACATTGTTGACACTAAAGAGAAACGTTGGATTCAACAACGTCTTGAAGGTGTGAAAGGTCAATTTGGTTTTTCAGCAGAACAAAAGAAACATGTTCTTGAACGTTTAACTGCAGCTGAAGGCTTAGAGAAATACTTAGGCAATAAGTATGTTGGCGCTAAGCGCTTTGGTGTGGAAGGCGGTGAATCTTTCATTCCGATGGTTGATGCTGTTATTCAACGCGCAGGTTCTGTGGGATGTAAAGAAGTTGTGATCGGTATGCCACACCGTGGTCGTCTCAACTTGCTTGTCAATATCATGGGTAAAAACCCAGCAGATCTTTTCGGTGAATTTGAAGGTAAATCACTTCACAAGAAAGGTTCTGGTGACGTTAAGTATCACCAAGGTTTCTCGTCAAACGTAATGACTCCAGGTGGCGAAGTTCATTTGGCATTGGCATTTAACCCATCACACTTAGAAATCGTAGGGCCTGTAGTTGAAGGTTCAGTACGTGCTCGTCAAGTTCGTCGTAAAGACATTGGTGGTGATGACGTATTACCAGTAATCGTACATGGTGATGCTGCATTTGCTGGTCAAGGTGTGAACCAAGAAACCTTCCAAATGTCACAAACACGTGGTTATACGGTAGGTGGTACAGTTCATATTGTTGTCAATAACCAAGTTGGTTTTACAACATCAGATCCACGTGATGCACGTTCTACTGAATACTGTACTGATATCGCGAAAATGATTCAGGCACCAATCTTCCATGTGAATGGTGATGATCCTGAAGCTGTATTGTTTGTTGCTCAACTTGCGCATGATTTCCGTCATACTTTCCGTAAAGACGTTGTTATCGATATGTTCTGTTACCGTCGTCGCGGTCACAATGAAGCAGATGAGCCAGCAGCAACTCAGCCAATGATGTATCAAGTCATTAATAAGAAAACGACGACTCGTGCATTATATGCTGACAAATTAGTACAAGAAGGTGTAATTGATCGTGCGACTGCAGATCAGATGATCGAAGATTACCGTGCTGATTTAGAAGCAGGTAAACATGTTGCGAATGCACTTGTACTTGAACCGAATAAAAAAATGTTCGTTGACTGGACGCCATACTTAGGTCACGAATACACTGACGTTTGGGATACTACTTTCCCTGAAGAGCGTTTAAAAGAACTTGGTCGCAAAATGCGTGAGCTTCCTGAAGGCTTCGTGATGCAGCGTCAAGTTTCTAAGGTGATCGATGATCGTCTTAAAATGCAAACTGGTGAAATGCCATTGAACTGGGGTGCAGCTGAGACTCTAGCTTATGCTTCGTTATTGGACGAGGGTTATCTTGTTCGTTTAACTGGTGAAGATGTTGGTCGTGGTACATTCTCGCATCGTCATGCGAAGCTTCATAACCAAGTAGACGGTTCGACGTATATTCCACTTTGCCATATTAAAGAAAATCAACCGCGTACAGCGATTTATGACTCATTATTGTCTGAAATGGCAGTATTGGCATTCGAATATGGTTATGCAACAACTCTACCTAAGAGCTTAATTATTTGGGAAGCACAATTTGGTGACTTCGCGAACTGTGCTCAAGTTGTTATTGACCAATTCATTGCTTCTGGTGAGACAAAGTGGGAGCGCGTTTGTGGTTTAACGATGCTTCTTCCACATGGTTTTGAAGGTCAAGGCCCAGAACACTCATCTGCACGTTTAGAGCGTTTCTTACAGCTATGTGCTGAAGAAAACATGCAAGTGATGACGCCTACAACTCCTGCACAGATTTTCCATGCTTTACGTCGTCAGGCGATTCGCCCAATTCGTAAACCAATGATTATCATGTCTCCAAAGTCATTATTACGTCACAAATTAGCGGTATCTAATCTTGATGAATTGGCGAACGGTACTTTCCAAACCGTGATTGATGAAGTTGATAACATTAATAAGTTGGATGTGACTCGTGTAGTGCTTTGCGGTGGTAAGGTTTATTACGATTTACTTGAAAAACGTCGTGAAAATGAATTGAACAACACTGCTATTGTTCGTGTTGAACAATTGTACCCATATCCAGAAGCACGTTTAGCGGAAGTAC
This sequence comes from Acinetobacter sp. 24-47-67, assembly GCF_056779735.1. NCBI lineage: Bacteria > Pseudomonadati > Pseudomonadota > Gammaproteobacteria > Moraxellales > Moraxellaceae > Acinetobacter > Acinetobacter sp. 24-47-67. The sequence continues at coordinate 163,201 of NZ_JBWYIK010000004.1, forward strand.
TTGCACAATATCCAAATATGAAAGAGCTTGTTTGGGCGCAAGAAGAACCGAAGAACCAAGGCGCATGGTTATTCATCGCACCACGTTTATACGAAGGTGTTATGAAGTCAGGTCAACAAATTCAAATCAGCTATGCAGGACGTGAAGCATCTGCTGCACCGGCTTGTGGCTCACCATATTTACATGCAAAACAACAAGCACAACTCGTTAACGAAGCGCTTGCGATCGTAGCAGAATAATCAGGAGAATCTTAAGAATGGCAACCGAAATTAAAGCACCGGTATTCCCAGAGTCAGTTGCAGACGGAACAATTGCAACTTGGCACAAACAACCAGGTGAAGCGGTATCACGTGACGAAGTGATCTGTGATATCGAAACGGATAAAGTTGTACTTGAAGTTGTTGCTCCTGCAGATGGTACGATTGCAAATATCATCAAAGGTGAAGGCGACACAGTTCTTTCTGATGAAGTAATTGCTACATTTGAAGCAGGTGCTGTTTCAGGTGCTTCTCAAACTCAAGCTGTTCAATCTGAAGAGAAAGTTGAGCAAGCTGCTGCTGCTACAGAAGCGGGTGCTGCTCCTGTTGTTGAACGTGCTCAAGCTCCTGTTCAAGACCAAGCTCCAGCTGTTCGTAAGGCATTAACTGAAACTGGTATTAATGCATCAGAAGTTTCAGGTACAGGTCGTGGTGGCCGTATCACTAAAGAAGATGTGGCGAATCACCAATCTAAACCTGCTGCTCCTGCTGCTGCACCATTAAGCGTAGCTGTAGGTGAGCGTATTGAAAAACGTGTTCCTATGACACGTCTTCGTAAGCGTGTGGCTGAGCGTTTACTTGCTGCAACGCAAGAAACAGCAATGTTAACGACGTTCAACGAAGTCAACATGAAGCCAATCATGGACATGCGCGCTCAGTACAAAGATGCTTTTGAAAAGCGTCATGGTGCTCGTTTAGGCTTTATGTCATTCTTTGTTAAAGCTGCAACTGAAGCACTTAAACGCTACCCAGCTGTAAATGCTTCAATTGATGGTGATGATATCGTTTATCACGGTTACTATGACATCGGTGTAGCGGTATCTTCTGACCGTGGTTTAGTAGTTCCAGTATTACGTGATACTGATCGCATGAACTATGCTGAAGTTGAAAATGGTATCCGTGATTACGCATTCAAAGCACGTGATGGTAAGCTGGGCATTGAAGACATGACAGGTGGTACATTCACGATCACTAATGGCGGTACTTTCGGTTCATTGCTTTCAACACCAATTTTAAATACGCCACAAACTGCAATTTTGGGTATGCATAAAATCCAAGAGCGTCCAATGGCGGTAAATGGTCAAGTTGAAATCTTACCAATGATGTATTTAGCGCTTTCTTATGACCACCGTTTAATTGATGGTAAAGAAGCAGTAGGTTTCCTTGTAACAATCAAAGAATTGTTAGAAGAACCAGCTAAACTTATCCTTGATCTTTAATTCTAAAGAATAAATCCATGGGCTTAGAGCGATCCTCTAGGCCCATTTTTGGAGAGAAGAATGTCTCAACAATTTGATTTAGTAGTAATCGGCGGTGGTCCAGGTGGTTATGAAGCTGCTATTCGTGCAGCACAACTGGGTTTCAAAGTTGCGTGTATTGAAAAGCGTATTCATAAAGGAAAACCATCATTAGGTGGTACTTGCTTGAACGTGGGTTGTATCCCATCTAAAGCACTTTTAGATTCTTCACATCGTTATGAAGATACTGTTCATCATTTAGATGATCATGGTATTACAACGGGCGAAGTGAAATTCGATCTTCAAAAATTACTTGCTCGTAAAGATAAAATCGTTAACCAACTTACAATGGGTATTGATGGCCTGTTGAAAGGTAACGGCATTGAATGGTTGCAGGGTACAGGTAAATTATTAGCTGGTAAAAAAGTTGAGTTTGTTCCACATGAAGGTGAAACTCAAATTTTAGAACCTAAATATGTCATTCTTGCCTCTGGTTCTGTTCCTGTAAATATTCCTGTTGCTCCTGTAGATCAAGATCTTATCGTCGATTCTACTGGCGCGCTTGAATTCCAAGAAGTACCTAAGCGTTTAGGTGTAATTGGTGCAGGTGTCATTGGTCTTGAACTTGGATCAGTATGGCGTCGTTTGGGTGCAGAAGTTGTTGTTTTTGAAGCAATGGATGCATTTTTACCAATGGCTGATAAAGCTTTGGCAAAAGATTACCAAAAAGTATTAACTAAGCAAGGTCTTGATATTCGTGTTGGAGCAAAAGTAGCTGGTACAGAAATCAATGGTCGTGAAGTGACAGTTAAGTACACTCAAGGTGGCGAAGACAAAACTCAGACTTTCGACAAATTGATCGTTTGCGTGGGTCGTAAAGCGTATGCAGAAGGTTTATTAGCAGAAGATTCAGGCATTAAACTTACTGAACGTGGTTTGGTTGAAGTAAATGATTGGTGTGCAACTTCTGTTGAAGGTGTATATGCAATTGGTGACTTAGTACGTGGTCCAATGCTTGCACATAAAGCAATGGAAGAAGGCGTAATGGCTGTTGAACGTATTCATGGTCACGCAGCTCAAGTGAACTATGACACGATTATTTCTGTGATTTATACACACCCTGAAGCGGCGTGGGTTGGTTTAACAGAAGAACAAGCTAAAGAAAAAGGTCACGAAGTTAAAACAGGTCAATTTGGTTTCGCAGCGAATGGTCGTGCGATGGCAGCTGGAGAAAATGCTGGTTTCGTGAAATTTGTTGCTGACGCTAAAACGGATCGTTTGCTTGGTATGCACGTGATTGGACCTGCTGCGTCCGATATCGTTCACCAAGGCATGATCGCACTTGAATTTGTATCAAGCGTTGAAGATCTTCAATTAATGACATTTGGTCACCCAACATTCTCTGAAGTAGTTCATGAGGCTGCGCTAGCAGTAGATGGGCGAGCAATTCACGCGATTCAGCGTAAACGTAAATAACACAAAAAAGAGCGGCTGAGGCCGCTCTTTTTGCATTTGGTGGTTGTTTTTGTTTGAATAATCATCTAAAAATAGAATACTAAATTTAATAAATGCCAATATTTATTGCGAAGGAAGTTTAAATATTGGTGTGTCATAAAAAGTGAAAAGTAGTAAAAGGTAAAACAATGAATTTACACGAGTATCAGGCGAAATCGCTGTTAAAAAAATATGGTATGCCAGTTCAGGAAGGCATCATCGCTACAAATGCAGAGGAAGCAGTAAAAGCATTTGAACAGCTAGGCGGCAAATTCGCTGTTATGAAAGCACAAGTACATGCCGGTGGGCGTGGAAAAGCTGGCGGCGTTAAAGTCGTTAAGTCAGCTGATGAAGCAAAAGAATATGCTTCGCAAATTATTGGTACTCGTTTAGTTACATATCAAACGGATGCAAATGGGCAACCAGTTAACAGTGTACTCGTTGCAGAAGATGTCTATCCAGTTGAGCGTGAATTGTATTTAGGCGCAGTTGTTGATCGTTCATCACGTCGTATTACTTTCATGGCTTCTACTGAAGGTGGTGTCGAAATTGAAAAAGTCGCTGAAGAAACTCCAGAAAAAATTATTAAAGTTGAAGTAGATCCATTGGTTGGCTTACTTCCTTTCCAAGCTCGTGAAGTCGCTTTTGCTTTAGAGCTGAAAGATAAACAGATTAATCAATTTGTTAAAATTATGTCTGCAGCTTATCAAGCGTTCGTAGAAAATGATTTCGCATTGTTTGAAATTAATCCATTGTCAGTCCGTGAAAATGGTGAAATTTTGTGTGTTGATGCCAAGGTCGGTATTGATTCGAATGCTTTATATCGTTTGCCAGAAGTTTCTGCTTTAAGAGATAAATCGCAAGAAAATGAGCGTGAGCTCAAGGCATCTGAGTTTGACCTTAACTATGTTGCTTTAGAAGGTAATATTGGTTGTATGGTGAATGGAGCAGGTCTTGCAATGGCAACCATGGACATCATTAAACTCTATGGTGGTCAACCAGCAAACTTCTTGGATGTAGGTGGTGGCGCAACCAAAGAGCGTGTAATTGAAGCATTCAAGATCATTTTAGCGGATCAGTCAGTACAAGGTGTGCTGATCAATATCTTCGGTGGTATTGTGCGTTGTGACATGATTGCTGAAGCAATTATTGCAGCGGTTCAAGAAGTAAATGTAACAGTGCCTGTTGTTGTTCGCTTAGAAGGGAATAATGCAGAACTAGGTGCAAAATTACTTGATGAATCTGGTCTTAAACTAATTTCTGCAAACGGCTTATCTGATGCCGCAGAAAAAATTGTTGCTGCAGTAAAAGCATAAGGAGTATCAATCATGAGCGTATTAATTAATAAAGACACTAAAGTATTGGTACAGGGCTTTACGGGTAAAAATGGTACATTCCACTCAGAACAAGCTTTGGCTTATGGTACTAAGGTTGTGGGTGGTGTGACTCCAGGTAAAGGCGGTCAAACTCATTTAAATCTACCTGTATTCAATACAATGAAAGATGCAGTGAAAGAGACTGGTGCTGATGCATCGGTCATTTACGTTCCTGCACCATTTGTATTGGATTCTATCGTTGAAGCAGTTGACTCTGGCGTTGGACTGATTGTTGTTATCACTGAAGGTGTACCAACCATTGATATGCTGAAAGCGAAACGCTATCTAGAAACCAATGGAAATGGTGCTCGCTTAGTGGGTCCAAACTGTCCAGGTGTTATCACGCCGGGTGAATGTAAGATTGGTATTATGCCAGGACATATTCATCAGCCAGGACGAATCGGTATTATTTCGCGTTCTGGTACGTTGACCTATGAAGCTGTTGCACAAACTACGAAGTTAGGATTAGGTCAATCAACGTGTATTGGTATTGGTGGAGATCCAATCCCTGGTATGAATCAGATTGATGCTTTGAAACTGTTCCAAGATGATCCAGACACAGATGCAATTATTATGATTGGTGAGATTGGTGGTACAGCTGAAGAAGAAGCAGCAGAATATATCCAATCAAATGTGACCAAACCTGTTGTTGGTTATATTGCTGGTGTGACTGCACCAAAAGGTAAGCGAATGGGTCATGCTGGTGCTATTATTTCAGGTGGTAAAGGCACAGCAGAAGAAAAATTTGCTGCGTTTGAGCGTGCTGGAATGGCATATACACGTAGCCCAGCTGAACTTGGTTCAACCATGTTAGAAGTACTTAAAGAAAAAGGTTTAGCTTAATCCTTTAAGTAAAAAAGCCTCCTGAGTGGAGGCTTTTTTCATGCATAATAATAAGATATAGAAACGTAAAATTAATATGATTCAAAATTTTAAACTTTATTTACAAGCTTTGATGATTTTTTCTATTTCTGCCGTTCACGCGAATTCCTTGGATCATGATGAAAATACGAATGATCAAAATCTCATTTTTAATTTTTTTGAAGCTCAGCAAGAACTTCACTATGAGCCTGCCATAGAAGATTTAAATAGTGAACAGACCAAGATTGCAGAATTAAATGAGAAAGAATATTCGAGATTTGATGTATTGACGCATTCAATTTTTCAATCCGAACGTATTCAATTTTTTAATTTCACGGCTTTTGATCGGAATGAATTGAAGAATAAACTTGATACAGGTCATTTTGACTTATCAAATCTGGAACAATTAAGCATTACGTTTGGATACGGTGTTGAGTATTTACTGAAAGAGAATCAAACGATAGGGTACGAGTTTTTATCCTCGTTTCCCTACGATCGAGGCAGATTGATTCGGATTTTTTGGAATCAGACATTTTAAATGTCTAATCTATTTTTCGATAAAGGCCTGATTTAACTGTTCCAGCTTTAGTTTCTTTTATGAGGTGCCATGAAGAAGGTAGATTAAGTGATGACAATGGTTGATCGGCTTCGACATAAATAAATGCATCTGCTTTGAGTTTTGGGTCAATCAACGAAGCCAACTCCTCCCAAAGATTTAAACTATAGGGAGGATCTAAAAAAACTACATCGAATTGATTGTTTGAAAGTTGTTTTAGCGCGATTTGGGCAGTGCTTTGAATCAGTTTTGCATTATTCACATTTAAAAGCGCTAAGTTTGATTTTAAAAATTTATTTTGCTCTAAATTAGGTTCGATCATCGTGACATGAGCTGCCCCTCGAGATAGCGCTTCAAAACCTAATGCACCAGATCCAGCGCAAACATCCAGCACCTGCGCTTGTTGAATATCCCACATTAACCAATTAAATAAAGTTTCGCGTACACGATCTGGTGTTGGTCTTAAACCCTCAATAGTGGCAAAAGGTAATACACGGCGTTTCCATTCACCACCAATGATGCGGAGTTGATTTTTCATTTATTGACTCGTGTTACGTTGAGTGTCAGTGTTTGCATTCGTTGCATTCGTTGCATTCGTTGCATTCGTTGCATTCGTTGCATTCGTTGCATTCGTTGCATTCGTTGCATTCGTTGCATTCGTTGCATTCGTTGCATTCGTTGTATTCGTTGTATTCGTTGCATTCGTTGCACTGTTGCTGTTACGTGATGTTTGGAGTTCACGAGGAAGTGCATTTGGATCGGCTGACAAATTAGTAGATCCGCTAGGTAATTCACCAGGCTTAATGCCTGCTGTCATTAGGCCGCCACTGACAACATGATTCATCGGCTTTATTGGTTTACGATCACGATGGAGTAACCAATAATCCAATACAGGACGGGCGAGCGCTGTTGCTCCTGAACCTCCACGACCATTTTCCCATATTACTGCAATCGCTATTTCTGGATTGTCGGCAGGGGCGAAGCCTACAAATAAGCCGTGATCGAGTTGACGTTCAGTTAATAAAGCTTCGTTATACTTTTTACCTTGCGCAATACTCTTGACCTGAGCGGTACCTGTTTTACCCGCAATTTGATATTGCAGTCCACCACGAATCCCTTTACCTGTTCCAGATTGGATCACATCCACCATGGCATCACGCATCTTAATCCAATCTTCATCAGTACCATTGAAGGCAATTTTATAATCTGGTGCATTGTGGACTTTGAATTGCTTTGTTCCTTTGGTTTCACGTAATACATGCGGTGTAACATGGGCGCCATGATTTGCAGTAATTGCAGTTGCCATCGCAAGTTGCAAGGGGGTAGAAGTGAACGCACCTTGCCCAATACTGACTGAGATTGTTTCCCCTTTGAGCCATTTAGAATTGCGAGTACGCATTTTCCATTCTGGCGAAGGATACAATCCTGTACTTTCGCTAGGAAGGTCTACACCTGTTTTCTCACCAAATCCAAACTGACGCATCCATGTGTTCATACGATCGATCCCCATCTGGTAAGAAAGAACGTAATAGTAAGTATCACATGAGACAACAATGGACTTGTGCATATTGACTACACCATGCCCCGTTTTTTTCCAGTCGCGGAATTTGTGAGAATCTCCTGGTAAGTGGAAATAACCTGGATCTGAAATAGCAGTTGACCAATCGACAATACCGTAGTGAATACCCCCTAATGCAGCCATAGGCTTAATGGTAGAACCTGGTGGATAAGTCCCTTGAACTGCGCGGTTATACAACGGCTGATCTAAATTGTCACGCAGCGCACTATAGTCTGTATGACTGATACCAGTCACGAATAAATTTGGGTTGAAACTTGGACTCGAAACGAGTGCCAAAATTTCACCTGTACGTGGATCCATTGCAACAATTGCACCACGACGCCCCGCAAGTTGCTCAGCAGCTACTGTTTGGAGACCATAATCAAGTGATAAATAGAGGTCATTACCGCGTACAGAATCTTTACGCCCTAATTTCCGTAAGACATTACCGAAAGCATCTGTCTCAATAGACTCAAAGCCAGGTGAGCCATGCAACAGGTCTTCATAAAATTTTTCTACACCAATTTTACCGATCAGGTTTGTACCTGCGTAAGCATCTTTATCAATGCTTTTGAGTTCTTTATCGTTAATACGACCGACATACCCAATAACATGGGCAAATAATTCACCATGCGGGTAATAACGCGTCATTTGGGTTTCAATAGAAACACCAGGAAATTTAAACTTTACTTCACTAAATTTAGCGATATCTGTTTCAGTTAAGTTTAGTTTAAGCGTGACACGTTCAGTCTTTTTTGCGGTTTTCACACGACTCATGAAGCGTTCGATGTCTTCTTCGCTCAAGTCAATAATCTTTCTAAGGCGTTCTACTGTATCTTCAATATCAGGTACATCCGCTTTACTTAATGTAGCCGTAAAAACTGGATAATTGTCAGCCAGTAGAATGCCGTTACGATCAAAAATATAACCGCGGGCAGGGGAAATCGGTTGTAAACGAATTCGGTTTTTGTCCGATGCATCTTTAAACTGGTCGTAATGCACAATTTGCAAATAAGCATATCGAGACAATAGAACAATTAAAAAAAAGATTACCACGCAAATAGCAAACACCACTCGACTGCGAAAAATTCGCTTTTCTTGTTGTACATTCTTCAGTGGGAACTGCTGCTTCATAGATCTTTACTTTTTTGCGGGTAAAAGCTGACTTTATATCAAAGTATTTTAACTCAGATTAACTATAAAATTTGAAAAATTAATAAATAGTTCGTATGTTATAAAAATTAAAATTTGACCAAATAGACACTAATTTTAAAGCTTGTTGTATATAAGAACGAAAATTATTCTGTTAAAGTCGAAGCACTATGGATGAATAATAATATTGTTCTCAGTTTGAGAGAATGGAGAAAATAATGAGAAAAATCGTTTCCTTTGCTGTCATGATGTGGGTAGGGAACTTAGCATACGCAGATTTTTCATCGTTTTATCCTGAAGCAAAATTGAAACCAGAACAATTTTCTAAAATAAATGTGGGTGCTGGTGTTACACAACGGTTAGCGCATGGGAATTTAGAATACGTCACTCCATACGGTATTGGATACGGAAAGCTTGGCGCTTTCTTAAATGACGACCACGATGTGGGTGCTCAAGTCGGTTTTCGTTACCCAATAATTCTCGGAACTAAGGACTTAAATGGATTTTATTTAGGTGCATTTGCTGGTCATCTAAAATCAAAAACAGTCAATGGTGAAAAGGAATCTCAACTCGGTGGTGGTATAGATTTATCATATGTCATGCTGAATAAAGAAAGAATTAGTACATTTAGTGTAGGGATAAAAGCAGGAGAGGAAATCACGCAAGGAAACCAAGTGATTTTTGAAACCAAACCAGAACTACAGTTTGCTTACACCTTAAGTGTAGGATTTTAGAAAGCTTTATGGTTTTATACCTCAAGTTCGACTGCAATTAGATATATGAATATGAGAGTCATGAATGTTTGGATATGTGAGTGATTTGTGGCAAGCCTTCGTCAATCGACCTGATTTTTATGCAGTACTGAGTATTATCCCAGTAACCGCATTTGTGACTTGGGCTCACGTCTGGATGGCACTCAAGATGGTGTTTTATCCAATTAAGTTTTGGGGTTTTCACTTAGGTCCGCTTCCGGTGGGATGGCAAGGAATTGTTCCACGTAAGGCAGGACGTATATCGGGTATTATTACCGACAATACACTATCAAAACTTGGCTCCTTACGAGAGTTCTTAGATGCGATGGATCCCGAGGATACTGCTCGTATCATTGGTGAACAGGTTGGCTTTGAGTTAGAGCACTTAATTGATGAAGTGATGATGGATCGCAATGCGGTTCTATGGGAAAACTTACCTTACTCAATCAAGAGACGTATTTATGCGCAAGCACATAAGCAACTTCCAAATGTTTTGAAAGAGCTCGTAACCGAATTAACTTTAAATGTTGAGTCGCTCGTGGATATGCGTGCGATGGTAGTGAGTCAAATGGAAGGCGACCGTCAATTGATGGTCAATATGTTCCTAAAAGTGGGTCAAAAAGAAATTAACTTCATTTGGCATATCAGTGCATTAATCGGTATGTTCTTCGGTATCTTCCAAATGATCGTTTGGTTTGTGGTGCCTTGGCATTGGACTGTACCATTCTGGGCAGCAATTTGGGGCTTTTTAACAAATTGGATTGCAATTTGGATGGTATTTAATCCAGTTGAACCACACTATATACGTTATCCACAATTCTTTGAATTAACGAAAGATCGTAAATTCCCTTGGATAAAACCTGTCATTCCACGCATTGGTTCTTATAATATTCAAGGTGCGTTTATGAAGCGCCAAGAAGAAGTATCTGATGTATTTGCCCGTGTAGTGACTGAAGATTTGATTACATTGAAATCTATTATGATGGAAATGATGTATGGTGGAAAAAAAGACAAAACACGCCGTATTGTTAAACGTCATATCAATGAAATCATGGAAACACCATTGGTTCGTACATCATTACAGCTATCTTTAGGTCCAAAAGAGTATGCAAAACTCAAGACAGACTTGATCGATCGCTCAATTGAAATTACGATGGTGCCTGTATGCGACCCAGCTTTTAATGCGAGCCGCGCACAGAAAATCTATCAAATGTTTAAAGAACGTATCCGTGAATTAACGCCGCGCGAGTTTCAAAATCTATTACGTCCTGCATTCCAGGAAGACGAATGGATCTTAATTGTGCTAGGTGGGGTAACAGGTTTCTTCGCGGGTCTGATTCATTTATTTGTGGCTTTCTTATAAATAGATGCTGGATTGGTGCCTACCAAAGACATTAACCAAGTATCGTCGATATAGTTAAAATGAGGATGTTTATTTATGCGCATTATATTACTCGGACCACCTGGAGCAGGTAAAGGTACTCAAGCTCAGTTGATCTGCAAGCGCTACAATGTCCCACAAATTTCAACCGGTGATATGCTCCGTGCTGCAATTCGTGAAGGAACTGAACTCGGTCTACAGGCAAAATCTGTAATGGACAATGGTGGTCTAGTTTCTGACGAACTGATTATTGGTCTGGTTAAAGAGCGTATTGCACAACCAGATTGTGCAAATGGTTGTATCTTTGATGGTTTCCCTCGTACGATTCCTCAAGCTGAAGCTTTGGAAAAAGAAGGCATTGATATTGATCACGTGATCGAAATTGATGTGCCTGATGAAGAAATCGTTAAACGCTTATCGGGTCGTCGCCAACATCCAGCATCAGGTCGTGTTTATCATATCGTCTACAACCCACCAAAAGTGGAAGGCAAAGATGATGAAACTGGTGAAGATTTAGTTCAGCGTCCAGATGACCAAGAAGAAACAATTCGTAAGCGCTTGGCTTCGTATCATACTGAAACTGAACAGTTGGTTGGCTTTTACCAAGGGCGTGCAGCTTCAGGTGAAAATGCGCCAACGTATGATAAGTTGAATGGACTTCGTCCTATTGAAGAAGTTCAAAAAGAACTTTTTGCAATTTTAGATCAAACTAAATAACCATTTTCAGCTTTGACAAAAAAGAAGCCCTAAGTCATATTAGGGCTTCTTTTTTTATGATGTGAAGGTAAACAAGTGCAAAATATTGCCATTATTTTATTGATGCTTGCATGCTTGGCAGTATTGTCTTTTTTGGTATTTATAAGTTTTAAATTACTTCGCGATAGTCAAAAACAGATGAAATTAGATAAAGAGAAAAAAGATCAAAAAAAATCTCTTGATCGTTAAACCTGTTTTAAATCGATCTGTCTTGTCGCTCCATATTCGAAACGTTCAGGCCAGTTGCACACATCACTCACAACACACTCATTGCACTTTGGCTTCCGCGCAATACAGCAATAACGTCCATGTAAAATTAACCAATGATGAGCGTCTACAATAAACTCTTTTGGAATCACTTTAACTAGACAGTGTTCAACTTCGAGTACATTTTTTCCTACCGCAAGTCCAGTACGATTACCTAATCGAAAGATGTGGGTATCAACGGCCATGGTTGGTTGACCAAAAGCGGTATTTAATACCACATTTGCAGTTTTTCGACCTACGCCCGGAAGTGCTTCTAAATCAGCACGGTTGTGAGGAACAATACTGTTGTGTTGTTTAATCAATATTTCACAAGCTTTGATGACATTTTCAGCTTTAGAGTTATAGAGACCTATTGTTTTAATATAAGATTTTAATCCTTCTACACCTAAGGCATAGATTGCTTCAGGTGTGTTTGCTACAGGGAAAAGCTTATCTGTGGCCTTATTTACGCTTACATCAGTGGCTTGTGCTGATAAGGTCACAGCAACTAACAACTCAAAGGGTGAAGAATAATTCAGCTCTGTTTTAGGGTTTGGGCGTTGAGCTCTTAATCTTTCAAAAAAAATTTGAATTTGCTTTTTTGTCATGTTTTTTACAGTTTTAGGTGTTTTAACGTTCATTTAAACACCCTCAATTGAATTGAGTTTTTCATATAAAGTATTGAGTTGCTCTTGCTTATCGACACTCTGACGTACAGCAAGTTGTTTTTCAAGCTTTTTAATTTGTGTACGTAATTTGGCAAGTTCGATTGTAGATTTTGCATCTAATGTCTTATGAAGCGCTGTTTTTTTTATCGTTTGAATAGTAGGTACTGATTGTAATTGTTTTGAAAATTGAGCAAAAAGCGCAGTATCAATTTCAGCTTTAACGACAGGACCTTTGCGATGAAGACTGCGATTTTCCTCACGTTGAATATGAGCATAATAACGATTTCTAAGATCATTTTGTTCTAGGATGCGGGCTTGCTCATTTGGTATGGGCTGTAAATCTTCAACAAGATCGATACAGTCAACTGGACAAGGTGGTATACATAATTCGCATCCAGTACAAAGATCAGTTAACACAGTATGCATTAACTTTCCTGATCCAATGATGGCATCTACAGGGCAAGCACTGATGCATTTAGTGCAACCAATACACTCGTCTTCACGTATGATCGCTTTCATACGCTGTGGGCGACCATCAGATTGAATTGGCCAAACGCTTTCTTCAGCTTTAAGCTTAGGGCGATTCAGTAAGTGAGTAATTGCGTCAGCAACAGGTTGACCGCCAGGGACACATTTATTCGCGTCTTCTCCTTCTACAATAGCTTTAGCATAAGGTAAACAACCATCACGGTGGCCACATAGACCACATTGGGTTTGAGGTAGGAAAGCATCAACTTGTTGTATCAATGAGATTTGTGCGTGCATGTACATTAAAACTTAATCAAGCGAAAAGGAGATCATAGGTGCGAAATATGAATGATTTTAACATGATTAGTGTTAGTTTGGGGTGCGCTGTTATGGGTCATTTATCGCGCAATAAAAGCGCCGAATAAGTATTAATCCATAATTAAAAGTAATGAATTTGATAATTTAAAATTATTAAATACTATAATTAAGTAATTGAAATTAAAAAAATATTAAAAAAAATTATGAAAACTATTGTACAGTGCTTGTAAAAGATATTTAATACTTTGCGCCAAAACTTATCAATATATTGAAATTTTGACCAATTTTGATCCATTTTCTGCTGAGGATTAAGCGTTGAAATACAACAGCCTTAACGACTTCCTAGACTACGTTAAAACACGTGATGCACATCAACCAGAATTTCTTCAAGCTGTTGAAGAGGTGATGACAAGCTTATGGCCTTTTATTGAAAAGAACCCTAAGTATGCAGCTCATGGTTTATTAGAACGTTTAGTTGAACCTGAACGTGCGATTCAATTCCGCGTTTCTTGGGTTGATGATCAAGGTCAAACACACGTTAACCGTGCGTTCCGTGTTCAGTACAACTCAGCAATTGGTCCATTCAAAGGTGGTATGCGTTTCCACCCTTCAGTGAACCTTTCAATCCTAAAATTCTTAGGTTTTGAACAGACTTTCAAAAATGCGTTAACTACACTACCAATGGGTGGTGGTAAAGGTGGTTCTGATTTTGACCCTAAAGGTAAATCAGAAGGCGAAATCATGCGTTTCTGCCAAGCACTCATGATCGAGTTATACCGTCACTTAGGTTCTGACACAGATATTCCTGCGGGTGATATTGGTGTTGGTGGCCGTGAAGTTGGTTACATGGCGGGTATGATGAAGAAGCTCAGCAATGACACTTCATGCGTATTTACAGGTAAGGGTTTAACTTTTGGTGGTTCACTAGCGCGCCCTGAAGCAACTGGTTACGGTACAGTGTATTTCGCTGAGGAAATGCTTAAGACTCGTAACGACAGTTTCAAAGACAAGGTAGTTACAATCTCTGGTTCGGGTAACGTTGCACAGTTTGCTGCTGACAAAGCAATGTATTTGGGCGCAAAAGTTGTTTCACTTTCAGATTCAGCTGGTACTGTATACATTAAAGACGGTTTAACTCCAGAGCTTTTAGCTGAAGTAATGGAGCTTAAAAACGTTCAACGTGGTCGTATCTCTGAGTTTGCAGCGAAGCATGGTTTTGAATATCTTGAAGGGCAACGTCCTTGGGGTATTAAGTGTGATATCGCACTTCCATGTGCCACACAAAATGAATTAGATGCTGATGATGCGGATAAATTGCTTGCAAATGGTGTGATCTGCGTAGCTGAAGGCGCAAATATGCCTTCTACACTTGCTGCAGTTGAAAAATTCGTTGATGCAAAAATTCTATATGCGCCAGGTAAGGCATCTAATGCAGGTGGTGTTGCAACTTCTGGGCTTGAAATGTCTCAAAATGCGCTTCGTTTAGGTTGGTCTTTCGAAGAAGTAGATGAGCGTTTACATGCAATCATGAAAGAAATTCACCGTAACTGCGTAAAATTCGGTACTCAAGAAGATGGTACTGTGAATTATGTAGATGGTGCGAACATTGCTGGTTTCGTAAAAGTTGCTGATGCGATGTTAGCTCAGGGTGTATTCTAAGAATATATTCAAAAATAAAAAAACCGAGGCTTAGCCTCGGTTTTTTATTCTTTATAAAGAACCTTTTACAGCTTCACGCTCTACAGCCATATCAAAAATATAAGCATACTTTGATTGATCTGCAGCAGGGTTTTTAATTTCATAACGTTTTACACGAATGATTTGACGTTCATTCGGACTATGTGAAAAACCTTCAATTTGATCGTAGAATAAAGTCCAGTCTTTATCGACTTGCGTTTTAATACCACTATCGTTGTATTTTATTTCTCTGACTTGTAGACAAGTTTGGGGAGCTACACCTGTACATTGTTTAGTTTCTGGCGAAATTTCAAGAAATATGGTTTCACCTTGAGTTTTGTATTTGGTTTCAGGTGTCATTTTACCCGTGAAGATAATCTTTTCACCATTCGGCTGTACCAAAGTCAACGTTGGATTATCACGATCATTTAAATTAAGCACGAAAGGAACAGCAGCTTGGGAAAATAGATTTCCAGCAAAGCGTTCTTGTTCGGCAGCCAAACCATTACATCCCTTCATGGTAGATGCAAGTTGAGCAGCTACGATAGTATTGTTTTTTAGCTCAAACCCGCCAAATAAAGTATTGCAGCTCGTATGAATTGAAAGTTTTTTATCAGTGGTGAAGTTTAAAGTGATTGGTTGAGGCGCATTTTGTGGATTGGCTTGCCATTGGTATGCAGAGAGAGTTTGATCAGCATTTTGTTGTTGAAGCACAGACACAGCTAAATCCCCAGCTTTTTGTAGATCGGAAGTCTGACACGCAGCAAGTGTGATAGGCAAAATAGCCAAGGTAATTAATTTTAATTTCATAACAAGCTTTCTAAATTGTATTGATCCGAGGAAGGATAACGCAGGAGATCTAAAAAATTATGGATACATTCTGCACTTTTCAGTATCAAAATGTATCCATTGATCGATGATTATTTCGTGATGGTCATTTAAAAAATGATATTTTATTTTCTCTCAATCAAAGCGATAAATATCCATTCCTAAAGCACCCATGGTAAAACTACTATGTACAATGCTAAAACGATCACCAGTGCCCATAGAGAAAAATAAAGGTGCAAAGTGTTCTATCGTAGGGTGGTTACGATGAACAAAAGGAATCGTATTCCACGCTAAAATAGCAGGATAATCCGAATGAGTGAGCTGCTGCACCACGTAGTTTCTAAAAGTTGATGCCCATTCTGGAACTTCACTCGTTTCACCATGCCAAGCAAGCTCTCTTAAATTATGAGTAATGCTTCCCGAGCCAATTAATAATATTTGCTGATCTCTTAATGGAGCGAGAGCTTGACCAATTTTAAATATCTCTTCAGCAGACATCGTCATGGGTAAAGAGATTTCGACTACGGGGATATCAGCTTCTGGATACATATGTAATAAAGGCATCCATACGCCATGATCACGAGGTCGCGTGCTATTGGCATGTGCAGTAATTTGTTCCTCAGCGAATAAATTTAAAACTTGTTCAGCAACATCTGGAGCACCAGGGGCAGGATAGCGAATTTCATAGAGTGCATCTGGGAAACCTCGAAAATCGTGCCATGTTTCAGGTCTAGTCCCCGTACTTACTTCGAGTGCATTGCTTTCCCAATGCGCAGACATGACGATTATCGCTCTAGGTTTGGGCAAATTGAGACTCAAGCGATGTAAAGCTGGACCAACCTGTTCAGGATTCAAAGCCAGCATTGGAGAGCCATGTGAGATGAATAAGCCAGGTAGCGTTTGAATAGTCATGAGGTTGGTTCCATTCTTAGATGTATGAGGTGATCATCGCAAATTTTAGAAGTCAGAGTAACCATTTAAATTTGAACATCATGTTGCAAATTCGGAACGATTATCCAGCACGATGGTACGGATGGTTATGATTAATGCTCATGGCACGGTAAAGTTGTTCAATTAACAGAATGCGAACCATAGGGTGGGGTAGCGTTAATTTAGATAAAGACCAGTGCCAAGCAGCAGCTTTACGAACTGCATCAGAATGTCCATCAGGTCCACCAATCGCGAGCACAACATCATTCCCTTCAAGCATCCAACCTTTCATGGTTTCAGCTAATTTTTCTGTACTAAACTCTTTTCCTCCCACTTCAAGTGCAATTAAAAGTTCATTTCCTTTCAGTGCATTTAAAATGCTATCGCCTTCGATATTACGGTATTTAAAAATATCAGCTTCAGAGTCATTCTTTCCGCGTTTCGCCATAGGAAGCTCAACAATTTGAGTTTGTACAAAAGGTTGAATTCTTTTGAAATAATCTTCAAAACCAGTAAGAACCCATGCTGGCATTTTTTGACCAATGGTCAAGATACGAATTTTCATGAAAATGTGTCACTAGAAGTTTCACGATATTATACATTTCAAAGTGATGAATTTATAAAATCAAAAGTTAAAACATAATGAGTTGTTAAATTTGCATCCATTGATATCTTATAAAAAAAGAGAGCCTAAGCTCTCTTTCTTCAGTTAAAAGACCGATTAGTGTCGTGCAGATTTTGATTCGTCAACTGCTTTCACAATGGGTGTTTTGACTAATGGTTTAGGCATAGAGGTTAATGCTAGTGGTAAAATTTCATCAATTGATTTTACAACTTTGATATCTAAACCTTCTTTCACATTATCAGGAATTTCGACTAAATCACGTGCATTTTCCTGTGGAATAAAGACCATTTTTACACCGCCACGATGTGCAGCCAGTAATTTTTCCTTTAAACCACCAATACGCATTGCACGGCCACTCAAGCTAGTTTCACCAGTCATTGCAATATCAGGTCGAATCGCAATGCCAGTAAACGCTGAAACTAATGCTGTCGTCAAAGCAAGACCAGCTGAAGGACCATCTTTAGGCGTAGCGCCTTCAGGTAAGTGCACGTGAATATCGGTTTCTTCAAAGCGAGTAGAATCGATACCCAAAGCATCAGCTCGTGTACGCACTACGGTCATCGCTGCAGTAATAGACTCCTTCATAACATCACCTAAAGAACCAGTGGTTACAAATTTGCCTTTACCTTTCATTGCTGCAACTTCAATTGTCAGTAGTTCACCACCAACTGAAGTCCAAGCTAGACCATTAACACGACCGACTTGAGCTTCTTCTTCCGCCATACCAAAATCGAATTTATGCGGCCCTAAGTAGTCAGGTAGATTTGCCGAATTAACTTCAATTTGAAGATTTTTCGCTTTTTTACTAACCGCTTCTTTAACCACTTTACGGGCGATTTTAGAGACTTCACGCTCTAAACTTCGAACACCAGCTTCACGTGTATAGCGTTGTACGATATCTCGAATTGCTTCTTCGTGTACACTTAATTCCTTAGCACGTAAGCCATTATTCTTGATTGCTTTAGGTACTAAGTAACGCTCAGCAATATTGATTTTCTCTTCCTCTGTATAACCAGGAAGGCGAATGACCTCCATACGATCTAACAAAGCTTCAGGTATAGTCATACTGTTTGCAGTACAAATAAACATGACTTCAGATAAATCAAGATCAAGATCGAGATAGTGATCGTTGAATTTGTGATTCTGTGAAGGATCAAGCACTTCTAACAAGGCAGATGCAGGATCACCACGATGATCTTGAGCCATTTTGTCAATTTCATCGAGTAGGAATAAAGGGTTTTTTACACCGACTTTAGAAAGTGATTGCACAATCTTACCTGGCATCGCACCAATATAAGTTCTGCGATGTCCACGAATCTCAGCCTCATCACGAACACCACCAAGTGCCATTCGAACGAATTCGCGACCTGTTGCTTTAGCTACAGACTCACCTAATGAGGTTTTACCTACACCAGGAGGACCTACGAGACACAATACTGGTCCACGTAGTTTTTTTACACGTGACTGAACAGCAAGATATTCAACGATACGTTCTTTAACTTCATCCAAACCATAATGATCAGCATCAAGAATATCTTGAGCTTTAGCAAGATTGATACTTACTTTGCTCGCCTTATTCCATGGTGTATCTAAAATAGTTTCGATGTAATTACGAACTACGGCTGCTTCACTCGATGCAGGCTGCATTGCTTTGAGCTTACGGAATTCACCTTCTGCTTTTTTACGAACATGCTCAGGAAGATCAGCTTCAGCTAAACGTTTTTCAATCTCTGCGATATCATCTTCAGCACCGCCATTCATGTCAGAAAGTTCACGCTGAATAACTTTCATTTTTTCATTTAGAAAATATTCGCGCTGATTCTTTTCCATTTGACGTTTTACATTGTCATGTAAATTTTGCTCAATCTGTTGTTCTTCAGACTGTTGAAGCAAATAAGTCATTAACTCTTGTAAATGAGCTTCAAATTCATCGTGTTCGAGGAATTTTTGTTTCACTTCGATATTTAACGGCACGCGTGTTGCGACGAAGAACATGAGTTGCAATAAATCATCGATTTTATTTGCAGCATTAATTAACTCACGCGCATTACGTAGTTTTGCTTCAGCGTATTGGCTGAAAAGACCACGTAATTCTTCGAGGCGAGTTTGTTGAGTTGCCGATTCCATACGGATCGTCATTGGGCTAAGGCTGTGCTCAGCTTCTAAATAATCGTTTTGATCGTAAATATTAATCAATTTAGAGCGATAAATACCCTCGATTAAAACCTTAATGCAGTTTTCATCGTTCTCATGATTTACGACTTGCACAATCTTCGCGACAGTACCGTATTGATATAAATTGTCGTGATCAATTTCTTCTGTAAGAGAATCTTGTTGAGCTACTACAAAAACTAAATTGTCACTGTTACGAGCTACATCAACTGCTTTAATCGATTTTTCACGGCCGACAAAAAGCGCAATTTGCATGTGTGGATAAACCACAACATCACGCAAAGCTAATAGCGGTAACACGCTAGGGGTCTGAAGTTCTAAGTTTTCTTCATTCATAATAATATCAGTCATGAGCACTCCTAATGAGTGACAACGGTGTTGCCATATTTTTATAGTGATGTGTAATTTAAAAAATACAAGGGTGAAAATCGATAAAATTCGATTTATTTCTACTAATCTTGATAAATTCAGTTGGATTTAGGGTGAATTAACATTCTCCGTTTGAATTTTAATCGTTTTTTAGGGGTGATTAACTCATCTAATGGCTGATCCCAAGGCTGGCGATTTAAAGGATCTAAAATTAATTGAAAGTCATGCGCTAAACCGATGCGATAGGGGTGATTGCTCGCATGCTTTAACGTTCTATCATAAAAGCCACCTCCCATACCCATACGTGTTCCATGATGATCACACGCAACAAGGGGCATCAACAGTACATCAAGTTGTTTTACATTTTGCCCCAATCTATGCATAGGCTCATACATTCCCAATTTATGTTTAGTAAAACGTTTATTTAGATATTGATGCTTTGAAATTGGAACCCATTTTAAAGTTGAATCAAGTCTGGAGACTTTTGGGAGATAGACGACTTTATGCTTTGAAAAGCAATGCATGATTAGGATATGTGTTTGAACTTCACCGAATGCATCTAAATAAATCCCAATTTTTTGTGCAGATTTAAATTTAGAGTGAGATTGGATTTTTGACAAAATCTGAAAAGCAGAACGTCGTTGCGTAAAAATTGAGAGTTGTCTTCTACGAGAGCGTAGAGTTTTTCTTAAAAGTTGTGTCTGCAACTGCATTTCAAACTGTACCAATCTAAGTGCATGTGTAAGGGTAAGTAGTTTATCGATTTTTACTCAGGTTTAATCAACCTGATTTGAATATTTTCGATAGTATATTTTTCATTTACTCTAGGTGTAACAAATAAAAGATTGGGGTCAATTTAATTTTTAATTGAAGCCGATAAGCTGAACTCTATCAGATCAATGAAGCTCTGATCATAAAGAATAGAAAAGGGAACGATAATGAAAAATAAAAAAAACGGTAGTCTATTTAAAAAGAGCAAGCATGCTTATCGTATGGTTATGCTCACGACAGTAATTAGTCTTTCTGGTCTAATCACAAATCATGTAAATGCTCAAACTAACTCTAAGTTGGATTTATCATTGTCCAGCCATTCTGTGAATAAAATAAAAAAACTACTGAATGATCCAAAAGTTTGGCAACAGATTCCGAAACAAGTCACCTTATGTGTGTATTCACCGAGCGGTGCTCATGGTGAAGCATTTGAGCAGGCGACGAGCTATATGAGTGAATTACCACGAATTGCTAAAGTTGCTCAAGATTTCGGCGTGCAAATGACTGTCAATCGTACGGCTAAGCTACAAATGCAGATAGATTTGAATTATCCAAAATTAAAGCAAAAAACATCCACTGAAGTTAATTTAAAAGTCTATACAGATGAACGGGTTTTAACTGAAGACTTTAGAAGTAAACGTTGTGATGGTGCTGGAATAAGTAATTTACGTGCTAAGCAATTCAACTCTTTTGTTGGAAGTATTGATGCAATAGGTGCAGTTCAAAACTATAAACAACTGACAAAAGTGATTCAGCTGTTAGCAAGACCTGAATTTGACTCAAAAATGGTCAATAAGGATTATGAGGTTGTCGGTATTGTGCCTTTAGGTGCTGCTTATATTATGGTAAATGATCGTAAAATTGATACTTTATCTAAAGCAGCTGGGAAAAAAGTTGCTGTAATGAGTTTTGACGCAACCCAAAAAAAATTAGTCCAAAATGTTGGTGCTCAACCAGTTTCAGTGGATTTAACTTCTGTAGGCGGAAAATTCAACAATAAGGAAGTTGATATTATCGCAGCACCTGCAATCTTATTTGAACCTTTGGAACTCTATCGTGGAATGACAAACAAGGGCGAGGTACGAGGCGCAATTATTCGTTTTCCACTGGTTCAAGTGACGGGTACATTGATTATGCATCGAAATAAATTTCCTGCTGGAATGGGGCCTATAGCAAGGGAGATTATTTCCAAGCAATTAACACCAGCTTATAAATTTATTGATCAAACTGAATCTAAAATTGATCCTAAATTTTGGATGAATATAAGAGATGCTGAGAAACCTGGATATTTGAAAATTATGCGCGAAGCTAGAATTCAGATGACAAAAGAAGGGCATTATCATCCTGAAATGATGTCTATCCTTAAAAAGATACGATGTAGTGATGATCCTAAGAATTATGAGTGTGCGCTTCAAGATGAGTAACTAATAATCTAAAAAATAGATGGTTTTTATAATTTTAATCGGTTTTATTTGTTTTTAGCCATGCTTTAAATTACTCACATCTTGGTTCATGAGTAAATGTGAGATGAAAATTTTTATCGCAGTAGTTACTTATACTTTGTTGATAAGTGCATGCGCATATGATCCAGTGCATTATGAGCAGCTTAGAATGTCAGAGAACGCGCAACACATGAAATTAAATGGTTAAAAAAGCCCCCAGATGGGGGCTTTATGCCTATTTCTTTTTAACGATATCGCTCCAAGACACATTAGTTGGCACGCCTGAGTTAAAGCGAACTGATGCGGATGATGAATAATCTTTAGTTTGTTCAACGACAATCTTTTGATTGTACTCATCAATAATTTCTAACTTACCGCCTGCTTTCGGGTAAATTCTCCACGACTCTTTTTCGAAGGGTTGAGTTACACTGAAGTTGAATGCATATGAAAAATTAGCATCTTTAGGTTGGCCAACGATTGTACCTTTACTTGACACACTTTGTAATTGTTCATCAAAAAAACGGTATTCATAATCCTGTAGCCCCATATATTCCAATGTAGTGCTAGGGTTGTTTTTATCTACAATCTGGAATTTTAAAGGATCTTTTACAGAATAAATTGCGCCATTAGAACCAACTGTATCTTTTACAATTTTACCAGTGACTAAATATAGTTTAGATGTATCAGTCCACGGTGTATAAAGCGCATTATTAAACTCAACTGTGGTTGAGCTTAATGTTTCAGTAAGCGAAATAGATCCTCCTTTAAATGTTACGACTTCCTTGCCGAAACTAGTAGCACAAGAATCATTACCACTTTTTAGCTTGATTGTTTGAGTAGTTCCACTTTTAGTGAGCTCAGTACAAATTAAATTTCTAAAAATTGTAAATGCACTTGTTCCTTGATCTGTTAATTCAATTACTCTACCTGTACGAGTAATGGGTCCATCACCCAATGTTTCGCCAATCATGTGTCCTAATGCTTGATTAAATCGATCATCCATGACATTTAAAGATTCTGAAAAACCAAGCGTTTCTTTAAGTTTTGTTAAAAAATCCTTATCTTTAAAAGGTATAAATGTAGAGCTCACATCACCTGGTTTAATATAATTATCATTTGGCGTGTCAAGCTTCGAGTCACTTCCACCACCACATGCACTTAGTAATGCAGCAATACTCGCAACCCCAGCCAATTTTGCTAATTTAGACATATTCTCTTCCTTTAAATATAAATCTATTCTCATTGTTTATAATGTTTGACTAATAATATGAAGTCTTTAAACAATAAGAAGACATTAAAATGAAATACTTTTTGTGTAATTTCTATTATGGGGAATAATAATTTAAATTTTAGAAAAGTTACTAGGTCATTATTAACCAAATTTACAAATAATATGTCAATTTTTTTATATTGTTAAATGTATATAAAGCAATAGGTTTAAATAATTAAATAATATTGAGAGTTAAGTATATTTGTTTTAGATTAGTGTCTAATAAGTTGTTTATAGTGAAAATAATGTGATAAAAATCAAAAAATATTAATAGTGATTATTAATTTGGGATAAAGCGCAAGGATGTTTATTCAAAAATAAGAAAAAAGAGAAAATAAAATAAAGACTCCGGAGATGCCGCTGCATGTGTCGTTACCCTGAACCCGACGAGTTCAAGGTGGACGCGACGTATACTTGCTGGGTTTCCCACTCGAGGTGGGCATACGCTCTAAATATACAGAACACAATCCATAAGTTTAAGTATCGGCAGGGGAATAGACCCGCTGGCGAACATCCCAGAGTTAAATCAAGTATAACGAAATGAGTGAGATTGGCAAACCTTGGTGTACCCATTATTTGAGTGATAATTCACTCAGTAAAACTGACTGTGCAAACTTAGATCAAATTTATACAGTTTTTTCAACGTCTTCCAAGATTGTTGCAAGTAAGCGTTCACAATGAGAATATTCTTGTAAGGATTTGTTCATTGTTAAAACTTCTTGCATAAGCTCTAAAGCCACCATGATAACGAGCTTATTGTGTTCTACGTTAGGTGCTTTTCTACGAAATTCTTGAAATTTCTCATTCAGCAAATCACCAGCACGTTGTAAATCATCTTTCCGATCTTGAGTGGTTGAAAGTCTAAATGTTTGTTCAATTAGTCTTAACTCGACTGTAACGACTTCAGACATAATTATGCTTCCTCATTTTGTTCAGCCGGATTTTCTAATTGTTGGATTTCTTGGGCATGATGATCTTGATCAGTACCTAAAATGGCCAATCGTTGAATGATTTGCTCAACCTTAGTTTTAGCGAGTTCATTTTTTTTGATTAAGCGTTGATTTTCAGCCTTCAATTCATCAATTTCTTTTTGAGCTTGACGTTGCTCAGCCAACATTTTTTCTTTAATGACTCTCAGCTCATTTCTTTCAGCCAAGATTTCCTGAAATCTATTTTTTAAATCAGTACAACTTTTTTCTAAACGACTATAACGTTCTGCTAAAGCAGTAGCATCTTGATTTAAGGTTTTGTAAATACTATCTAATTGATTGTATTTGTCATTTAGACTTTCAATCTGTTCTTGCTTTTGAGTGATGATGCTATTTTTTTGAGCGGTTTGAGTTTGATGAGTTTCCTGAAGTTCTTTCTGTTTAGCTTCAAGAGAACTATTCATTTGTTCGGTTTCGGACAAACGATGTTTAAGCGTGCCTAAATGCGTTTGTAAACGCTGTAATTGTTCTAACATAACGAGGTCGCGTAGTTTCGCAATCAAAGGTAATATATACAGAAGTATAGAGATTGGAAAAACGAATGCAAGACGATATTTCAGGTTGGACAGATTGGAACCAACAATTCGGTTCAATTGAGGAAATTACTAGTCCTAGTGAGTTACATGGTCTACTTACAGGTATTGTTTGTGTAACTGAACCGCCATCTCATGAGGAGTGGATACAAATTTTGTCTACATTGAATGTGCCTCAATTAGAACCTACTGCGCTTAATTTACTGGCTGAGGAATCTGAAGATGTTTCGCATGCTTTATCAGAAGATGAATTAGATTATTTACCCATTTTGCCTGATGATGAACATGTATTGTCTGAGCGTGTTCAAGCTTTAGCAGATTGGTGTGCAGGAGTGGTATTGGGGTTTGGATTAGCGTCTGGGCATATTCGTGCTGATGAAGCTGAGTTGATTGAACACTTGCAAGATATTGCAGCAGTCGAGTTTGAAGATTCTGATAATGATGAAGAAGGTGAAATTAGCTATCAAGAACTTTATGAATTTGTTCGATTAATTCCAGTGAGTTTATCTGTTGGACGAACCAAGATTGCTGTTGAAGAAAGCTCATTACTGAAACATGTAAAACCAACAATTTCGAAAAAAAATGAGCAAAGTGTCGTTGAGATGTTTACGCCTCATCGACCAAGTTGATTACATTTAATCAAGAGTACTACTTAACATATAAGTAGTACTGTATTTTCTTAAATTAAATAGCCTAAGCTGCAGAAAAGATATGAAACTTACTCAATCAGATTTTCAAAAACGACGTGATCAATTAGCCGCTGAAATAGGCCTAAGAAGCATTGCAATTATTGCAACACGTGAAGAAATGTTTAGAAATCGTGATGCTGATTATAAATATCGCGCTGATAGTAGCTTTTTTTATCTAACGGGATTTGCAGAGCCTGAAGCAGTTGCTGTAATTGAAACATTTGATACTGAAGAAGAAGGTTATACCTACAGTTTATTTTGTCGTGAACGCAATCGAGAGATGGAAATCTGGACAGGTTACCGTGCAGGGATTGATGGTGCAGTCGATGATTATGATGCGGATGAAGCTTATGCGATTGATCTACTAGACGAAGAAATGATCGCAAAGCTTCAAGGAAAAGAAAGATTATTTTATAGAATTGGTCAACAAGCCAGTTTTGATGCAAAAATTACAAAATGGATTGCAGAAGCAAGTGGTGAAAGCCGACGTGGTACCGCTGCACCGACACAATTGATTCAGTTAGATACAATTTTAGATGAGATGCGTCTACACAAAGAGCCAAAAGAAATAGAGTTAATGCAAATCGCATCTGATATTTCTGCTCAAGCACATACGCAAGCGATGAAATCTGTACGACCAGGAATGATGGAATATGCTTTAGAAGCGGAGCTGAATTATATTTTTGGTAAAAATGGTTGTGTACCATCGTATAACAGTATTGTGGGTGGTGGTGAAAATGCTTGTATATTGCACTATGTTGAAAATAACAAACAACTTAATGACGGCGATTTAGTTTTAATAGATGCAGCTTGTGAATATGAATTTTACGCGTCAGATATCACTCGGACATTTCCAGTAAATGGTAGATTTAATCCTGAACAAAAGGCGCTTTATAATATAGTGCTTGATGCTCAAATCGCTGCAATAGATGCGGTTAGAATTGGTAACTCTTACAAAGAGCCACACTACGTTGCTGTTCGTATTTTAGTGCAAGGCTTGCTTAATCTTGGAATCATGCAGGGTGATCTCGATGAAATCATTGAGACAGAAGCCTATCGTCAATTTTATATGCATGGAACTGGTCACTGGTTAGGCATGGATGTTCATGACGTAGGGGCATATAAAGTCGATGGAGAATGGCGAACATATCAAGAAGGTATGGTGGTGACCATTGAACCAGGTTTATATATTGCCCCTGATGATGAAACTGTCGATCCAAAATGGAGAGGGATTGGTATTCGCATTGAAGATGATATTGTTGTCACTCAAGATGGACCGAGAAACCTGACTGCTAAAGTAGTGAAAACCATTGAAGATATCGAAGCCTTGATGGCGAGTTAACCATTTTCACAAATCTCAAAAGTCGATGGAAACATCGGCTTTTTTTCAATGTCATATTCAATATTGAAAAATGAATTATGGCTTCATCTTCAATAACGCTAATTCATTATAAAAAGTAAAAACTTTATTGTAAGATGAATTTGATTAAAAATTTATGTGTATGCAGCTATTGCTTGCTTTTATAAGGATCAAAACATGCAACAAGAAGTCATCATTGTCGGTGGTGGAATGGTCGGATTAAGCCTTGCTCTTATGCTGGCTAAAACTAACATTGCAGTGAAATTGTTAGAGGCGATCAGCTATCCTAACTATGATGATGCTAACCTTGCACCATATCATTCAAGTTTTGATGCCCGTAATAGTGCGCTGTCACGTCGAAGCGTGCAAATTTATCAAGAATTGGGAATTTGGGATTCACTGCAACAATATGCAACGCCTATTTTAGAAGTAAATATCACAGAAGAAGGAAGCTTCGGTAAGGCACGTTTAATCGCGGCTCAAGAGAAAGTAGAAAGCTTTGGCCAAGTGATTGAGAATGCATGGCTTGGACGAGTATTGTTATCCGAAGTCAAAAAAAATCCACTCATTGAGTTAATTGATGGTGTTCAAGTGACGTCACTTAAACAGGATGAACATTTAGCTTATCTCGAAGCATCAAAAGCGAATGAACATTTGCAGTTTAAATCCAAATTAGTCATAGCAGCAGATGGACGTGATTCTTTCTGTCGAAAAGCACTTGGTGTTGGTGCATCAGTGCATGATTATGATCAAGTGGCGATTGTCACTACAGTGCAGACATCCAAACCTCACTCCCAAGTCGGTTTTGAACGTTTCAGCCCACTTGGTCCTTTAGCATTATTACCTTTACCTGGTGAATACCGTCGTTCTGTTGTGTGGCCAGTGCCTAAAGGTACTGAGGGAGAGTGGTTAGGTGATGAAAATGATCAGCATTTTTTAGATGCTCTTCAAAAAACCTATGGCGATCGAGCTGGTAAATTTGAGAAAACTGGTCGTAGATTTAGTTTTCCTTTATCTCAAGTTTTGGCTGAAAAACAAGCAGTAGGGCGTGTTGTACTTATGGGTAATGCTGCTCATACCATTCATCCAGTCGCAGGTCAGGGTTTTAATTTGTGTATGCGTGATGCATATGTATTGACCCGATATTTAAAACAACAAGTCATCAAAAATGCCGATTTAGGTGAAGCTGCTGTGCTGAAAGAGTATGAAAAATCTCGACTCAAAGATCAGCAACGTGTGATTAAGTTTTGTGATTCTGTGGTGCGAGGCTTTAGTAATCAAAATCCAATCCTAAAATTTGTGCGAAATACAGGTCTAATGTGCTTTGAAAATATTCCAGGTATTAAGCCACTCGTTGCCAATTATGCAATGGGGTTAAAAGCATGAATGATGCTATTTTAGATGTCGTGATTGTGGGCGGTGGTTTAGTCGGAGGATTAGCTGCTTTATTGCTGGCTAAAGGTGGAGTTCAAGCGACTGTACTTGATGCAGCACCGATATTGGATCACGAGAAGACCTTAAAATCATTGAATCCTCGTGTACTTGCATTGAGTCAAGCCACTATTCATTTGCTTAAGCATGTTGATGTATGGGATAAGTTGGCTCGTCAACAACCCTACACGGGAATGCAGGTGTGGAACAAAAATGGCTTTGGTGAAATCAATTTTGGAACATCAGCGCATTCTAAACCTGATCAAGCACAAATATTAGGTTCAATGGTCGAACCAAGTATCTTGAACCTTGCGATTCAGAGCATGATGATCGACCAGATTGATGATTACCGTACTCAGATTCAAGTGAAACATATTGAGCAAGGAAATGGTTGTTGGATTCTTCATCTCGCTGATCAAACTCAATTGAAAACGAAACTTTTAATTGGTGCGGATGGTGCAAACTCATTCGTACGTGAACAAGCCATGATTGATTTGGATGTTTTGGATTATCATCAGGCTGGTATTAGCTGTGCGATCAAGACGGAACAAGCGCATCAACATGTTGCGAGACAAATCTTCTTAGAAACAGGGCCACTGGCTTTTCTCCCAATGGCAAGTTTAGAAGATCAAGAATATGGTCATTGGCAATCCATTGTATGGACTTTACCAGATGATTATGCAGACGAATTTGCGTCACTCTCAGATGAAGATTTTGTACAATTACTGACACGAGAGAGTCATCATATGTTGGGCAAAGTATTAGCCGCAACGCCTCGAGCAAAATTCCCACTGAAAGCACGAGCTGCTCAACGATATATTAAAAATGGCTTAGCGCTAATTGGTGATGCAGCCCATGTTATTCATCCACTTGCAGGTCAGGGGGTGAATATTGGTTGCCTTGATGCAGCAATTCTATGCGATGCGCTACTTTCGGACTACGCACGTGGCGTTTGGGCTCATGAGCAAACTTTATTGAAATATGAGCATCGCCGTAAATTTCAAAACGATGCCATGATGCATAGTATGTCTATGATTGGGTGGATGGAATCTGCTCCTGTTTTTCCTATTGTTTGGGCGAGAAACTTTGGTTTGAAACAAGTTGAAAATATCAGTGCGTTAAAATCGGCGTTTATGTCGCAAGCGAATGGTTTGAGTCAGCTCAGTAATACAAGATATCAAGTGAATTGAAATCTGATCTAAAAAGAATCATCAGTATATATTTTTTTACCAATATGATTAAAAAATATACAAATGAGGTGCTTTAGATACTATGCGAACGATAAAGAGCTTGATACATTTCTCTAAAAATCAAAGCACGTTCCAATCAGGTGCGTGAAAACATTGATGGGGAGTTTGAAATGACAGACGCAAATGATTTTGATGACAACGAAGACAGTGTTGTAGACGAAAATGAATCACAAGCAGCAGAAAAAGGTGCGGCCGTAAGTGACGTTACTGTATCTGATGCCGATGTCGCGGAAGCTGAAACATTAACAGTGACAGCTAAACTCAAACAACGTCAGGCACTGGAAGATGAAGTTGCTGCTTTTCTAGCACGTGGTGGTCGTATTACTGAAGTTCCACCTGATGAATCAATAAAAGATTAATAAAAAAAGCACCATCAATATGGTGCTTTTTTTATTTTGCTTAATCATTCGCACCACTGAGCTCTAGCGCGCGTTGATATGCGACTTTCTTTTTGATTCCGGTGAGATCAGCTGCAAGTTGAGATGCTGCTTTTACAGATAAATCTTGCAATAAGCGATTGAGTAATTTATCTAATTCTTCTTGCTGCATGTCTTTTTCAGTGGCTGCTCCAGCAATGACCAGTACAATTTCACCTTTTTGCTGGTGATGATCATTTGCAATAAATGATTGTAAATCTCCAAGGGTCATTTTTTTGATTGTTTCGAAGGTTTTGGTAATTTCACGTGCAAACCCGACTTCACGGTCAGCCCCGAACACAGAGACCATATCCGTTACAGAGTCTAGGATTCGATGTGGTGCCTCATAGATGATCATGGTATGCGTGTTGTCTTTCAGTTTATTTAATTGAATAAGACGTTGTGATTGTTTCGAAGATAGAAATCCTTCAAAACTAAAGTGATCACTGGGTAGACCTACAGCGCTTAATGCTGCAATAGCTGCACATGCACCTGGAACAGGAACGACACGAATACCATGCTCCTGAGCTGCACGAACCAATTTAAAACCAGGATCACTAATCAATGGTGTACCTGCATCACTGACGAGTGCAACATTTTCACCATTTTTTAACTTATCGATAATTATATCAATTTTGTTACTTTCATTGTGATCATGGCACGCTGTAAGCGGAGTTGAGATATTATAGTGTTTCATTAAAAGAGCGGACTGACGTGTGTCTTCTGCCGCGATAAGAGAGACAGACTTTAAAACATCAATTGCTCTATAAGTCATGTCATCTAAGTGCCCAATTGGCGTCGCTACAACAAATAACTGAGCACTCATAAGGTTTCTCCATGTTGGATCTATTAAGAATAAAAAAAGAATTCATTGGTATTGGCTTATGTGGAATGATTTTCCAAGCCCAAGCGGAAGTATTGGTTATTTTACCTGATTCAGGCCCTATGGCGCGAGCAAGTAATAGTATTAAAAATGGTATTGATGAGGCTTATCAAAAGTCTAAAAGTGAAATGCCAATCAAATATGTCAATTCGGATCAAAAACGATTAAAAGAGATCCTAAAGACGCAAGTCAGTCAAAACACCAAACTTATTATTGGTCCATTAACCAGACAGGATGTCGAAGCAATAATGAAAGAACCGCTTAAAATTCCTGTTTTAGCACTGAATGAAGTTCCTTCTAAGCATGCAAAAGTGTGGCAGTTTAGTTTATCGAAAACTGATGATGCTCAAGTTTTAATTAAACAGATTGAAAAGGATCGAGTTCAACATCTCTATATCTTGCGTGAGTCTGGTACTGAGTCCGAGAGTTTAAGCTTTGTAAATGCCGTGTTTAAAAATTTTCATGGTAAGTTTTCTCTAGTCCAACAATTGCCTGATATAAAGTCAAATGAAGGGGTGTTGCTTTTAGGCAGTATGGCGTGGATCAACTCATTGAAGAATAAGCCTTCAAAACGTTTGTATGTTCAGGCTTTTGCTATTGATCATAATATGGATATTCCGAAGGGAACTAAATTCTGTGATGTACCAGTCATGGTTCAATTTTTAAAAAAACCTAATCAAACAACAGAAAATACTGCTGCATTCCAACGTCTCAATGCCTTCGGTCAAGATGTTTGGCGTTTGGCGGATTTGATGTTGAAAACGAAGAATCCTGATCAAATATCAATTCAAGGTCAGACTGGGCATTTGAGTTTTAAAGAGCATCGGATCGAAAGAAAACCTGCTTGTTTCGAGAAAACATGGTTTAGATTAAAAATATTTAAGAGGACTTAAATGGATGAGTTCTCAACAATTAGGTATATGGGCTGAAGACCAAACTGAAAAAGTCTTGATCTCACAGGGTTATATTGTGCTGGCTCGAAATTTTCATTCTCGTTATGGTGAGATAGACCTGATTGCTCAACGTGATCTTGAGCTTATATTTGTTGAGGTCAAAGCCAGATCAAAAACAACCTATGCTTCAGCACTAGAATCAATATCATCGAGCAAGCAAATTAAAATTGCGAAAACAGCAATGTCATTTCTTCAAAAATTTCCAAGCTATACAGAGTTTTATTATCGTTTTGATGTGTTTTGTTTTGATTTTCATAAAAAAATTGCAAAACCGTTACAGCATGAAATTTCTGATATAGATTATGATCTCGAGTGGATTGAAAATGCATTTACAATAAATGCAGACTTGATTAATCTATGAACCGAATGAGCTAAGCCATTTCCAACAATAGAAAAAATTCAAGTTTCACGAGGAGACGGATTGAGTGTTGAAGCGTATTGTAATTTCGATGGCGTGTGTTGCTAGTCTTTCAGGCTGTGCAAGTTTTATTTCAGGTGG
This sequence comes from Acinetobacter sp. 24-47-67, assembly GCF_056779735.1. NCBI lineage: Bacteria > Pseudomonadati > Pseudomonadota > Gammaproteobacteria > Moraxellales > Moraxellaceae > Acinetobacter > Acinetobacter sp. 24-47-67. The sequence goes on from NZ_JBWYIK010000004.1 coordinate 195,369, forward strand.
AACTGGCGCAGAACCAGTTGGGGTGGTGAGTGGAGCTCGTTCTTTAGGTCAGGTATTTATTGACTCTTCAATTGAACGTACAGCAAAGATCAATTTATACAAATTGGATGCTCGTTTTAAACAATCTCGAGTCAATGTGAATAGCTTTCACAGTAATGTCTTGTTAACAGGTCAAGTGCCTGATGCGCATTTGAAACAGTTAGCAGAAGATAACGTTCGAGCGATGAGTGATGTGAAATCTATTCATAATTACATCACAGTTGGTCCTCAAATTGGTTACTCTACCATCATGCAAGATGCGACTGCGACAGCGAATACACGTGGCTTAATTATGCGTGCGCCAGTTGTTTCAGACAGTAAAGTCTTGGTTCATACTGAAGATGGCGTGTTATATGTGATGGGACGCTTAAATACAGCTGAAGAGCAAGATCTCATTGAAGTTTTACAACGAGTAGGGAATGTAACGAAAATTGTTACTTTGATTGATAACGTGGAATCTGCTCAAGTAGGTGCAGGTGTTCAATCATCATCACTTATTAACCCTTCAGCGGTGAGTACTCAACCTTATGTTGAGACACCCGTTGCAATTGATCCTGATGCTGGTGTTAGTTACCAATAATGTCGAATAAGATTGCGCAATTTTTTCCGAAATCAGTTCAGTTAAAACTTACCCAGTTGAATCAAAAACTGAATGCTTTTCGCCCATATAATTTGGGTGGTTTGGCATTAAATCAATTGACCTCAAATAAAGGCTATTCTGTAAAAAGAAATATTGCTTATGGTCTTAAAGCTCGGCAACGACTGGATCTTTATGTTTGCCAAGCACCAGCGAATAAACCTTTAGTTATATTCGTGCATGGTGGTGCATGGAGTAGAGGAAGTAAGGACGATTACAAGTTTCTTGGAGAAAGTTTGACACGTGCTGGATATAACCTCGCCGTAATAAACTATCATCTGGCGCCAGAACATATTTTTCCTCGTTACGTAACTGACCTTGCAGATTCAATTCAATATTTAATCAAAAGTGCTGATAAATATGGTATTTGTGCAGATCAAATAGCGCTTATCGGACATTCTGCTGGTGCTTTTAATGTGATGTCATTGATTTACCATCCTTCATTCATTGACTTTGAAGGACGAGATCGAATTAAAGCGTTGATTGGTTTGGCTGGACCCTTTCACTTTAACTATCTAGGTGATCATTTATCTGAACATGCATTCGATAAAGCAGTAAATTTCAAAGCGGTGATGCCATACTATTTTGTAGAGAAAAATAATATTCAGCACTATATTTTTCTAGCAGATCAAGATACGTTGGTAAAAGATCATAATTCTGAAGAGATGCATCAAGCACTGTTAGCTGTAGAGAATCATAGCCAGCTCATTCGGGTGCCTCGTACTGGACATGTATCAATCATGGCAACAACTGCCACATTATTTGATCGACTCTTCAAAACTCGATCTCTCATCCTGAAAGTTTTAGAAGAGTCCTTCAAATAAATCTATAACGATTCGGATTTGATTTATTCAGATTTGAAAGGAGTATTGTGAATGACATGTTGAATCATGGCATGCGCAATACTTCCTGCAAATGGAATTTCTGGTAAGTCATCAAATTTAAAGAATTGGGCATCACTAATTTCATCTTCTTGAAGCACAATTTCACCTGAATCATACTCGGCTCGAAAAGCAATCATTAAATTACTTGGGAATGGCCAAGGTTGGCTGGCAAGATATTGAATATTTTTAACGTTTAGACCAATTTCTTCCATGGTTTCGCGTTGCACAGCCTCTTCTAAAGTTTCACCAACTTCGACAAAACCTGCAATTAATCCATACATATTGGATTTATTTTTTGCATTTTTCGCCAGCAAAATTTCATTGTCACCTCGTGTGATTACGGTGATAACACAAGGTTGAACACGAGGGTATTGGTGATAATTACATGCTGGGCAGATCATGGCATATTCTGAACGGTGAACATCCGTTTCTGTACCGCAATGACTGCAAAATTTATGATTACGACGCCATTCTAATAATTGAACTGCTCGACTCGCTTGTTCAAATTGTTGCTTAGACCATTGAGTGATCAACTGTCGGATTGGCACAAGTTGATAACCTTTAGGAATTGCTTCTTCAATATGTAGATCTCGTGCAATTACCTGATCACCAGATTTGAAAATCAGATCACTCTCTAAACGTTCAACACGTGGTAATTGGAAGTTTTCATCGACGAGAAGTTGATGTTGTTTAAAAATATAAGCAACAGAGAGTTCAGACATTAGGCAACCGCTTTAATTTTTTGACTGCTGATGAGTGCAGTCTCAGATACTGATTTATGAATAGGATAATCATACTTCAAGCCATCAAGATGAAGCTCTAGACTGGCAAGCACATCTTGAATGTGCTGAAGTTGTTGGGGGGTGAGTGATTTCTGAATATCGTAATAGTGTTCAACCGCCTCAACACTATTTTTTAGCGCATTACTTAATATTTGAGCATCAAGAAATAGAGCAGCTCCGCTTAATTGTCTTAAATTGGTTGTGATGTTTAATAAATCCTTTGTGTCTTGAACATCATTGCTTTGAAAAAGTTTATCGCCTAGTTCTTGCAAGAGAATTCGAGCTTCTTTTTGCAGCGTTTCATGTGCATCATCTAGCCGATCCAGTGATATATTCATATTATTCACATCAAGTTGAATGCGAGTTGGTGCGAAATTTCGCTTCAAAATCCCGATAGAGTTCATAGCCGATAGCATGCTGTTCATTAATCGTTGAGCAAAATCGGCATTTTGTTGAATATAGGTTTGATGAAAATGATCTGCTTGCAGTTTCATCTCTGCATAAGCTTCATTAAGATTCATGACTAAAAAGATATTTGCCATACGATACAGCTTTAAGCGAATATCTAAAATTTGATCGTCAGTAAAACTTTGATAGTGACTTTCAATATCTAACCTTAATTGATTCAATTCTTCTGTAATCAAGTGAGCAACGGTATCGATTGTTCTTTGATCAGGTCCAAACAGATGGCGACTAAAAATTTGTAGTTGAACATCAGTCAAAATGTTGTCCGAGATTTGAAAATACTCACGAAGCATTTGTGAATCGTAGTTTTCTTGGCTAATACAAATCGCTAAAGCATTAGCAAAGTCAGTTTCATCGACCTGAAAATGCTGGGGTGCATTTAAAAACTCTCGGATCTGACTGCCAACTTTAGCCAACCATTTTAGGCGTGCATCACTGAGAATGAGTTGGTCAAGTTGATTAAATGCGATTTGCATCAGAAGCCAATATTGTTGACTCGGTGTTTCAAGAGAGAGCAGTGCTATATGATCTACAATGAGTTTAAAACGATCAAAATCGTCTTCAGTTTCATTTTGCGTCACTAATTTTATTAAACAATCTTTATATAGTGTATTCCAATAATCAGATGAATTAATCTGATTCGATGAAGCTTGCGGTGTTAAAGTTAATTGTTTCTGAGTGGTCTGAATTCCATTACCCAAAGCTGTGCAAGGGATGTTCAATACTCGCTCAAGATGGTTAAGTGTGTCTAAGAGAAATTGGGGGACATCGACTTCACGTAAGCAAATAAATTCAATATATCGCTTTAGCATCGTTGTACCATCACTTAATGCAGCAGTGTATTTCAGGTTTTTTGCAGTTGGATTTTGCATCATCTTTGACATGACTTGCGCACAGTAGTGTGCAAGTTGTGCGAGATGAGGAAGCTCGATCATGGCAAAAACTTGATTGGATTGTTCAAGTCGAATGAATGCGTCATCTATCCCAAAAGGAAGTGTTTGATCCTCAATAAGCTCTGATACTGTATTTTCGACCTGATCGATGATTTGATCAATTTCTTTTTTAACAATAAGTAATGCTGTAGGGTCAAAATAAATTGAACTTTGATAAGACATCGATCGAAACCTATGTTGGCCGTTAATTTTGCTCAGAGCCCAGATAAGGGGAATTTTTGCTCTAAATGAATATAGCCGAACTGATCGTACTTTACAAAATGAATCAAGCAGATGGAAGATTATTTAGCAAATAAACACGGCTCACCATTTTTTTCTTGGTAATCTTCGATCCATTTTTGGTGTGCTGCTAATTCCTCATCAGAAGCATAAATGATTGGTAAATCTACCTCAATTTTTTGGTACTGATTTTGCCCAGTTTCAGAATGATGATCATGTGCTGAGAGTGCATCGATATCAAATGAAACTTGACCACCTGTCATGGCTAAATAAACATCTGACAGAATTTCTGCATCCAGTAAGGCGCCGTGGAAGGTACGATCACGCTGTGGAACTTCGTAGCGTTTCACTAATGCATCCAATGAGTTCTTTTGACCTGGATGTTTCGCTTTTGCCATTGCAAGTGTATCGGTCACTGCGCAGACTTCTGAAAGCGTACCAAAGCCAGCACGTTTGAACTCCATATCTAAGAAGTTCATATCGAAAGTTGCGTTGTGTGCGATAATTTCTGCACCTTTTAAGTACTTATACAGTTCAGCAGCGATTTCTTCAAATATAGGTTTATCTTTCAAAAAATCATCAGAAATACCGTGAATTGCTTCAGATTCACCGACTGGTTTTTTGGGATTGATATAAATGTGAATCGAACTTCCTGTCAGTTTACGATTGATCATTTCAATCGCACCCACCTCGATAATACGGTCTGTATCTTGATAATAAAAACCTGTAGTTTCCGTATCTAAAATCAGTTGGCGTGGTCCCTGTAAATTTAAACGAGCAGGTGTGACCACAATATGTGGATGCGATTTTTCAGCTAACTGAGGAACGCTTTGATCTACAGATTCAGAATTTAAGTCCTGTGCATCAACTGTCTTAATAATATCCTTAATAATATCTGAGGAGTTTGAGGTGACTTCGTCCGTGCGGTATTCAGCTTGATCATCATTTTCTGCTAAATCAATTTCAACTTCTTCATCTTGATCATTGAGATCTAAACCAAACGGATCATTGAGCAACCAATCTTCAGGCTGTTTTTTTTTATCATTCGCTTGCAGGGAATTTTTAAATTGTTCAGTCGTTTGGTCAGCGCCTTGATTAGCTAACTGATCTGCCATTTCATTGCCTGGATGTCCTGCATGACCTTTAATCCAGTTCCATTCAATGTCTCGACCTTGACAAACTTGATCCAAAGTTTGCCATAAATCAGGATTTTTTACGTCTTTCCAATTTTTCTTTTTCCAACCACTGATCCATTCAGTAATACCGCGTTTTACATAGTTTGAGTCTGTCCAAATGATCAGCTTTGCATCAACAGGACAAAATTTGATTCCTTCGATTGCAGCGGTTAACTCCATACGATTATTGGTCGTGTCTGGTTCACCACCACATATTTTATGTTCTGTATCCTTAGTGATGATGTAAGCACCCCAGCCACCTAGCCCAGGATTACCACGACATGCGCCATCAACATAAAGTGTTATTTCAGACATAGTTTGAACCAATCAATCGAATAAAGTGTTGAACATCAAGTTCGGAAATTTTATTGTATACGTAAATGCGAAACATCAGTGCGATAACTGGATATTTTTTAATGTCTTGTAACATTTATAAGCAATTACTCATCAAGAAGAGACTTGCCTGAACAACGAGCTCCTCTAAAATGGCTTATATACAATAAATTTACTATGCGTCTTTCGGAATTTGTATGTCTAAAACAACCACCGCAGTGTGGCAGCCATCTGCAACTTTTTTATTTAAAATTTCAGTAATTACTTCCGCAGTAACCGGATTAGGCGTAATGACTGGCTGTACAGCGAGTCCCACTTCTGCAAAGACGCAAAAGTCGAATCAACTCGGCATGTTAGATGCCAGTAGCTTAGATTCACTTGAAGATCTTTTATCTGCAACTGATATGCGTGCAGTTGAAGGTGATCGTTTACTTATTTTAAAACACGGCGATGTTTGGAAACGTATGACCGTTGGTTTTAAAATGGATGAAACAAAGTGGGATCCACGGATTGATGCTCAAAGAAGTTGGTTTATTACGCGTCAGCCTTATCTGGATCGTTTATCCGCTCGAGCTTCTCGTTATCTTTATCATACTGTAAAGGAAGCAGAGCGCCGTGGATTACCTACTGAACTTGCTTTACTTCCCGTTATTGAGAGTTCCTATGATCCTGCTGCAACGAGTTCAGCGGCAGCTGCAGGGATGTGGCAATTTATCCCAAGTACAGGTCGTATTTATGGATTAAGACAGACCAATTTGTATGATGGACGCCGTGATGTAGTTGAGTCTACACGTGCAGCCTACGAGTTTTTAGGAAGTTTATATAACCAATTCGGTTCATGGGAATTAGCTTTAGCGGCTTATAACGCTGGTCCTGGACGTATTCAACAAGCGATTAACCGTAATAAGGCTGCTGGCTTGCCTACAGATTATTGGTCATTACGTTTACCTCAAGAAACAATGAACTATGTACCTCGTTTCCTTGCGGTTGCACAGATTATCAAATCCCCTGAAAAGTATGGCGTAAGATTACCACCAATTGCGAATCGTCCTCACTTTAGAGAAGTTCCAGTTCCAGCAGGTGCGAGTTTAAACGAAATTGCTTCTCTGACAGGCTTAAGTCGTGCAGAACTTTATCAACTGAATCCAGGGCATCGTGGTGATATCATTGATCCTCAAAGTCCACAGCGAATTTTAATTCCAGCAGATTTAAATCCAAATATTGATCGTAAACTGAAAGCACTTAAACCAAGCAGTACAGGTCTATGGGCGAGCGCTTCAAGCCCTGTTTCTACATCTACGCCAGCAACCACAATTACAACGACAGTAAATACACCAAAAGCTTCAAATGCTTCCGTAATGGCAACTCAAACAGCGAAACCAGTTAATAATACTCAAACATCTTCAGTATCTACAACAATTTCAACATCGAAGGGTAGGACTCCTTCTGGTTCTGATGCATTGGCAGCTTTTGCCGCTTCGGCAGTGGTGCCAAGCGCACCTCGTATACCTGTTGCTGTTACACCGGCGCAAAATGTTAAACCTGTACGTGTAGAACCAGAAATCACTGCTGAAGAAAAAGCCAAAATCTTAGCTTCAATTGCACCTGAAAAAACCACAACAACTACGAGTTCTGATCAAATTATTGCCTCGGTCATTGAACCACAGGCCACTGAAGCAGAAAAAGCGGAAGTCGTTAGAGAGATTAGTGCCATTGCACCTCAAGGTACTGAGATTGTCGATCCGTTGGATGGCAAGATTAAATTAACTGCGATTCAAACAAGTCAATCTGTGGCAGCAGGACAAGGTTCAGAAGTTAAAGTTGGCTTTGCTTATCCTAAATCTGTGGCAGAAAGTACATTGCCTACTTCTGAGGAAGCCCAGCTTAATCAAGGTAAGGCATTTAAGAAAACTGAAAGTGAAGTGGTTGTAGAACCACCTAAGGGTAAGCGTAGTACGTATACGGTACTCCCTGGTGACACGCTAGCAATTATTGCAATGAAAAACGGCGTAAGTTGGAGAGATATTGCAAAATGGAACCAAGTAGATCCAAATGCAACCTTATATGTAGGTGCGACCCTATATCTCTACGATGCTAAGCCAGTGACATCTGCTCAGAAAACGGATATAAAGCCAGCAAGTTATATTGTAAAAGCAAATGATAGTCTGACTAGTGTTGCAAACCAGTTTGATTTGAGCGTCCAACAATTGGCTGAATTGAATGGTCTAACTATCAATAGTAATTTACTGGTTGGGCAGAAGTTAAATCTAATCCAGTCTCAAGCATCTAAATCAAGCAAAACAGAACAAGCTGTAACAAAGGTTCAAACGAAATCTTATACGGTTAAACGTGGCGAATACTTAAAGTTAATCGCTGATCGATATGGACTTTCGACTCAAGAGTTAGCGTCATTAAGCTCAGGACTGAAAGCTGATAGTAGCCTGTACGCGGGTCAAAAAATTAATGTTCCTTTAGAAGAAGTGCAATCTGCTACAGCTTCATCAACAACTCGCGCGAGTAATGCTAAAACTGTACCTGAAATTCAGACTGAAACTTACCGCGTACAACGAGGAGATACGTTGTACAACATTGCAAATGCGCATAAGTTAACCGTTGTTGAGTTGGCGACACTGAATAATTTGGATATTGAAAAAGGATTGATGGTTGGTCAAACCATTAAAGTACCAGCGGGATCTAAAGTACCAGAGCAATATGTTGTTCAATCAGGCGATAGCCTGAATGCCATTGCAAGCAAATATAATCTTTCTGTTGCACGGTTAGCAGAAATGAATGGCTTGCGAACGAATGCTGGTTTACAAGTTGGGCAAAAGCTGAATTTGAAAGAAGATGAAAATAAAGCTTCCACTAAGCAGAGTTCGACACGAAATAATTCGGTTGCTGAGAAAGTGGAGTTTCACACTGTGAAGAGTGGAGAGACCTTAGCAAGTATTGCGCGACAATATGATATGCCGCTTCAATCATTACTTACGCAGAATGATCTAAATGCGAGATCAGTCCTTCAAATTGGTCAAAAATTAAAAGTAAGTGGCGATGTTGAAAAGACGGCTGCAAGTACAGAAAAAACACCAGTCCGTCAATCAAAATCGCGTGATACAGAGGATTATGCTGTCAAATCAGGCGAGTCTCTTCATGTTATTGCTACACGATTTGACATGACTGCAAAAGAACTTGCAGATCTCAATAAGTTAAACCTACGTGCTGGATTGCAAAGAGGCCAAATTATTCAAGTTCCTAAAGTGGTCACAGATTATAAAGTCCGTAGTGGTGATTCCCTGTACAGAATTGCGAATCGATTTGGTATAGACATTGATCAGCTTGCAGAAATGAATGGTTTGAAACCAAACACACCTTTACAGATTGGTGCTACGATTAAAGTTCCACATTCTTAAGTCTGCTTAAGCAATCAGGAATTTCATATCGAGATGTGCATTTCATCAACTTTGTCAAAAGCAAAGTTTATTTTCCTCTTCTTGCCCATTCATATCAGTGCATGGGCAAATCTTCAAACGACGCCTTATATTGCTTTACAGTCAAAACCGAAATATCTGAATTTAGATGCGATGCCATATGCCAACCCAGACGCACCAAAGGGTGGAAAGTTGGTGAAAGCGGCTGATGGGACATTTGATAATCTAAACGGTATGAATGGGCAAGGAAGTTGGGTTGAAGGTACAAATTACTTGTTCGATACGCTATTTTCCAAGTCATTAGATGAACCAAATGTGTTTTATCCACTTTTGGCTGAGAAAATTCAGTTTGATCCAACCCGAACACAATTTGTGATTTTTCATTTAAATCCACGTGCTCGATTTAGTGATGGATCTCCTGTACTGGCTGAGGATGTTAAATTCACGTTTGAAATGTATTTAACTAAAACCAATCCCGGTTTACAGATGTATTTGTCTGATTTAGATAAAATTCAGGTTCTGTCTAAACATGCCGTAAAAATGGTATTTAAATCAGAAAGAAATACTGAAATGCCAGCAATACTTTCACAGATGCCAATTTTTTCTAAAAAAGATTGGCAATCTAAAGATTTTAGTCGAGCAACACTCAAACCCATTTTAGGATCAGGGCCATATACAATTAAAAATCTTGATGCTGGTCGTAGTATTACCTATCAGCGTAATCCCCATTATTGGGCTAAGGATTTACTTGTAAATCGCGGTCGTTATAATTTTGATCAAATTAAATATGTTTATTACCGTAGTTCGGACATTGCATTTGAAGGATTTAAAGCTGGACAATATACATTTCATCAAGAGAAATTTGCTCGTAAATGGAAGACGGAATACAACTTTCCAGCATTTAACTCAGGATTGGTTAAAAAATATAGTGTAGCTTTACAAAACCCTGCTCCGACACAAAGTATCGTTTTTAACACACGAAAAAAACCGCTAAACGATATCTATTTTAGACAAGCAATGACCTATGCTTATGACTTTGAATGGCAAAATAAAGCATTGTTTTATCAACAATATCAACGTTTACAAAGTCATTTTCAGTTTAGTGAGCTCGAAGCAAAGTCAGTACCAAGTCCAAAAGAATTAACAATATTAAAACCTTATTTATCTCGGTTACATCCTTTACAACGAGAAGGGGTATTAAAAGCGTGGAAATATCCCGTCACTGATGGTACAGGTTACAATCGTAAAGGCTTACTCACTGCTCGGAAAATTTTAATTGAGCAGGGGTATTCATTTAAAAATGGTAGTTTGCATGCGCGTGATGGAAAACCAATTCAATTAGAATTGCTTCTTCATCAAGAGGGCTTACAACGGACGCTCATGCCTTATATTCGAAATTTAAAAAAACTGGGTATTCAAGTTTCGATTCGGCAAGTCGATATGCCTCAATATTTACAGCGGATGCGTCAATATGATTTTGATTTAACCACGATGGTGATGCCTCAATCACTAAATCCTGGGAATGAGCAAGCGCAATTTTGGAGCAGTCATGCTGCAGATGAAGAGGGAAATTATAATTTTTCTGGTGTGAAAAATAGCGTTATAGATGAAATTATACAACGTATTATTCATGCACCCGATCGAGAAAAATTAATATTAAATACACGTATCTTGGATCGTTTATTACGTGCAGGATATTATCAGATACTTACTTACGGAAATGATCGTGAATGGTATGCGTATTGGAATATGTATAAACAACCACAGATTAAACCCAAACTCGCTGTTGGTGAAGATTATTGGTGGGTAGATCAACAGCAAGCTCGCAAAGTGTCTGCTTATCTTGGTCGAAGTAAAGGCTCACGTTAAAGGTTAAATTTATGGGTCTTTATATACTTAAACGACTTTTGCTGATCATTCCCACCTTATTTTTGATAATGCTGATCAATTTCGCCGTCGTTCAAATTGCTCCTGGTGGACCTGTAGAACAGGCAATACAGAGAGCTGAACAATTTCAAGGCATTGGTGTTGTGTCTGGTTCGACATCTCATATCAATGAAGTCCAGAGTTATTATCAGGGTACACGAGGACTCAGTCCTGAAATGGTCGAGCAGATCAAAGCGCAATATGGATTTGACCGCCCTGTGCATGAGCGCTTTTTTCTAATGCTAAAAGGATATTTTCAACTCGATTTTGGAACGAGCTTTTTTAAAAATAAATCAGTAGCAACATTAATTTTGGAAAAAATGCCAGTCACGATCTCCCTTGGATTATGGAGTACCTTACTGATCTACAGTATCGCCATTCCTCTAGGGATTAGAAAAGCGAATAAACATGGCGGTCTGTTTGATCAAACGACCTCCTTAATATTGGCGGTTGGTTATGCAGTGCCAACTTTTGTATTTGGTATTCTACTTATTATGATTTTTTCGGGGGGATCCTATTTACAATGGTTCCCATTACAAGGATTGGTCTCTGAGAATTTTGCTGAACTCAGTTTCATTGATAAAGTTAAAGATTATTTTTGGCATCTTACATTGCCTGTCCTTACTATTATATTAGGTGGATTTGCGACCCTTACATATCTAACAAAATACTCTTTTATGGAAGAATTAAATAAACAATATGTGACGGCAGCTCGTGCTAAAGGTTTGACCGAGCAACGCGTTTTATACAATCATGTTTTCCGTAACGCGATGTTGATCGTTATAGCAGGATTACCTGAAGCACTGATCGGAATTTTTTTTGTTGGCAATCTATTTGTAGAAATTATATTTAATCTTGATGGTTTGGGTTTGCTTGGATTTGAGGCAATTCAGCAGCGTGATTATCCCGTGATTTTTGGAACATTGTTTATCTTTACATTGGTCGGTCTAATTTTGAGATTACTCAGTGATGTTCTATATCAATTGATTGATCCAAGAATCAATTTTGATCGTCGAGGAGCATAAAAATGTCTCCACTTTTCGATCAACGAGTTTCAAAATTTAAGTCACATCGACTCGGATACTTCAGCTTCATTTTATTTATCGCGATCTTTATTTTATCCTTGGGGGCAGAGTTTATTGCCAACGAAAAACCAATACTTATTTATTATAAAGAAGAAATTTATTTCCCAATTTTTAAGCCTTATCCTGAAACAACATTCGGTGGTGTCTTTGAGACTGAGGGTGATTATAAAGATCCAGCTGTTCAAGAATTGATTAATGAGCAAGGATGGCAGATTTGGCCTATCATCCCATTTTCATATCAAACACCTAATTATGAATTGGCAGAAGCTTTACCATCTCCACCGACCTCCGTGAATTGGTTAGGCACAGATGATCAAGGTCGTGATGTCTTGGCAAGATTAATATATGGTATTCGTATCTCTTTGCTGTTCGGCATTGCACTTACTATTGGATCTGCATTCATAGGAATTACCATTGGTGCTATCCAAGGCTACTTTGGCGGTTGGTTGGATCTGATCGGTCAAAGACTGTTAGAGGTGTGGGGTGGTCTACCAATGTTATTTATTGTGATGATCTTAGTGAGCATGTTTACACCAAGCGTATATTGGCTGTTTTTAATTATGCTGATGTTTGGTTGGACTGCGTTAGTTGGTCTTGTTCGTGCAGAGTTTCTGAAAGCCAGAAATTTGGACTATGTGCGAGCTGCTCGATCACTCGGTGCTACAGATAGTCAAATTATTATCAAACATATTTTACCCAATGCTATAAGTTCGTCACTCTCACAGCTTCCTTTCATTCTTACCGCTAATATTACCGCACTTACAGCCTTGGATTTTCTGGGCTATGGTTTGCCACCTGATACAGCTTCAATTGGTGAAATTTTACTGCAGGGTAAGAATAATCTATCAGCACCGTGGTTGGTTTTATCTGGATTTTTTTGTCTAGCAGTTGTGTTATCTATTCTTATTTATATTGGAGAGGCAGCTCGAGATGCATTTGATCCAAGAGGCTAAACCAATACTTGAAGTCAACAAGCTCAATATTCAGTTGAATGAACAAAAAATCTTAACTGATTTGTCTTTTCAGCTAAATGCGGGTGAGACAGTAGCGATTGTTGGTGAAAGTGGTTCAGGAAAATCTCTAGCTTGTCTAAGTCTTCTAGGTCTTCAAGATCGCGCTCTAGACTTAAGTGGTGAAATCATATTTCAAAATGAAGATCTGCGTCTAAAACACGAAGATCAGTTGCGCTTAATACGTGGCAATAAGATCGCGATGATATTTCAAGAGCCAATGACGGCACTTAATCCATTACATACAATTGAAAAAATTATTTCAGAACCTTTATGGTCGAAGGGGCTTAAGAGAAAAGACATTCGAAAAAAAATAGAAGAAGTGCTTTGTGATGTAGGGTTGGGTAATTCATCAGACATCCTCAAGCGATATCCACATCAGTTGTCTGGTGGACAGCGTCAAAGGGTGATGATCGCAACAGCTCTGATTTCGGAACCTGAAATTTTAATTGCAGATGAACCAACAACAGCCCTTGATGTATCACTACAGAAGCAAATTTTAAATTTAATTAAAGACCAAGCGCATCAAAAAGATATGGCCTTAGTTTTGGTTAGTCATGATTTAAGGTTGGTGCAACAATATGCTGATCAGGTATTGGTTTTGTCTAAAGGTGTCACAGTTGAACAGGGTGATGTCTCTCAAATATTCCTGCAGCCTCGCCATGAATTGACTCGACTGCTCCTTAATCAGCAGTTTGATTCGATTTCACCTATCAGTGAACAGGCCAAAGAACTTTTAAATACTGAACATCTTCGAGTGCGGTATCCACCTAAGCTGAATTTTCTGAATGTATTTAAAACTCAATTTATAGCGGTGGAAGATTTAAGTTTCCAGCTTAAACAAGGAGAGTCGCTTGGTATTGTAGGTGAAAGTGGGTCTGGAAAAACCAGTGCTGCACTCGCGCTTGCACGACTCATAGAGTCAACAGGTACCATTGAGTTAAATTGTATCAATCTCAATCACTTGTCTGACAAGCAATTAAGAGCGCATCGAAAAGATTTTCAATTCGTTTTTCAAGATCCTTTTTCGAGTCTCAATCCAAGAATGGATGTTTTGTCGTTATTAACTGAAGGGTTAAGATTAAAAAAATTGAGAAAGAGTGAAAAATTAAATCTCGCGATTCAAGCCCTTGAAGAGGTTAATCTCACAAAAGAATTTCTTGATCGTTATCCTCATCAAATGTCGGGTGGACAGCGACAAAGAGTATCGCTGGCCAGAGCACTTATTCTGAAACCTCAATTACTCATTCTGGATGAGCCAACATCTGCATTAGATCGCAATACACAAATAAAATTGGTGAAATTACTTCAAGATATACAGCAGAGAACAGGGATCAGTTACATCTTTATTAGTCATGATCTGAAAATTGTGAAAGCGTTATGCCATCGAGTTATGGTGATGAAAGATGCAAAAGTTTTAGAAATTCAAGAGACAGAACGTTTATTCCGTGCACCGATTCATGCTTATACGCAACATCTTATACAAAATAGTTTATAAAAGTTATTTGACAAGAAGGATTGTCAATTCTAGACTGAAATTCAGGGAAGTCACGCCTAATTGGTTTTAGGTTTAGATAAGCACAAAATTGAGAACTTCAAGATGAGTAAAATTGCTGAGCCGATTCAAATTCGCAATACAACTTTCAAAAATCGCATTATTAAAGGCGCAATGAGTGAAGCTCTAGCGAATGCTGCTGGTGAACCAAATCATTTGCACACAGGCTTGTATGAAGCTTGGGCAAGAGGAGGTTTAGGGTGTTCAATCACAGGAAATGTGATGGTTGATCTACGTGCGAAGAATGAGCCTGGTGTCGTCGTGGTCGAAAATGAGCGAGATTTACCTAAATTAAAGGCATGGGCTGACCTAGGTAAACGTTATGGTATGGTCCAGCTTGTTCAATTGTCTCATCCGGGCAGACAGTGTCCTAAAGGCTTAAATAAAGAAACTGTTGCACCGTCTGCTGTTCCATTTAGTGCTATGTTGGCTACTACCTTTGCTACTCCACGGGCTCTCGAGCATGAGGAAATCCTAGATCTAATCCAAAGGTTTGCAACCTCTGCAGCGATTTGCGAAAAAGCGGGCTTTGAAGGTGTTCAATTACACGGTGCTCATGGATATTTAATAAGTGAATTTCTATCGCCACTGACCAATAAGCGTAATGATCAATGGGGTGGAAGCATTGAAAATCGTATGCGTTTCTTATTAGAAATTTATAAAGCTGTTCGAGCTGCAACATCCGAGAATTTTATCGTTTCAGTGAAATTGAATTCCGCAGATTTTCAACGTGGTGGAATTACTGAAGAAGAAGTGATTCAAGTATTTAAAGCTATTGATGATGCAGGTATCGATTTAATTGAAATTTCAGGTGGTACGTATGAAGCGCCCGCAATGGCAGGTGCTAAAGCTGAACAGCGTAAAGCAAGTACCATTGCACGTGAGGCTTACTTTTTAGATTTCGCAGAGAAAATACGTAAAGAAGTAAAATGCAGACTGATGGTTACAGGTGGATTCAGAACCGTTAAAGGGATGAATGATGCTTTAGAAAGTGGTGCATGTGACTTTATTGGAATTGCACGCCCGCTCGCTGTAGAAACGGATTTAACTGATCGTTTGATTGCAGGACACGATGTTAGATATGCAGTAAAACCAATTAAAACAGGGATTCCATTTATTGATAAAATGGCAATTATGGAAATTATTTGGTATGCGGCACAATTCAAAGCGATTGGTGAGGGTAATCAACCTAATCCAAAACTTTCACCTTTAAAAGTTTTTCTGAATTATGCAAAAGGAAATGTGAAGGCTATCATTCAAGGTAAAGTTAATTCAAGAAAATCTGCATAGTGTGAATCAATATATATAAGGAGCCTTCATGGCTCCTTATTTTATGCTGCGACTTAGAACTAAAGCGCAAGCGTTTGAAAAGGGAAAAGTATCTTAGAAACTTCTTGGGTTGCCCATAATCCGATCGCTCGTGGATGATAGTAAGGTGAGAGATATGGAATTAATAATGCTAGTTTATCGTTTGTATCATCTAATGAATCACATTGATGTTTGATCTGTTCAAGTTCATGTTGATTATTGTATTTTGAGAGCCAGTTTTGATCTCCTGTTACAGGCATTCTTTTTAAACGAATAGTTAATGATTCCCCTTGAATCCAGTCTTTGATCAGCATTTTCTCAGTTGCATTAAATACACCAAACATTTTGCCATCACTATCGTGAATAAGTTTCCAAAAACGACTTTCTTCGACAGGTCTGTTTTTAATAATCCATTGTTTATCAATTAAGATTTGAACAAATTCAGATATTAATTGAGGTTGAGCGAGCCACTCATTAATAGACTTGCCACTGAATTGACATTTTTGGTTATGGATATGTTGACCGACAACTGCTTTTCTTTGCAGAAGTTGATAAACGCTTTTAGTCAGATCAATTTCTTGAATGATATTCGTCGAGCTCAAGCCAAGATCATTCATTTGGAAGCCCATTTTCACCAGTTCAAGATATTTTGATTTATCTTGAGCTTGATGATAATGATCAATAAATGCCTGTATTGATTTTTCAGCATGTCCATTGTGTGCATTATCAATCGTAATATGAACATTAAAATAATGAGGATCAATTCCAAGTTCTGCTAATTCATAATTGGTAATTAACAGGTGTAGTGGTAATTGTTCATAACCCAAGTTAAATCCAATTACTATTGGAAATAAATCATGTGGTACATATGCGAGAGCAAGTTGAACAGCGGCTTGTTCGAAATAAATATCATCTAAATAATTAATGTATGGTTCAAGCTCGAAATGTCGCAGTAAGTTTTGATACATGCAAACATGATTTGCTTTAGCATCTCCCAAGCCAAGTTCTTCTAAGTAGATATAGCTTAGATCTTTGCTTTCAAACAGAGAGGGGTGCGTAAGAGATGAATATAGCCAGGAGCCATCTACATATTTAACTGGAGCAACTTTATATAAAAATTCTAAAGCATGAGAGATGGTTGGAAAGTAGTCACGCCCAAGGCCTGATTTTCGTTGATCTAGATAACTTTGAAATTTAGAACAAGTTTGATCATGTTCGTGTTGTATATGTTGCCTAACTTGTTCTACCTGATCAATCCACGATAAATGAGTCGTATTGAGTTGATCAAATAGTGAAAGAACATAGGTTTCAGCATATTCTGTTTTACATTCACGATTCACTTTAGGGTCTAAAAAAAACTCAACCCAGTCTTTATTTGTTTTAGGACTAATTGTATTTAATTGTGATGGGGATGCTAGGGGATTAAGTACGGTGTTGTCCAACATCATCTTCTCCAAGCGTTATTAAGGGTTTAAACCACCATAACCTGCAAAGATGATAATGTTGTTTATTTTGTGTTCGATTTTTAGGGTGACTAAGTTATAAAAAAAAGCCCAAGTCTTAAATGCTTGGGCTTTTTTATGAGATGTATCATCTCGAATATGGCGTCCCTACGGGGATTCGAACCCCGGTTACCGCCGTGAAAGGGCGATGTCCTAGGCCTCTAGACGATAGGGACAGTGCAGAAATATATTTTAAACCATGTTATTTCAATTGAAATTAATGGCGTCCCTACGGGGATTCGAACCCCGGTTACCGCCGTGAAAGGGCGATGTCCTAGGCCTCTAGACGATAGGGACTTAATAAAATCTACTTCTGAAAATTGGCGTCCCTACGGGGATTCGAACCCCGGTTACCGCCGTGAAAGGGCGATGTCCTAGGCCTCTAGACGATAGGGACGTTTCAGAGGTGGGCGTATAATAGGGTGAAAATAGGGGGGTGTCAAACGCATTTCAGCAAAAAAATTAAAAAAATGGTGTGTTCGTATGAAAATAAAACAATATTGAATTTAAAGGCTAAATTTAGATCAAATCTCCAAGAAATATTAGAAAAGCATTGGGAAAATAGGAACTGTCTAAGCAAAAAAATAGCGACCGAAGTCGCTATTTCAAAATCAAGATTTATCGTGATAAAACAGGTAATAACTGGCATAGCATACAGCAATGAACGCTAAACACCCGAAAAAGCTAATACGCATACTTGGATCAAATACCATACTTAAGCATGTGATAAAACAGAACACAAAACCTAAGATTGGGACAATTGGAAATAATGGAGCAGCAAAGCCCAGCTCTTCTTTTTTGCGCCCTTGCTTATACCAATCGCGTCTGAAATTAAATTGGCTTAAACAAATACTCATCCACACAACGACCATTGTGAAAGCAGCAATACCTAATAAATTGGTAAAAATAGTCTCAGGTGCGAATTGTTCTGACAATAATCCTGGTAACCCACCGATCATTGTCACGATCACTGCAACATAGGGGATACCACGTGCATTCACTCTAGAAAATACTGCAGGGAGCTGCTTTTTGTAAGATAAAGACCACATCATGCGTGACGCAGCAAACAAACCAGAGTTAGCAGCTGATAATAAAGCGGTAATAATTACAAAACGGATGATATCTTCTGCATAGGGAATACCAATATGCTGGAAAACAGTCACAAATGGAGAGCTACTCACACCTTCAGCAGCTAAGCCAGCTTCTTGATGTGGAAGAAGTGACGTTACTACAATGATTGTACCTACGAAGAAAATCAACAGACGAAAAATCGCTGTATTAATCGCTTTAGGAACATTTTTAGCTGGGTCTTTAGTTTCACCAGCAGCAACCCCAATTAATTCTGTTCCAGAGAATGCGAAGTTTACGATAAGCATCGTAGCAAAAATTGGGAATAGACCTTCAGGGAACCAACCTTGAGCCGTTAAATTGCTAAATAAAGGCGCCGTTTCGTAACCTTGATAGCCAATTACGCCAAAAATTGCGAGTAGGCCTAAGAGAATAAATGCAACAACAGTAATAACTTTAACTAATGCCAGCCAAAATTCAGATTCTGCGAACCATTTTGTGGAAATCATATTTAAAACAAATACGAATACACCAAAGACTATAGTCCACATCCACATGGAACTATCTGGGAACCATTCCTGCATGAGGAGGGCGGCGGCTGTAAACTCAGTTCCTAATGTAACCGACCAAGTTAACCAATATAACCAAGTGATGGTATAGCCTGTTCCTGGTCCAATATATCTTTTGGCATAAGCACCAAACGAACCAGACTCAGGCATATGAACGGCAAGCTCACCTAAACACAGCATAACCATGTAGGCGATAATCCCGCCAAGGATATAAGAAATAATGGCACCTATAGGCCCCGTTTGTGCAATGACTTCACCCGAACCTAAGAAAAGTCCAGTACCGATTGCGCCGCCAAGCGAAATCATAACCAGATGTCGAGTACTCATAGCGCGTTGTAAAGGCGCAGAATTGCCCTGATGCGAAGCATCATTCGGAGATGAGTGCATAGGATTGAAAATTCGAAACAAATGAAGCGAGTTATTGTAGTGAAAAACTACAATTCTTCAATGAAATAATAGTAATTTTGAATATTGAGTGATCGTATGAAACGATAATGGCGTCCCTACGGGGATTCGAACCCCGGTTACCGCCGTGAAAGGGCGATGTCCTAGGCCTCTAGACGATAGGGACGTTGCGAGGTGCTTGTATATTAAGGATAGACATTTCAATTGTCAAAAGCTTCGTATCAAAAAAAGTTTTAATCGTTCATACATTAAGCAAAAACAATCAATTAGTTTTAATTTTGATTAAACTGACAACAATAAGATTTTTCATGTATTTAAATAACATGGAGAGAAGGTCCTCACTATAAAAAAACGATCCGCTTTATATTCATCATATCAAACCAGCCATCTGTAAAATTTGATAAGATGACGTGGTAAGACAACGAAGGAAAGAGGCGTGTTGCCATTTAAACTCTGGGTGGATGCTGATGCATTACCTAAAATTTTGCGTGAAGTCATTTTAAGAGCTTCTGATCGTTATCAACTTGAAGTAACTTTTGTCGCCAATCAAAATGTAGGAATAACTCCTTCTGTTCGTATTAATTCAATACAGGTGATGAGTGGAGCAGATCAAGCTGATAAAGAAATTATCGAACGTATGAAAGAGCATGATATTGTCATGACGCAGGATATTCCTCTAGCAGCTCAAGTCATCGAAAAGGGTGGCGTTGCAATTCATCCACGTGGTGAAATTTGGACAGAAGCTAATATTAAGGCACGATTACATTTGCGTGATTTCATGGAAACTTTGAGAGGGGCTGGCGTTCAAACCGGTGGACCACCGCCAATTTCAGAAAGAGATAAGCGTGAATTTTCAAGTGCTTTGGATCAAACGATTCAAAAACAAAAAAGAAAAACTGCCTGATTTATCTTATCAATCGAGTTCACATGCCAGAAAAATCTAAACTTATGCTCATTTATGCCTTATTGGTCATCATCTGGGCAACAACTCCACTTGCGATTGTGTGGAGTGTAGAAGATATTTATTTAATGTGGGCATTGGTGATTCGATTAGGCTTGGCACTGCCTATCGCGGCATTGCTTCTCATTGTTTTAAAGGTAAAATTTCCTTTAAATTCAATTGCATTGCATAGTTATTTTGCTGGTTCATTTAGCTTGATTGGTTCACAATTTTTTACTTATGTAGCTACTGATTATCTAAGTTCTGGCATGATTGCACTGATGTTTGGATTAGCACCAATTATGGCGGGGCTTATTGGAAAATTTATCTTTCAACAAGATTTGCATAAGCTGCAATGGTTAGGAATGATCGTCGCGATTACTGGGCTCGTAGTGATCAGTTTTACTGGATCATCACAACATATCCATCCCATTGGAATTGGTTTAATGTTGCTTAGCGTTTTTTCATACGCAATGTCAATTTTTTGGGTAAAAAAAATAAATGCTGATGTAGCACCGATGGCACAGGCGACAGGTTCAATACTGGTTTCTACCTTTGTTGCATGTTTAATTGTGCCATTTATATGGAAATATTTACCTACTGAATTACCTTCAATGAAGTCATTACTTGCGATCATATATTCTGTTGTTATGGCTTCATTAGTGGCTATGTTTTGTTATTTCTATTTGGTCAAAAAAATCCAACCGACGACATTGTCACTGACAAATGTAATGACTCCAGTTCTAGCACTTGGTGTAGGCGCTGCATTTAATCATGAGAAATTAACGCTAGGTATGATACTGGGAGCAATGATCCTACTTCTGGGATTGTTTATGTATTTTTATCGGGATATAGAAGCGAATCAGAAATTTAAACAAAAAGTATTAAAGCCTTAAGTTGGATGCTCAGCGATTCTGTGAGTTTTTTAAATGCTTCAAGGCTTCTGTTAACTTTACTTTGTCTTGGGGATGTAACGTTAGAAAATATGCACCGGTTCTAAACAGCCCATTTTCTTCTTGATTGCTGTAGACAACCTGTGCAGTTGCAGCGATATGAAAATCATTTTCAGGGTGACTCAATGTGATATGAATATAGGTTTGTTCAGGGATATGTTGCTCAGCATAAAAACTAAAACCCGTTTCAGACAAATTGACTTGAGTAGGTACTGGTAACATGGTTTGTACAATAGAGTCGTAAAGTGAGCCCGTAATCAGGTTTAATTTTTGATTAAATAAGGATAATATCCGAGCAATTTGTTGATCTTTTTGATTTAATTGTTCTAATTCGTACATAAGCGCATGATCAAATTGATCTAATTCTGCAAGTAAGAGAAAATAGCGCGGTAGTACAAAATTTGAATCATAGGGATCATTCAAAGCGACATCTTTAGTGATGATCTGATAATTTATTCTTAAGGCAGCATCAATACGTGACATGACGCGTCTTTCAATATTGCCACTTTGATGCTGAAGATTTTTCATTAAAACACCTCGGACTAGATGGTATGTTTAAACCGATCTCGCTGTATATAGGGTTGAGATACACTCGCGCACGGCGAAGTAATCACTTTATTTCTTTTATTGCTTTAGTTTCCATGATCGGTCTGACTTTGGGCGTCGCTGTTCTCATTACTGTGTTATCTGTAATGAACGGTTTCGATCGTGAATTAAAAAACCGTGTCTTGGGAATGGTACCTCAAGCGACTGTTTCCTCTACACAAATTCTAACAGACTGGCCTGAGCTTGCAAAGAAAATAGACCAACATGAACATGTGACGGGTGTTGCACCTTTTACACAGTTGCAGGGGATGTTAACAGCCCAAGGACAGGTTGCAGGGATAATGGTCACGGGTATTGAGCCTGACTATGAAAAAAATGTATCTATTATTCAAAATCATATGGTTCAAGGCGACCTCAACTCATTAAAGAAAGGTGAGTTCGGGATTGTTTTGGGCAAGCAGATGACGGATGCTTTAGGTTTAAGTCTCAATGACAATGTAACATTGGTATTACCTGAAGCGACACCATCACCCGCTGGCGTTGTTCCACGATTTAAACGTTTTAAAATTGTCGGTATTTTTAGTATTGGTGCGGAAGTGGACTCGATGATGGGTTACATCGCGCTAAATGATGCTTCGACACTGTTGAGACTGCCGGATGGTGCACAAGGTATCCGTATGAAGCTAGATGATATCTTCAAAGCACCACAAGTCGCTGAAGAAGTTGTTATGGATTTACCAGGCAATTTCTATCCATCAAATTGGACTTATACGCACGGCAATCTCTTTAGTGCCATTCAGATGGAAAAAGCAATGGTCAGCCTTTTACTTTTCCTGATTGTCTTGGTTGCAGCATTTAATATTGTATCTTCATTGGTGATGGTGGTTACTGATAAAAAATCCGACATTGCTATTTTAAGAACCTTAGGTGCTTCACCAGCAACGATCACTAAGATTTTTATGGTACAGGGTACGGTGATTGGTGTTGTAGGAACACTGGCAGGAGCAGCACTAGGTATCATCTTTGCAACGAGCATCAGTGGATTTATTGGCTGGCTGAACACCGCTTTTGGACTAAATTTATTCGATGCATATTTCATTAACTATTTACCATCGTATCTACGTTGGCAAGATGTGGTGGTGATTGTTAGCTTATCACTAGCGCTAAGTTTCCTTGCAACAATTTATCCAGCGCTGCGTGCTGCTAAAGTTCAACCAGCAGAGGCTTTACGCTATGAGTAATATTGTCTTAGAAGCCAAAAATATTCATAAACATTTTACAGATGGTAAATCAACTGTTGAAGTGATTAAGGGATTGGATTTAGTTGTTGAGCAAGGACAATTTGTTTCAATTGTTGGATCAAGTGGTTCGGGTAAGAGTACGCTGTTACATGTATTAGGGGGGCTTGATCGTCCGTCCGAAGGTGTAGTGATGCTTAATGGGCAGCGTTTTGACACTTTAGGCGAAGCTGAACGCGGTTTCCTACGTAATGAACACCTCGGATTTGTGTATCAATTTCACCATTTACTTCCTGAGTTTACGGCTTTAGAAAATGTATCAATGCCGCTGATGTTACGTAAAGATGCAAATTTTAAAGAAGTAAAAGAACGTGCAGAATATTTGTTGAATAAAGTGGGTTTATCACATCGTTTAACGCATAAACCAGGTGAGTTATCTGGCGGTGAGCGACAACGCGTTGCGCTTGCACGAGCTTTAGTGGCTCAACCTAAATTGATGATGGCAGATGAGCCTACTGGAAATTTAGATCGTAAAACTGCCGTCACAATTTTTGAATTGCTTTCCGATCTGCGTAAAGAATTTAATATGGCAATGCTCATCGTGACCCATGATGAACAGCTCGCACAAACTGCTGATAAGATTTTGCATATGCAAGATGGATTGTGGGTATAGCCTAAAAATCCGATTAACAGTCTTGTTAAAGCCCACTTAGGTGGGCTTTAATCTATTTAAGAAAAATAAACATAAAAGTTAGATGTTTTTAATATTTATTCTCATCTTTTGGATCATTGGTGTTGCTACGATCAGCTTTCAGGGTGAAGTTGAATATTCAACTCTCTTGCTGGGTATGGCAAGTATCATTTTGATCATGGGTTACTTTGTACGATTAATGAGGCAACCTGATCGATTCATTTATCCTCACACCTCAAGTATTGTCCAGTCATCATCAAGAATGCTTGTGCTAACGGGAATTTGTCTGATCACATTTGTTTTGGGGCATCAACATGCAAAAACAGCCTTACACGATCGTTTAGAGAAACGTGTTCAATATATTGAAGAAAAAGAAATAGTTGTCTATATCAATAAAATTAATCAGCTGAAAATGGATCAGGAAAGTCGATCAATACAGCAGCGTGCGCAAGTGATCGACAAGAAGCAAGGACAATCTCAAACGCTATTATTATATTTGCGAGAGTCAAAACTTGATACGACATTAGAACTAGGGCGCTATTATAAAGTTATGGGAAAATTAAGACCCGCACATAGTTATGCAGTAGATGGGGTATTTGATCATGAGAAATGGTTGTTGCAGCAAAATATAGCTGGAACAATGCGTGTAGATTGGATCGTACCTGTAAGTGAAGCGGTGTTATATTCTGAAGGTTATTTATCTTCAACCGATGTGCATCGGAGCCTTATCGCACGATTGAGCCTGAGCATTGAAAAAGCACGTTTAGCTTTTAGGGATGATATCGAACAGGGAGTATTCAGAAATAAGGGTTTGCTAGTCGCGTTACTCACAGGTGATAAGAGTCTACTGACGGAGCAACAAGAAGAATTATTTAAAAAACTAGGCATTACGCATTTATTGGCTATTTCAGGTCCACATGTTCTAATTTTTGCTGGTTTATTATCGTGGTTCATGGGGCATCTTGTATCAATTTTTCGTCCTCATATTTTTCTAAAAGTTCCCAAAACATATTTACTTTTAATCCCTTTCGTATGTGGGGTAATTATTTATAGTTTTTTTTCAGGGCTCGAAATTCCTGCACTAAGAACTACATTGTCAGTTTGTCTAATTAGTATCGCTATTTTATTTAAATTTAAGATTAAGCCTTTTGTGCTATTACTTATCAGTGCGAGCTTTATGCTCTATTTAGACCCTTTTAGTACTTTATCTGCTGCATTTTGGCTTTCGTACGGCGCATGTTTGATTTTGATTCGTGTATACCAAACGATCGTTCATGAACAGCAAAACACTGCTTTAATCAACAAATATCATTTTCTAGATAAAGCAAAAATGTATCTTAAAATACTTTTGCAATCCCAATGGAAAATATTTATTGCACTGTTACCATTCACTTTACTGATATTTCAACAGATTTCTTTACTTGCACCATTTGCTAATTTAGTTGCTGTTCCAATGATTGGGACCTTGATCGTGCCATTAGAAGTACTGGGCTATTGTCTCAGCTTTATTCCTTTTGTTGGTCTATTTTTATTTCATCTGGCTGATATGTTGATATCGGTGCTTTTGGTGCTGCTGACTAAGTTGGGATTAATATTAGACAATCCATTGAAATGGGTGGCGTTAACGAAAGCACAAATGTTTTTGCTCGCTTTGGCAGTATTGATGTTCTTTATGCCAAAGAATGTAATCCCTCGATTATGGATACCCGTATTAGGTGTGGCATTGCTGATGCCTAAACGTGATGATGGATACGATATCATTGAAATTTTAGACATAGGACAGGGGCAATCCATACTCTTACAGTCATCAGGGAAAAATGCTTTAGTTGATACAGGCGGGAGCTTTGATGAGAATACATTTAGTATTGGAGAAAGTGTAGTTGTCCCTTTCTTAATTCAACGTGGAATATCAAAATTAGATCAAATTTTTATGAGTCATCTTGATCAAGATCATGCTGGTGCATACCGCGCTATCGAAAAACATATACAAATTGATCAAGTTATCTCAAATGAAAAAGATGATAGGTTTCAGCAAGTGAAATTTGATTATTGTCGACAGCATCAACAGGTGCAATTGGGTAGGATAAATATACAATTTCTCTCACCAGCTGAATCACAATTAAATTTTGTCAGTCAAAATCGTAATGAGCTCTCTTGCGTAATATATCTGACATTACCCTATGCTAACGATTTTAAGCATCTTCTGATTATGGGAGATGCAGGATGGGAGACAGAGTATAGTATTTTAAAGCAGTATCCTGAACTTAAAGTAGATATTTTAATCTTAGGACACCATGGCAGTCGACATAGTTCATCTTACGACTTTTTAAAAAATACCAAACCTAAAATTGCCATTGCATCGGCTGGTTTTGATAACCGCTATAATCATCCACATCCTGTTGTCAAAGAGCGTTTAAAAGCGCTTAATATTCCGCTACTCGATACCCAATCGAAGGGCAGCATTCGAATGACCTTCGATAAAAACGGAGATGTACAATTTCGATATCATCGAGATCAAAAAGCGTGGTTAACTCGGAATAACCCCATAGATTAACTTGCTTTTCTAACTTGTTCTATTTTTGCTCTGGCTTGTTCTGCAGGGATACGATAAATGTTATGTAGATCAGGATTTGCACGGAAACGTTTGTAGCTCCAATGAGCATGTTCAGGATAACGATGAATCAGGCTTTCTATTGCACGGTGAATTACTAACGTTCCATCAGCGGGAGTGCCTTCATAAATCGAAGCATCCATTGGTTCAATAAATACATCAAAATCTTCAGTTTCATTGCGAATTGCATAGACCAAAAGGCCTTTGGCTTTAGTTTTTTGGATGAGTTTGGCACTTAAATTACTGGACTCGAGTGGGATGCCGAAATAATCGATCATTTCACCACCGTGTTTAGGATTGTGATCTGGAAGAATCACAGTTGTCCCTCCTAATTTAAGGGCTTTAAAAATTTGTCTTATACCACTCTCATCTGTAGGGACTAAAGTTGCTTGTTCTCGACTACGAGCCTGGCGCACAAATTGATCTGCTTCTTCATTCTTGATGGGTTTATACATGATGGTCATCTTGGTATACTGTGCGAACCACGCATTCATGACTTCCCATGTACCAAAATGTGGTGCGAGTAAAATAATCCCTTTCTTTTCAGCCATTGCTTCATGAAAATATTCAGCACCCGTGACATGGCGTATTCGTGAAATATTGGTTTCATTTGAGCTTCCCCAAATACTAAAAAATTCCATATAAGATTGAAGTTCGTTTCTTACTGCTGCACGAGTCACTAAATGTTTTTCTTCATCAGAAAGATGTGGTAAGCAAATGTCGATATTGAGGCGGATGGTGTTCGTAGTTTTTGTAATTTTTAGCGTATTAATCAGCCCTGCAAGCATTTTTGCAAAAAAACGAGAAAAACGAATCGGACGGCGACTGAAGAAATTTAACAGGCGGGTTGTGGTCGATGTTTTGGTTTCAGGCATTAGATTCAAAATTTGGTAAGTTCATAGAATATTGTGATTTGGGTTTATTATATGTTAAATCTTGACTTATAAATAGTTTGACCTCATTCCTTGTATATAATGTCAGCTTAAATTTAATTTGGATGGTATGTATGTCCGCTTGGCCGCCTGAACCACAAAATGAAAATCAAAAACCTAATAACCAACCTAACGGAAAAGAATGGCAAATTTTAGAAAAAGCTGTTCTCGCATCTGTAGAAGAACAGAGACGTGCAAGACGTTGGGGAATCTTTTTTAAATTTCTTACTTTCGCATATCTGTTATTTATTGTTTTGGTCATGGGGAAAAGTTGCTCAACGACTTCCACTGAAAGTGCTGTGTCATCACAGCATATTGCTACGGTGGATATCGTGGGAACGATTGCTGCAGACCAGCAAAGTGTGAATAGTGCAGATACGATCAAAGGTTTGAAAAAAGCATTTGAAAGCAAGCAATCGCAAGCTGTTGTTTTAAATATTAACTCTCCGGGTGGATCTCCAGTTCAGTCTGATGAAATTTGGCAAGAGATCCAATATTTAAAGTCGGTTTATAAAGATAAAAAACTTTATGCATTAATTGGTGACACAGGTGCTTCAGGTGCATATTACATTGCGTCTGCAGCGGATGAAATTATTGTTAATCCATCAAGTTTAGTCGGCTCAATTGGTGTCATTATGCCAAACTATGGAGTGAGTGGTTTGATGCAAAAACTTGGCGTTGAAGATCGCACCATGACTTCAGGTGAGAACAAAGCATTATTGTCGATGACACAACCAGTTGATCCTGCACAACGTGCACACGTACAAGGTGT
Source organism: Acinetobacter sp. 24-47-67 (assembly GCF_056779735.1). Taxonomy (NCBI): domain Bacteria; kingdom Pseudomonadati; phylum Pseudomonadota; class Gammaproteobacteria; order Moraxellales; family Moraxellaceae; genus Acinetobacter; species Acinetobacter sp. 24-47-67. Next base: position 223,395 of record NZ_JBWYIK010000004.1, read on the forward strand.
ATTGGATAATGTTCATCAACATTTTATTGATGCAGTCAAAAAAGGTCGTGGCAATAAATTGAAATCGCAAGACCCTGCTATATTTTCAGGTTTGTTTTGGACTGGTGAGCAGGCTGTGAAGCTCGGTATTGCAGATCGGATTGGCAGTATTCACACACTGAAACGCGAATTAAAAGTCGAAAAAACGGTAGATTATACTATTCAACGTAGCCCCTTTGATTCTGTGCTTGGACGACTTGGAAGTGAAATTGGTCAAGGTTTTGCTTCTTCAATTTCCAAGCAGATTCAATCTGAGCAGGTGAATCGAATCCAATGAAACCATTGATCCATTTTGCTCATGCCAACGGGGTTCCATCGAAAGTTTATCAAAAATTTTTTGATGCTTTGTCTGATCAATTCGATGTGATTTATACGACCAATCTTGGTGTTGATCAACGTTATCCTGTAGATCAACACTGGGAAAGTATGACACAGCAAGTGATTGATAATATTGTTCAGAAATCCCATGGTCGTAAAGTGATTGGTATCGGGCACTCCTTAGGAGGAGTTTTGACGTTCAAAGCTGCGTTGAAATGCCCAGAACTTTTTAGTCAAACTATTCTTCTCGATCCACCTCTTATTATGGGGCTAGAATCATTTGCTATGCATATTGCAAAGTCTTTGAAGTTAAAAGCAGTGGATCAAATGTCGCCAGCGGCATTGTCTAAACGTCGACGTGATCATTGGGATAGTCGAGAGCAAGCTGCAACATTACTTCGACCCAAAGCATTATATGCAGCATTTGATGAGCAATGTTTTAATGACTATATTCAATTTGCATTAGTTGAAGATCCAACGCGTGGCGGCGTTGAATTGGCGATTCCAAAATCTATTGAAGTGGATATTTTTAGAACCAATCCTTCATTATGGTGGCTGCCTCAACCTAAGCTCAAAGTTCCAAGTCAATTAATTGTTGCTTCTGAAGGTCCATTCTTAGCACGTAAATTCCCTCATAAAGTGAGGAAAAAGTTTGGTGTGCCTTTTAGTATTTTTGAAGGTGGACACATGTTCCCACTTGAACATCCTGAGCAATTGGCTGCGCATTTAAAAACTATTTTGACGCCACTAAAAAACGCAGCCTAAGCTGCGTTTTTTAAATCAAATATGACAGAACTGTATTGGATCTTTCAAAATTTGATTTTTATAGTGCACGCCTTCGGATGTGACTTGAATGGTTTGATTACAAATCCATTCTACAACTTGAGGATAAATTAAATGTTCAAGTTGATGTACACGATCAGCTAAAGATGCAACATTATCATGGTGCGACACTTTGAGTACGCCTTGAGCAAGTGCTTGACCTGCATCTAGTTCTGCAGTGACATAATGTACTGTACATCCATGCCATAAATCACCAGTATTTAATACACGTTGATGTGTATGCATTCCTTTGTAATTTGGTAGTAGAGAAGGGTGGATATTGATCATTTTACCCTCCCATGCTTTAACGAACTTAGCACTTAAAATACGCATAAAGCCCGCTAAAACTACAAGATCAGCTTCCCAGTCGAGCAGTTGCTGATGCATAACATCATCAAACGTTTCACGGTCTGGGAAGTTTTTGTGTTCAATCACTGCAGTTGCAATGTTGGCATGAGTAGCACGCTCAAGTGCGTAAGCATCAGGTTTATTCGAGATCACACCGACAATTTGACCTGAAAGGTTTGCATCAATTAATGCTTGTAGGTTTGATCCGTTACCTGATACTAAAACAGCAATTTTAATCATGTTTTAACAATAAACTGATTAAGCGAAGATCACACGAATTTTTTCGTCTGCACCTTCGACAGATTCAGCATTGTCAACAATGTGGCCCATTGTCCATGCTTTTTCGCCGAGTTGATTTAAGATTTCAACTGTTTTATCAGCTTCAGCAGCATCAACAACTAGAACCATACCTACGCCACAGTTGAATGTACGGTACATTTCAAATTGTTCTACACCACCTTCACGTTGAAGAAGTTTGAACAGCTCAGGCCATTCCCAAGAAGATTCGTTTACTACAGCTTGAGCACCATTTGGTAATACGCGAGGTAAGTTACCTGGTAAACCGCCACCTGTGATGTGTGCCATCGCGTGAACATCAACCTGTTTGAGAAGCTCTAGAATTGGTTTAACGTAGATACGAGTTGGCTCCATTGCGACATCAGCAAGTGGACGACCATCAACAATTTGAGTTAAATCAACATTTTTTACATCTAAAATTTTACGAAGAAGAGAGTAGCCATTAGAGTGTGCGCCGCTTGAAGCAACACCAACTAATACATCACCAGCTTTAACTTTAGAGCCATCAATAATTTTACTTTGTTCTACAACACCTACACAGAAACCAGCTAAATCGTAATCTTCACCTTCATACATGCCTGGCATTTCAGCAGTTTCACCACCGACCAACGCACATCCAGCAAGTTCACAACCTTGACCGATACCTGTCACTACATTTGCTGCGACATCAACATTGAGGTGACCAGTTGCGTAATAATCAAGGAAGAAGAGTGGTTCAGCACCACAGACAAGTAAATCGTTCACACACATTGCAACCAAATCCTGACCAATTGTGTCATGACGGTTTAAATTCAATGCTAAACGTAATTTTGTACCAACACCGTCTGTGCCAGATACGAGAACAGGTTCTTCATAACCTTTAGGAATTTTACAAAGTGCACCGAAGCCACCAAGACCGCCCATTACTTCAGGACGAGTCGTGCGTTTAGCGACAGATTTGATACGATCGACTAACGCGTCGCCCGCCTCAATGTCGACACCTGCATCTTTGTAGCTTAAACCAGTGTTTGGGGTAGAAGTTGAGTTGCTCATATTGAAGTCTCCGCATTCGCGCGGGGATTATAACCCGAATATACGAAACTCTTATGTTATTTATGCACTAAAATGTTATCTTTACTAAAATATTTTCCTTTACATAACGAATAATCTTAAAAAAGGCGAGTTTCTATGGTAGATCGTACCCTACGCCGTGTTTTTATCCTTGCAGGGATAGCTTTATTTCTCTGGATTTTATACTTATTAAAACCGGTCGTAATCCCATTTATTGGTGCATTTTTAATAGCTTATCTTTTCAGTCCATTGGTTGATCGATTGCATAAGATAGGTTTACCTCGTTGGTTGTCTATCAGTTTGGTATTTATTGGTATTGGTGTCGTGATCACATGGGCAATGTGGTATTTGGTTCCATTAATTTGGGAACAGCTGATGTATGCTAAATCCAGTATCCCGAAAGTAGTTCATTGGGTAAATTTTAGCTTCTTACCGTGGTTATCAGATACTTTCAATATAGTGCCACTAGAATTAGATGTAGATCAGATTTCAGCAGCTGTTATGGAGTATGTTCAAACCAATTATAGTGCTGACAGTATCCAAGCGATGGCACTCAAATTGGCACAATCTGGTCTGAATTTTATTCAGATTGGTGGGACAATTGTACTGATTCCAATTATTGCATTTTATTTCCTCTTAGATTGGGATCGAATGCTCAATAGTTTGCGTCGACTCATTCCACGTCCTTATGAAGCTTCAACGCTTGAAATCGTAGGTGAATGCCATAGCGTACTAGGTGCATTTGTAAAAGGACAATTCCTCGTGATGATCCTTTTGGGGATTGTTTATGCTGTTGGTTTACAACTGATTGGTCTGGAAGTTGGTTTGATTATTGGCATGATTGCAGGCTTGGCAAGTATCATCCCATATTTAGGATTTGCAGTAGGAATTATTGCTGCCGTGATAGCAACTTTCTTCCAATTTGGTATGGATTGGACTCAACTCCTTTTAGTTGCAGTGGTGTTCATGGTAGGGCAAGCTGTTGAAGGTTATGTGCTTCAGCCATTCTTATTGGGAGATAAAATTGGTCTTTCTCCAGTAGCGGTCGTATTCGCTGTATTGGCTGGTGCACAATTGGCTGGTTTCTTGGGTATGTTGATTGCATTACCTGTTGCAGCTGTAATCGTGGTACTGCTCCGACATGCACGTGACACTTATGAAAGGAGTACAATTTATGGTACGCCAGCTGTTGCCGTAGCTGATCATGGTGGTGGTGAAATTACAATCCAAACCGATCAGGTTGATATTGAGCTTGATCTCAAACCACAATCAATCAATAATCAACAAGATATTGCAACATCTGAAAAAATCGATGTGCAGAAACAAAATAAAGAACCTTAAGGTGACCAAGCATTTATGCGGCAACTGCAACTTGATATAGAACCTCAACTTGATGCACGGATCAGTGATTTTTCCGGCCCAGGTTGGGGACCCGTCATTGATGCAGTTCGCCAACTTCATGCTGGATTAATGAATCGATTTTACCTTTATGGCGGTGCGGGCACAGGTAAGAGTCACTTATTAACTGCGATATGTGACTCATATCTAGATGTTGGGAAATCTGCAATTAAAGTGTCATTGCTAGAATTGCTCGATGCTCCAATTGAGGCGATTACTTCATTGGATCGTTATGATTTGGTCGCTCTAGACGATATTGAAGCGATTAGTGGTGTACCGCATTGGCAAAAGGCGGTATTTCATTTAATAAATAATAATAATGATGGTGGAGGACAACTAGTCTTTTCATCTAGATCTGCGCCAATTGAATTGAAACTTGAATTACCAGATCTTCAGTCGAGATTAACTCAAGCGGTGAGTGTTAAAGTGCCAACAGGTCAATCCTACGCTGACCGCTATGCCTTATTACATTCTGTGTTGGATCGTAAAGGTGTGCATTTTGATCCTTTAATTATTGATTATCTGCTGACCAATGGCCCGATACAGACCAGTACCTTATTACAAACGGTTGATCAATTATCAAAGTTACTACAGGGTGAAAAAGTTAAGCTATCCAACGCAACCCTTAAGCAAATCTACGCGCTCATCGATCAGTATAGTGCTTAAATGCTTTTTAAATGTTATTCAAAACTCAAAATGTAGATTTTATCTGAACTCGGCAATTTTTTACTTAAAAATAATTGAGAATTCTAAAAATTTGTGACAGATTAGTCAAAATGGACAAATAGCGCTACATAATTAAAGTTCGCTACTTAAAAAAATAAAGAAAAATTAAGGAGATGGTAATGCTCAGACGGGGCTTAGGTCTTGTATTGTTGTGTGCAACAGGGCATGTATTCAGTGCGGATATTGTGGTTACGACCACTGAAGATATCACCAAAAATGATGATCAATGTTCGTTGCGTGAAGCAATTGAATATATTAATCAGGGTAAACCTGAAGCAGGTCTCAATGGCTGTGGTGGTAAAGATGCGACAGATAATATTATCTTATCTACGAAAGAATATCTTCTAAACGAGCAAGTTCGCATCTCTAAACCGATGGTTTTTAGAACGCAGTATGAAACTACCATTGTTGACGATATTCCTGGTACAAAAAATGCCGTCATAGCAATGAAGGGTACTGATAGAATTTTCCATATTGAGCGAATTCGTCCTAAAGCTGATAATGAAATTAGAGATGCTGCAATTGGTGTGGAATTTTACGAAATTACCTTGCAAGGTTGTACTGCATCTGTATGCAAAGACAAAGGTGGGTTAATTCTCAATTATGAACGGCTAAAATTTGATAAAAGCCATCTTATCAATGGCAAAGCAAATTTTGGTGGTGCGATTTATAATGTTGAATCATTTATTGAATCCGAAACTAGCAAAATTCGTTCCGCGCGAGTGAATCTAGTTAATTCGTTACTGGAAAACAATCAAGCACAACAAGGTGCTGTTTTGTATAGTGAATTTCCTGATTTTGACATTAGTGCTTCTGTTATTAAAGGTAATAAAACAACAGATTCAGAAGGTTTCGCAATTTATAGCCATAAAGTGTTGAGTGAAGATGAAACTAAGGTGACCAATCTCAATTATGCCAAAGTGATCAATTCAACAATTTTTAATAATAAGGGCTATATTATCAATGTGAAGGATGGTATTGCGCTTAATAACAATACGCTGGTCTTTAATGATTTTGGCTTGATTTTTAATGCGCCGTTTAAGAAGGCATTGCTTACTAACAATATAATTGCAAAAAATGGCAATCTAGACTGTCGTGTAGAGACTGCAATAGATCAATCAAATTTAAACAATAATTTATATGGTTTTGGTTGTGAGGGCACAGCTTCAGAACAACTGGGCGAGCGCACATTATTAGCTGGGACTGATGTAGAAGGTGAATGTGATGTTAATTCATCTGGCATTTTATGTCCGTTCAAAGTCTATTCTGGCTATGCTTTAGGATATTTCCGCCCAAGAGTGTTGCCTAGTTATCGACAATTAACAGATTCTCCGATCATTAATCGTGGACCAGATTCAAATGGTACATCATGTGAAACAGTTGATCAGCGTGGCAACGCACGTAAGGATCGTATTTTGTGTGATCGAGGCGCAATCGAACTTATTCAGTCAAGTACGTCTTCAGGCAGATTTGGCAAGGATATCTTTTACGGAGAAATTGTTAAGTTAAATATTAATGATTTTCTAGGAGATGGTGAGCTAATACCTGCTAGTCAATGTGATGCCTTAGTCGGACCTCATCCCAAAAAAGAAGAATGGCAAGCGGGCTGTATGATCATCCAACAAAATAATTCTCCAAGTAAAGGTAAAGCAGAACTACTCCAAAATGGGGAGTTTACTTATACGCCTCAAGGGAATTGGCACGGAACTGATGATTTTAAAGTTTTGGTCGTTGTATCTACACGTCAATTGAATGAGTCAATGAATCCTTATATCGAAATTCCAACCGTCATTAAACAAGACCCCAGAGATACTTATACAAGCGATAAAGTAAAAACTTCTGGTGGGGGGCTAGGTCTAATCTCCGTATTAGGTCTGATGACTTTAATCGCGATACGTAGAAAAAAATAATAAAGGAATCGTATGTTGAAAAGTAGAAAAGCTTTTTTGACCTTAGCAGTCCTGTCTGCAATGTCCTTGATGGCTGCTGAAGATACAATAATTTATGTCACTACCTTTGATGATGAAGACGGTACTAATGATGCAAAGTGTTCACTCAGAGAAGCGTTGACGGCTGCTTCGACTAATCGAGCTTATGGAGGTTGTGCTAAAGGAAATACGGATCGAGTACAAACTGACATTATTCAGCTTGAAGCTGGTACCTATAGTTTGAATGCAGAGCTTCAGCCAACTTCTTCAGTGATTATTAGGGGAAAAGAGCCTGTCGATTATTCCAAACCGAATGTCATTTCAAATAGTTATCCTGCGCAAACTAAAATTCAAACTATAATTAATGGTCAAAATACACATCGCATTTTCAATACGACCAATCTAAATCGACCGAGTTTGAGTTTAAGAAATATAGAGCTGACAAATGGTAAATCATCTACCAATGGTGGCGCTTTGCTATTGGGGGGTGAGACTGATTTATACAATGTAAATATCACAAAGTCTTCAGCGTTAAGAGGTGGAGCGATATTTTTGAATGACAGTGGTAGCTCTTTAAGTTATTCGGTCGGGTGGGTGAGTGGTAATACAGCTCAGCAAGGCGCTGTTATAGCAATGTCTTGCTTGGATAATCTTGTGTTCACACGTCGTAAGATTGATTTATCCCGTATGTCTATTACCGAAAATGGAAATACAGCTTCAAACAGTTTATTCTCATTTTGTGGTGAACCTACAGCACAATTGCAAGCAAATACAATCTCTTCCAATGTATTAAATAATACACAAGGTCAAATTTTTCAATTTAGTGATCGTTTAACAGATGGGGGTCAAATAAATTTGAGTCCCAATTCTATTTTGAAGCTCGATAGTAATACGATTATCGCCAATACCGCGCGATCTGTGCTTTGGTATGGAAATACAGGTGCAAAAGCCTTAAATCATAATGTGATAGGTTTTAATCAGGCTAAAGCCTGTATATATAGTCACGGTGATGTGAGCCAAGTTGAGTCAGCAGGTATTGAATTATTGGCAAATGCTATTCCACTGAGTAATCCATCTATAGACTGTGATCTACCAGCAAAAGCGTCAGAAAATGCACAAAAAAATAGTCTTGATGTTAGTCAATTGAGTATCAATGATCTGTTTTCAACATCGTTACCGGTTAATGATGAGAATACTAACTTTCATCCTGTCTTTTTTCCGAAGATTAATTCTAGCGGTAAAGATTTAGTTGATTTTGGTACTGATGGTTGTTCGCTGCTTGATCAACGAGGTATTAATCGGATTGGATTGGATTCGCTCAACAGTTTAGATGCGACTCCCAATACTTGCGATATTGGTGCGATAGAAACCTTAAAGTTGACTGTTTCCAATTTAAGTAAAGCAAATGAATCACTGGTTCAAATAAAGAAATCAACTGAGAATAGAATTAAAGCATTCGAAGATGCTATTGCCGATCCTGAAACCAAAGAAGAAGTGATTGATTATTATAATATGGAGCTCACCGATCAAAAAGCATTTTTTAATGAGTTAAATAATCTTAATCAATATCGTCCAATTTTGTTCGATCCATTTAAATTGAATTTACCAGATGAATTTGTTTCTCCTGATGGTAAGGTGCGAAAAATTGAGCATCTTAATGTTGATAATTATGATGTCAAAGTTGAGGTTGTGGGAGTTGGGAAATTAGATATCGATAAAACATTCTTAGGTAAGTTTGATGATCGGTTGAAATGTGAGTGGAAACCGCAGCTTAAGCAGATAGTCATGTATAGAACAGATGGTCGCATAACACCGAGTGGAGACTCTGAATTCTGTACATATACGCTTACTTCAAAAAGCGACAGTAAAAAAACATCAAGTGCATATTTAATTGGTAATTTTATCAATATCGTGCCAACTGTTCCTGAACGTGTGGAATATACAATCAATCCAAAAAAATCGACTCAAATCAGTGTAAATTTACTGGCTGAAGCGAGTGATGCTGGTGATGGCAACAGAAATGCAATCAATCCTCCAAATAAAAAGGAGTTTTACCATAATGCTAATGGGGATGAGGTATCAATTTATTTTGCAAGAGTACCGAATCCTGTTTCAATTATCGCGGATCGGGTAGAGCCATGTGCTAATGACCGTTTTAAAAAGTGCTATGGTGGAAACATTCGAGTTCAGTTGAACAATAATTTGGATGTCTTTTCCTATGATCTTAAGTACTCAGTATTGGACGCAGACGGCGCTTCATCAGGTGAGGGAACATTAGCTGTTCTAAATACTGAAACAAGGCCTGGAAGTTCTCGTACGAGTGGAGGGGGTAGCCTAGGTGGGTTTGGGCTTTTAGGACTCATTGGTTTAAGTTGGCTTAGAATGAGAAAATCTAAACCTCATTAATAAAAAAGCCAGCATTTGCTGGCTTTTTTTTTGTGTTTGATTTTGTGTAATATTTTGCAAAAAATTAGTATATTTTGAACAGTTTATTGCTACATTTGAAGATTGCTGATCACTTTCTTAAATTACACCAATGTCATCTTTTAATGAGCTTATACCCTTAAATCAAATTGAAGTTAATCCTTCGGATTTGCTCTCAATTAAGAGGCATGATCTTGTTCCTTTATTGACTGATTCGTCTAAACTTAATTTATATGCTGAACATATTGTGCAGGCACAAAATGCTCTATTGGTAGGTATAGACCCCACTTTAAATAAAAAATTAAGCGAAACAATTTCAGATATTATTCAAAAATTGAATCAATCCAAAAAGAAATTAAAACAAAAAAAATTTAATGCTCTCCAAAAGTGGTTAGGTCTGGATTTAGAGTTCGGTGCGGGTCAAATTTCTTATATTCGTGATTTAGATAGACTCATTCTAGATGCTGATCAGCTGTCCCAACGTATTCACATTGAAATCCAAAAGTCTAGTTCTCGATTTCAGCAAGCAGTTGGTTTAAGAGAGCAAATGGCGCGCTACATTCAAGCAGCAAGACAATTTTTAACAGAATACACAGATTTTTCTCATCATCGCCATCCACTCGATAACTTTGAGGAGCGATTGGCTAAAAAAATACAAACATTAGAGTCGGTACAAGCAAACAATGATATTTCTCTCATGCAAATGCAATTGACTCAACAACTTTCATTAACTCTGACGGATCGTTTTCGTGAAGCGCAGCAAGTATTAATCCCAGCTTGGCAATATCATCTTGAGCAAACTCAAATTAAAAATGGCGCAGTCGATATTGAAAAGTTAGATCAAAGTCGCGAACAACTGATTCGATCTCTAAAAAAATCACTAATTAAAGAATAAGGTGTGTTATGTCTGATTTTCCAATTCAAAAGAAAAATGAATCCTTAAGCTTAATCTCTACGGAGGAAAAGTTTTCCAAGTTAGATTTAAAAGAAATTGGGTTGACGACGTCAGACCTTGCAGCAGTCGAATCAGTTCACCAAGAACTAGCTGATATGAATCATGCTACGGTTGCTGAATATGGGAAAAATATCGCGACTAAAACAGCGACTTATACGGATGAATTACTGGATCTAGTTAAAAATAAAGATTTGGATGCAACAGGTCAAAAGTTAAATGAAGTCGTTACAGTGGCTCAACAGCTCAATACAAACAGTATTTTAAGTCCTGCTAAAAGTTCAGGCTTCTTGGGTAGTATCTTAAATCGATTTAAGGGTGCTAAACAGAGTTTCGATCAAAAGTTCAATACCACTAAAGAACAAATAGATGCTTTAGTTAAAGAAATTGAAACCTCTCAACAAGGGTTAAAAGACCGTGTAAATACATTGGATCGTATGTTTGATGGTGTGCAGGACGAATATAAACAATTAGGGGTTTATATTGCTGCAGGGAAAATTAAACAACAAGAAGTTCAGGAGCAAATAGCTGAATTAAGTACGCTAGAACAAGATGCGCAAACTAATCAAAAAATCTACGACTTAAATCACTTAGCAAACAACTTGGAAAAAAGAGTGAGTGATTTACAGGTATTGCAACAATCTGCGATGCAGACATTACCGATGATTCGAATTATTCAATCAAATAATTCAATGTTGGTTGATAAGTTTTATGCGATAAAAAATATCACGCTTCCTGCCTGGAAAAATCAAATTAGTTTAGCGATTTCATTACAGGAACAAAAAAATAGCGTCCAATTGGCTAATACTATTGATGATGCGACGAATGAGTTACTTAAACGAAATGCAGATTTATTACACCAGAACTCAGTAGATACTGCTCGAGCAAATCAACGCTCAGTGATTGACATTGAAACACTTGAACATGTTCAAAATACCCTCATTAAAACAGTGAATGATGTTATTAGTATTCAGAAAGAAGGGATGCAAAAACGTGAAGAGGCATCAATCCGTATTAAGGCTTTGCAAGGAAATCTTCAACAACTTGTTTTGGATTCGAGTCAAAATCAGCCAAAACACTAATTTCTTGAGGTTTAAATTTGAATAAAACCAATGAATATCTTGTGGCGCAGACTGAGATTCAGAAAAGATTGCCTGAATTGTACAAACGAAATCGCATACTTAATTTATGGGGGTTTTTGAGTACCAGTGTACTCATTATTTCAGTTGTGTCGCTTTTTATTCATCAGGACATGATTTATGGTTTTATGGGTATGAGTGAAACTGTTCAGCAGCTTCATTTGCCACATAGTTTAGATGAAGTCGTAAACGTGTACCAACATCAACCTGACTATTTTTTTAATTTGATATCTTGGTTAGGTTGGTTCATTCTAAAAGTATTTAGCTCAGTCATTGGTGCTTTTTTTATCGTTCATTTTTTAAAGAAAATACGTTTTTTCTATGTGCGCTTTCAATCATTTGTACTTAAGTTTGTTGGTTGGTTCATTGCTGTCATCTTAATTTGGTCAGGTTTGACCTATGTTCAATATGACTTGAATGATGAGTCGTTGGAACAACAATATCAATTAAGTCATTATGATAAATCGATTCACGAAAGTCAGATTGCTGTCATCATGACTGAACAACAGGTCAATCCAATTATACAAGCCTACGTCCTTGCGCAAGTGGCTTTGATTCACAAACCTGAAGATACCAAGCTAGCAACTGCATATTTAGCTCGACTTGCGCAAGCTGAAAGAAATGAAAAACAGTTTGTCGAATATGGTTTTAATGCAGAGCAGTTATGGTCAATGCAGCAACAAGTTTATGGTCAATCTATTACTCCTTGGGCAAAAGCGATAGATCATCGGGCAAATCAGGCACGACAAATTTCAGAAGTCGTCAAGATGATATTAATGGTGTTCTCAGCCATCATGTTATTGTTAATGCTTATTTTCTTTGGATTAGCTCGTAGTTTTAAAAGCAGAATTCAAACGATCACTCAACGTTTGGAGATATAGTTAAAGTTTGTACTGTTACGATCATCATAAAAGAATCATTCATTCTTAATTGGATGATTTTTTAATTCAATTTTTCGATAGTCTTTATGTAAATTAACTGTTTTACCTATTTTTGTATTTCTTCTAATATAGCTTTATCAAATAAATATTACTCCTTTGGAGACGTTAGCAATGTTAGATCAAAATACTTCAGCTCAATTAAAAACGCTTTTAGAACGCCTTGAAGGTCCAATCGAATTGGTTGCGACTTTAAATGATTCAGACAAATCTGCAAAAATCAAAGAACTTGTGGAAGAAGTGGCTGCACTGTCTCCATTCGTCACAGCTCGTTTTGATGGTCAAAATAAACGTGCGCCGAGCTTTGGTATTGCAAAAGCAGGTGAAGAACCGCGTGTCTTCTTCGCAGGCTTACCAATGGGTCATGAGTTCACTTCTTTGATTTTGGCATTGCTACAAACTTCTGGTTATGCACCAAAAGTATCTGATGAAGTATTGGCATCCATCAAAGCATTAGAAATCAAATCTGACTTTGACGTATTCGTATCTTTAAGCTGTCATAACTGTCCAGATGTGGTTCAAGCACTTAACTTGATCGCAATTTACAACCCTGGCACAACAGCAACCATGATTGATGGTGCATTCTTCCAAGACGAAGTTGAAGAACGCAAAATCATGGCTGTACCAATGGTGTTCCAAGACAACGAACATATCGGTCAAGGTCGTATGACATTGGAAGAGATTGTTGCGAAGCTCGATACTAATTCTGCTGCGAAAGATGCTGAAAAGCTCAATGCCAAAGATGCATTTGACGTGCTTGTGATCGGTGGTGGTCCTGCAGGTAACACATCTGCAATCTATGCGGCTCGTAAAGGTATCCGTACAGGAATCGTTGCTGAGCGCATGGGTGGTCAG